>CALGAG010000001.1 GCA_937951995.1 uncultured Bacillota bacterium
GGGATATCCCCCTTTTGTTTGATTTCTTCATGAAACGGAAGGCCAGAAGGCTTAGCAAGAAGCCAGTTGAGGTTCCGGATTACTACATGGAGATGCTTCAGGAATACGATTGGCCTGGAAACATAAGGGAGCTTGAGAATCTGGTTGAGTTAATAATCAATACTGGTTCCCTTCCAACCGACAACTTTACAAGAGACAACCCTTCTACATTGACTGCCAAGGCCTCTGAGGATTTGACATTGGATGATATTGAGTCCTACCATATTAGGAGGATTCTAAGGAAATATGATGGAAATATAACCCTGGCAGCAAAAAAACTTGGCATAGGAAGAAATACCTTATACAGGAAAATCCAAAAATATGAAATCGATGCTCCGTAATAGCACAGTGATCCAAAATGGAACGCGCAAATACACCAGGTTACGCTCCAATATGGAACACTAATTCCTTGGAGGAAACACAAGAGATGCTTGAATTATTAGAAAAGTTAAAAAATAGCCATCCTGCCAACTTGATCCGCCTTGGAAAAGTTGGCATCATTTTTGCAATGTATTATAGGTGGAAGTATAGAATAAAGAAGGAGGATGAATACATATGTATGGTTACACTGGTAAAATCCTAAGAGTTAATTTGACAGATGGAACATGGAAAACAGAAGAACTGGATCTTGAAATGGCAAAGAAGTTCATCGGTGGTAGAGGTCTTGGAACCAAGATGATGATGGATGAGGTTGATCCAAAGGTGGATCCATTGAGTCCTGAGAACAAAATGTTTGTAGTTACCGGACCTATGACAGGTAACCCTGTTGCAACAAGTGGTAGGTATATGGTGGTAACAAAATCACCACTTTCAAACACGATAGCATCCTCAAACTCAGGTGGTAAATGGGGAGCTGAGCTAAAGTTTGCCGGCTGGGACATAATCGCATTTGAAGGAAAATCCGAAGAGCCTGTATATTTAAGCATTGATGATGACAAGGTTGAGCTTCTATCAGCTGCGGACCTTTGGGGAACAACAGTATCCAATACAACAAAGAAATTGGAAGAGAAGCACGCGGATGGTTGCAAGGTTCTTGCAATAGGACCTGGTGGAGAGAATCTCTCACACATTGCTGCCATAATGAACGACGAAGACAGGGCTGCAGGTAGATCTGGGGTTGGAGCTGTCATGGGTTCCAAGAACCTTAAAGCCATAGTTGTTAAGGGCTCAGGAAAACCTGATGTACCCGATCAGGATAGGATAAAGGAACTGAACAAGAAACAGCTTGCAAAGATAAAGGAAAACGGAGTAACTGGTGAAGGACTTCCAACCTATGGTACTGCTGTGCTTGTAAACATATTGAACGAGCTTGGCTCATTGCCGACCAACAACTTCCAGGAGGCTCATTTTGACAAGGCTGAGGAGATTAGTGGAGAGACATTGGCTGACAAGTACCTGATCAAGAGAACCGCCTGCTACAGATGCCCAATCGGATGTGGAAGATATGTTAAATCAGGTGACTGGGAAGGTGGAGGACCTGAGTACGAGACACTTTGGTCTTTCGGTTCAGACTGCGGAATAAGCGATATGGACTCAATTATAATGGCCAACTATTGGTGTAATGAAATGGGAATCGACACAATTTCTGCTGGAGCCACAATAGCAGCTGCAATCGAGCTGTATCAAAAGGGCTACATTAAGGATGAGGAGCTTGATGGACTTAAGTTGGAGTTTGGAAACGGAACTGACATAGCTGAATGGGTCAAGAGAATGGGCTATGGTCAGGGACTTGGAGCGAAAATGGCACAAGGTTCATATAGATTGGCAGATGGCTACGGAGTACCTGAGTTCTCAATGACGGTTAAGAAGCTGGAGATGCCAGCCTACGACCCAAGAGGAATCATGGGAATAGGTCTTAACTACGCAACCAGCAACAGAGGTGGATGCCACGTTAGAGGCTATACAATATCTCCAGAGGTATTGGGACTTCCCGAGCAACTGGACAGATTTGACACCAAGGCAAAACCAACCTGGGTTAAAATATTCCAGGACCTTACAGCAGCAATAGACTCCCTTGGAGTTTGTCTGTTCACATCCTTTGCACTTGGTGCCGATGACTATGCGGAAATGTACAATGTAATTGCCGGAACTGACTTTACTGGTAACGACATTCTTGCAATAGGAGACAGAATATACAACATCGAGAAGCAGTTCAACCTTCTTGCAGGAGTAACTCCAGCTGAGGATACACTACCTAAGAGACTTCTTAATGATCCAATACCTGAAGGACCAAGCGAGGGCTGGGTCAACAAGCTTGATGAAATGCTTGGAGAGTACTACAAAGAAAGAGGCTGGGGCGAGGATGGAATTCCTACCGAAGCCAAATTGAAGGAACTGGGACTGTAATGATTAAGATTGAGGTCAGATATTTTGCCACACTCAGAATTGATGACAAGAAGAAGGAAGCTCTGGAGGTACAGGAAGATACAAGTGTGGATACCCTTCTTGGCCAGATTGGAGTGAATCTCGAGGATGTTGCCATTTTACTGGTCAACGGAATCAGAACACCTCCTGAGTATATACTGAAGGATGGGGATGTCGTGTCCCTTTTCCCTCCAGTGGGAGGGGGTTAGGAGGAAGCCTGAAAGGGCTTCTTTCTTTTTGTGGAAAAAACAAAGGAAACTCCAAAAAAGGGGAAATTATTGATATAATTAACAAAAGGGCAAAGGGGTGAGTGATTTGACCAGGAAGTTTATACTGGCACTGGACCAGGGTACAACCAGCTCCCGTGCAATCCTGTTTGACAAGCAAGGTGAAATCTATGGGATTGCACAAAAGGAATTCAAGCAATACTATCCCCAGGAAGCATGGGTGGAGCATGACCCCATGGAAATATGGGGAACTCAGTCGGGCGTAATAAGGGAGGTTATGGAAAGTGCTTCAGTAACCCCCGATGAAATAGCCGCTATAGGGATAACTAATCAAAGAGAAACCACAATAGTCTGGGATAGGGAAACAGGGAGACCTGTGTACAATGCCATAGTATGGCAGTGCAGAAGGACTGCCAAATACTGCGAAGACCTTAAGGAAAGAGGCCTATCAGAGTATGTTAGAAAGAATACAGGACTCCTCATCGATGCATATTTTTCAGGGACCAAGATTCAATGGATTCTTGACAATGTTAAGGGGGCCAGGGAAAGGGCCGAGAGAGGAGACCTGCTTTTTGGAACAGTTGACACCTGGCTTCTATGGAATCTTACAGGTGGGAAGGTCCACAAGACAGATTATTCAAACGCATCAAGGACAATGCTCTACAACATTAGGAATCTTCAGTGGGACAGGAAGCTCCTAGGAGAGCTGAATATTCCAGAGGCCATGCTTCCCCAGGTAATGGACTCATCTGGAATATTCGGCTATACGGATGAAAAAAGCTTTGGTGCCAGGATTCCAATTGGGGGAATTGCAGGAGACCAGCAATCTGCCCTCTTTGGGCATGCCTGCTTTGAAAAGGGCATGGTCAAGAACACCTACGGAACAGGCTGCTTTATGCTAATGAACACGGGAGAAGAGCCAATCGAATCGGGAAGTGGCCTTATCACAACCATAGCATGGGGACTTGAAGGCAAGGTTACCTACGCCCTGGAGGGGAGCATATTTGTTGCAGGTGCGGTGGTGCAGTGGCTAAGGGATGGACTTAAGCTGATACGGTCTGCGGCTGAGTCCGAAGACCTGGCAAGGAGGGTGGATGACACCAATGGGGTTTTTATGGTTCCTGCATTTGTGGGAATTGGAGCACCACATTGGGATATGTACGCAAGAGGCACAATTGTGGGGATGACAAGGGACACTACAGGAGACCATATAGTAAGGGCGGCCTTGGAGTCAATCGCATATCAGACAAGGGATGTTTTGGAAGCCATGGAAAAGGACTCGGGTATATCCCTAAAAACCCTCAGGGTGGATGGTGGAGCAGTTGAAAACAACTTTCTTATGCAGTTTCAGTCAGATATCTTGAACCTGGATGTGGAGAGGCCTGTTACAAGGGAGACCACAGCCCTTGGTGCAGCATATCTGGCTGGTCTTGCGGTAGGATACTGGTCTGACAGGGACGAGATAATCAAAAACTGGAATCTGGATAGAAAATACTCACCCCTGATGGATGAACTCAAACGTGGTCAACTGTACAGTCAGTGGAAAAAGGCTGTTGGAAGATCCCTTGCATGGAAAGGAGAACAATGATGCCAAATATAGACGGAATAATCCTTGCCGCCGGCTTCTCCAGACGGATGGGCAAGGATAAGCTTCTCCTTCCATTTGGGGAGGACCTGGTGGTTGAGAGGGTGGTCAAGACTGCCCTTAAGTCCAGACTTTCCAAAGTGATACTTGTATACAGGAATGAAGGGGTAGCTGAAATCGGAAAAAAGTATGGGGTTGAAACCATAAAAAATACCAGAGCCCGTCTGGGACAGGCTGAAAGTGTCAAAAGCGGACTGGAGAAGGCAACAGGTGATGGCTACCTCTTTATTGCTGGCGACCAGCCATTTCTGTCCTGCTCTCTGGTAAATGGCTTGATCCGTGCATTTGCAAGCTCGGGTAAAGGTATTGTAATCCCAACCTTTGAGGGTGAAGTTCATATGCCCATATTATTTTCCAACAAATATCGCAAGGACCTGGAGAAGGTTCGCGGGGAAAAGGGTGGCTTTGAGATAATAAGTGGAAACAAGGAGGACATCTACTGGTATCACCTTGAGGACCAGCTGGATGTATGTGACATTGATACAGAGACTCAATACATGGAATTAATTCACAGGAAGGATGCAAAAGACAATGGACTATAGAATTGAAAAGAAAAAGGGCAAGAGATTCTTGTACCTGCCAGAGCTACAGGAAATGGGACTTAGGCATTGCTTCACCACCAGGGACATGGATGTGGGCTCAAGTACAAATCCTGACAGGGACCTTCTACAGAGCCATATCCATGAAGCCTATGACTTTATGGGTCTAAAGCCCAGACTTCTCTATAATGGCTACCAGGCCCACACAGGAAACATCGCAGTTATAAGGTCCCTTGAGGAAGGGAAGGAAGGTGCTTTTGGAAGGTTCATTCCAAATACCGATGGGCTTCTTACAGATATGGAGGAAGTGGCCCTCCTTACAAGATTTGCCGACTGCGTACCGGTTATTTTGTTTGACCAGGTTAAAAGAGTCCAGGGCAACATTCATTCAGGCTGGAAGGGAACCCTTGAAAGAATCGTACAAAACGGAATAAGGGGTATGGTAAAGGAATACGGATCATCTCTGGAGGACATTGTCGTTGTAATAGGTCCAGCCATAGGAAGGGATGATTTTCTTGTTAGGGAGGATGTAAGCAGCCTTTTCACGGGGGAATTCCCGGGATGGAAGGATCTTGTGAGACGGGTTTCAAAGGACCAGTTTCTGGTTGATCTTCAGGAAATAAACAAGAGATTGCTTCTGGAGGCTGGAATAATGGAAGAAAACATAACCGTCGTTAATATTTCAACCTTTGGGCGGGATGACCTCTGCCACTCATATCGAAGAGACAGGGATAAGTATGGATTAATGGGACTTTTTACGGTCCTTGATGAATAAACAACATAGAAAGAGCTTCCCTTTGGGGAAGCTCTTTCTATGTTGTTTGAACCTATCTATGTAGAGGGGTCTTTCCAATTTGAGTCCAGTAAATGCAAAGAGGGGAAGGATTTACTTTAGAAGCTCGAAAGACCAAGAAAAAAGCAAAAGTGATAAAAATATAACAAAACATATCAAAAAATTTACATTTATTAATCTTTATAAATCAATTATAAAAGATAAAATGAGAAAATGCAAGGGAAATAAGATAAAATTGATAAAAAAATATCTAACAATCAGCCCCAATACTTCAAAAAATACTAAGTTATTTTGTTTTTGACACCATATACATTGCAAATATTTAATGGTATACTGTGCTAAATAAGTATGAAGGAGGAATTATATGAGTTTAATGATGGCTTTTTCAACAGTATTGATCGTACTTGCTTTGGGAGATATAGTTTCCACGAAAACAAAGGCATTCGTACCGTCAGTTTTCGTAGCGGCACTCTTGTTTTTATTTGGTTTCTGGACATTCTTCCCAGAGGACATCGTAGCCCTGGCAGGATTCCAAATGCCTGTGGTAACCTTGTCAATGTACCTTTTGATAACACATATGGGTACAATGATGTCAGTAAGGGAGCTTGCAGGACAGTGGAGAACAATTCTAATTGCACTTATAGGGATAATTGGTATAATGACCCTTACAATGACAATCGGAGCGGCTGTGTTTGGAAGAGAAACAGCAATAATAGCAACTCCACCACTAACTGGTGGAATTGTAGCAGCAATAGTCATGAGTGACGCTGCAACAGCAATAGGAAGAGACAACCTTGCAATTCTTGCAATCATAACCTATGTTATGCAGGGATTTGTAGGCTATCCCTTGACTTCCATAATGCTTAAGAAGGAAGGAACTAGGCTGGTTAATGGCTTCAGAAGCGGAGAAATAAAGCATGTGAAGGAAGAGGTGGTTGTGAACAAGCCTGTTAGAAAGAAGCTTATACCACAGGTTCCAAAAGACTACCAGACTACCTACCTGACTCTGGCAAGGCTTGGTTTGACTGCCTGGGCGGCGGTTGGTTTTGCTGGGCTCATAGCACCTATCATAAACATTTCAGCCTTTGTAATGTGCCTGCTATTTGGAGTTATTGCACAGGAAATCGGGTTTGTGGATCAGAAGCCACTTAATACATCAAGCTCATTTGGATTCCTTATAACTGTACTTATGTCCTACGTATTTGCAGGACTTGCAAGAGCAACCCCTGCAATGCTAATGGAGATAGTGGTTCCTCTTATGGGAATAATCATTCTTGGTGTTTCAGGTATGGCAATTCTTTCAATGGTTCTTGGAAAGAGATTGGGCTATACCAAGGAGATGGCATTTGCCGTTGCATTGACTGCGCTTTATGGTTTCCCACCAAACTACATTCTTACAGAAGAGGCATCAAAGGCACTTGGTGAAACCCCTGAGGAAAGAGAATTCCTTATGGATGAAATGCTTCCAAAGATGCTTGTTGGAGGATTTACAACAGTAACAATCGTATCCGTAATAATTGCGGGAATTTTCGTAAATCTGATTTAGCAAAAAGCGCCTTTTCAGGCGCTTTTTATACAATCGGAATCAAAGGAAAGGTGGAGTCATATGCAAAGGATGAAATGCTCCTGGAAAGAGGGAATGACCTTTTCTGCCAGTGACGGTCTTGGTCATGAATTGTTGATGGACCTTGGCAAGGAGGCAGGTGGGAATAATTCGGGATTCAGGCCAATGCCCCTTCTGCTTGCGGGACTTGGCGGCTGCATGGGTGTTGATGTTAAGATAATATTGGATAAGATGAAGGTATCATTTACAGGATTGGAACTTGAAATTGAGGCAGACATGGATGAAACAACCCTTCCAAGGATATATAGGGAAATAAGGGTCATTTTCAGATTTGAAGGTGAGAATCTGGAAATTGACAAGATTGAAAGGGCAATCGACCTTGCCCAGGAGAAGTATTGCAATGTAAGTGCAATACTTGGAAAAACCTGTAGTCTTGTATATAAGGCAGAAATACTCTAGGAGGCTGATTTATGAAAACAAAGGTTGAGAGAATAAAAAAGGATATTGAGGAACTGGCTAAATTCAACAGCAGCACTGAGGGTGGCTTGACAAGATTTTCCCTAACCAGGGAGGACAGAATGGCAAGGGAATACCTTAAGGACCAGCTTTGCAAGCTGGATGTAAAAATTTATGAGGACAACGCTGGAACCCTCTTTGCAAGAAGGGAAGGGACAGACCCCCAGGCTCCAGCAATCATGATTGGTTCACATTTTGACTCAGTGAAAAATGGAGGTAACTTCGACGGCCCTGCAGGTGTTGTAATGGCTCTTGAAATATTCAGGGCACTGGAGGAGAATAATATAAAAACCAGATATCCTCTTGAATTTGTAGCAATGATAGAGGAGGAAGGCGGAAGGTTTGGGTCTGGAGTTTTCGGAAGCCGTGCAATGGCAGGACTTGTCGATTATGACCAGCTGGAGAGGAACAGGGACAGGGATGGGATATCCATGGCCCAAGCCCTTAGGGACTTTGGATTTGAGCCTGAGAAAGTTGCAGAAGCCAAGCGTAACAAGGAAGATGTAAAGGCATTTATTGAGCTGCATATCGAGCAGGGACCTATACTGGAAAAGGAAGGTAAGGACCTGGGTATTGTAGATTTCATAGTGGGAATAAATGAGTTCAGGGTCCAGGTTGACGGGAGACCGGACCATGCTGGAACCACACCCATGGATATGAGGGCAGATGCCCTGGGTGTGGCCTCAAAGGTTGTGGCTGAAATTGATTCTTACCCGGTTCCTGAAAACAATGGAACCGTTGCAACCGTCGGAGTTCTTGAGATCAAGCCAGGTGCGGCCAACATAGTTCCTGCCCAGGTTGTTTTTACAGTTGACATAAGATCCAAGGATGAGGGGAGTATAGCAAATGTAAAGAAGAAAATCATGGCTAGGCTGGAAGCCCTTACAGAGGGAACTGATGTAACCTATACCGTGACAGAGATGCTGGATGTGAAGCCAGTGAAGATGAATGAGGAAATGGTCCGTCTCTTTAAGGAGTCTGCTGAGGAGAAGGGCTTCACATACAGAAACATGCTCAGTGGAGCAGGACACGATGCAATGGTAATGGCTGCTGTAACAGAGGTTGGGTTGGTCTTTGTTCCAAGCAGGGATGGACGTAGTCATTGCAAGGAGGAATGGACAGACTACGATCAGTTACAAAAAGGAATAGAACTGATTTACGATACCATACTAAAACTAGGGGAGGCAAAATAATGAATGTAAAAGAGCTTGTAGAAAAGTACCTGGACTACTCCGTAGCCATGAGAAGAGAGTTCCATATGAATCCTGAGCCAAGCATGAAGGAGTACAAGACTCAGAAGAGAGTCATGGAAGAGCTTGAAAAGATGGGTATACCTGCGGAAAAGTGTGGAGGTACCGGCGTAGTTGGACTGATAAAGGGAAAGGGAGAAGGAAAAACCATAGCCCTAAGGGCGGACATGGATGCACTTGAGGTAACTGAACTGAACGATGTTGAATACAAGTCAAAGGTTGAAGGTGTAATGCATGCCTGCGGACACGACGCACATACGGCAGGACTCCTCACAGCTGCCAAGGTCCTAAACGACATGAAGGATGAGTTCAATGGAACAGTTAAGCTCCTATTCCAGCCAGGTGAGGAGATTGCCCAGGGAGCCCTTGCCATGATCAAGGATGGAGTAATGGAGGGTGTGGATGGAATAATGGGAATCCATATCTGGAACGATGTTGAGACGGGAAAGATTTCAGTGGAGGCCGGCCCTAGAATGGCTTCGACAGGAATGTTCAAGGTTTATGTTGAGGGCAGGGGAGGACATGGTTCAATGCCTCATCAGACTGTAGATGCTGCTGTTGTTGCATCGGCAATAGTCATGAACCTTCAGTCTATCGCCAGCAGGGAGACCAATCCACTTGATCCTGCCGTAGTAAGCGTTGGAATGATCAAGAGCGGGACTCGATGGAATGTTATTTCAGGGGATGCATACATGGAAGGTACAACCAGGTGTTTCTCCATGGAACTGAATGATGCCTTTGAGGGAATAATCAAAAGGGTTGTGGAGAGCACAGCAGAAGCCTACAGGGCAAAGGCCAGGGTTGAGTACACGCAGATGACAATTCCAACCATAAATGAAGAGAAAATGTCTAAATTGGCTGCAGAAACAGTCAAGAAGCTACACGGTGAAGAAAACCTGGTGAAGTTTGAAAAGACAACTGGTGGAGAGGATTTTGCTTTCTTCTCAGAATACGCACCTTCCCTATTCGCCTTTGTTGGATCTAAAAATGAAGACAAGCACGAATATCACCCCCACCACCATCCAAAGTTCAACATCGACGAGGATGCGCTGGGAAGGGCAGCTGAGCTTTACGCACAATTTGCACTGGACTTTCTTAACAGCTAATAGGACAGAGGGACAGGAACACTGTCTTATATTGAGGTAGGACAGAGGGACAGGAACACTGTCTTATTAACCTAAAAACAAGCTGCCAGGTCTCAAGACCTGGCAGCTTGTTTAATATCCTCAAGAATTTCGTTGTATATTACAGTTATCTCCAAAGCCAGCTGAATTCTTAGCCTTGTCTGGTAATCATCTATATCAGCATCTAGAAGTTCCTTAAGCCTGTTCAACCTATAGGTTAGGGTGTTCCCATGAATATGCAGATCGTTTTTGGTCTTGGTCCAGTTACCTCCATTGAAAATGTAAGTCTTCAGAGTCTCAAAGAGCTCAATTCTGGAAGAGTGCGAATACTCCATAACCGGAGCAAGTATCTTTCTGGCAAAATCAATAAGATCCTCCTTGTCATTTTTCAGTAGAATCTTCTTGACCAGATAATCCTCATAGAAGTGACAACCGGAAAGAGACCTGTTGGGTATGATTTCAAACAGCTTGTAGGTTCTTTCGTAGATGCTCCTGAACTCCTCATAGCCTGTTATTTTCTCACTGACAATCGAAACGCAGCTCGATTGTAGATTTGCCCTTGATTCAAGCTTGGCTACAATCTGCAAAATGCTGTTGTGAAAATCCTCCGCAAGCTCCCGGTTGAAGGCGTCATTATCATCAACAATTATTATTATAAGATTTCGTTTCTGAATCGTAAGACTCCTCTTGAATTTCTGAATAGCCTGTTGGTTAACTGCCTGGTAGAAGTACCTGAAGTACTTATAGGCTGGGTTATCCTTTTTATGGTAGATCAGGTTTACCAGTATCATCCTGTGGTTGTGGCTGAAGTCTATTTGGTACATTTGCTGAAAGCGGTTGTCTAAATTGATGGGGGTCCCCTTTAGGAGATTGTCAAAATAATCCCCCCTGATGGACTGCTCCAGGTTTGCCATGTCATACTCCTTGAGTATATCAAGGGCCACAACATTCGCGCATTTCTCAATAACAATCTTATCAAGTTCAGAGAGATTATCATCTTCAAGGAGGATGCCAATCCATCCGAACACATCTTCCGATACAAAAATGGGGTAAAGCATAATCCATAGACCATGGTCCTGGTTATAGTGGATCGTTTCACCCTCTGAAGACAAGTATTCCATTATAGATGGCTTGATATCCTCCAAATCATCCTTCTTGTGGTGATGGTTTCCAGCATAGGAGACAATTGAATAGAATAAGTCGACTATGAAGAGGTCTGTTTGCAAAAGTTGAGAAACCTCATTGAGTATGTCACTTGATGAACTTCTGTTCAATATCATTTCTGTAAACTTGTTATGCAGAAAGGTCGAGTATTGATACCTGTTCTTCTCCTTTTCCACAAGCTGGCTGTATTCTTTAAGGGAGTTCTGTGCTGCTATCTCCCTTGAATAGTTTTCTGCATTTTTGATTGCGATTGTAGCCTGGACTGAAATCAGCTCAGCCAGATACACATCATCCTCTGTAAATGGGTCATTGCCAATGTAATTATCCAGTACCAGGACCCCAATACATTCCCCATCATGAATCAAGGGACAGCTGATGGCACTAAGGAGCCTGTCCATGGGACGGATGATCCTTCTGTGCAGCATCTCCCTGGTGTCACCCGACATGGATGACATAGCCCTATGAACCTCCTCTGGGGAGGTAAGATGAAGTGTCTTTTTCCGGTTGAATGTTATTCCAGTAATTGATTCCCCTGGCTTTAACGTAACCTTCATATCGTCAAAGCCAAAGGAAAATTTTGACTTGAGCAGGCCGTCAGATTTATCATAAAGGAATATTATGCCAATGTCCGCTCTACTTATAAGTCTTAAGGTTGTATTCATAAGCTCCCTTAGAATAAAGTCCAGGTCCCTGGACGCATTGAGCAGCTTGGTTGCTTCAAGGATATTCTGAAGCTCCTGTATTCTTTGTCCTGTATCCGTCATGGTAAATCTACCTTTCAAATTTTAGATTTGCACCTGGTGGTAGGTCTTTTTGCCCTTTTTAATCAGGATCTTACCGTCCTTGAAATCATCAAGAATGACCATCCTGTCAACGGCATCCACCTTTTCGCCATCGATTGTGACACCGCCCTGTTGAACCAGACGTCTTCCCTCGCTATTGGTTTTTATCATTCCAACCTCTCTCATAAGGTCTAGGATTCCCACTCCATCCTTGAATCTTTCAGGGTCCAATTGGGTGGAAGGAATATTGCTTTCATCCATCCCGTCTGCAAACAGGGCCCTGGCAGCCTCCAATGCTCCGTCAGCATCTTCCTTGCTATGAATCATACTTGTAACCTCATATGCAAGGACTTCCTTTGCCTTGTTGATCTCTGCCCCTTCAAGGGCACCCAGTCTTCTTACCTCTTCCATGGGAAGGAAGGTGAGCAGTGCAAGGAACTTCTCCACATCCCTGTCGTCTACATTTCTGAGATATTGGAAAAGCTCGTAAGGAGTTGTTTTGGTCCTATCCATCCAGATGGTTCCCTTTTCGGTTTTGCCCATCTTTGTCCCTGCGGCCGTAGTCAGAAGCTTGAAGGTCATTCCGTAGACTTTGTCCTGCTCAAGCTTTCTAACAAGCTCATAACCGCCTAGGATATTTGACCACTGGTCACTTCCTCCAAGCTGAAGCTTGCAGTCATAGGTCCTGTAAAGGTGCAGGAAGTCATAGCTTTGCATCAGCATATATCCGAACTCAAAGAAGGTAAGTCCCTTTTCAAGTCGGTTTTTGTAGCAGTCAAAGGTCAGCATCCTGTTTACGGAAAAGTGTACTCCGATTTCCCTCATGAATTCAACAAAATTAAGGTCCATCAGCCAGTCGGCATTGTTTGGCATAAAGGCCTTATCCTCGCTGAAATCGATGAATCTTGAAAACTGCTCCATGAATCTTTCAGCATTGTAATCGATCATCTCCCTGGTCAGGACCCTTCTCATATCGGATTTTCCAGAAGGGTCTCCAATCATGGTTGTCCCGCCTCCCAAAAGCGCAATTGGCCTATGACCTGCCTTTTGCATGTGCATCATGACCATGATCTGAAGAAAATGTCCAAGAGTAAGGCTGTCTGCTGTTGCATCGAACCCGATGTAAAAAGCAACTGATTCCTTTCCAAGAAGGTCTCTTAAAGCCTCTTCATCCGTTGCCTGATCAATGTATCCCCTTTCCTTCAATACATCAAAAACATTTCTCATTATAATTCCTCCTCACAAAAAATAAAGGGCCTTCTCATCTAAAGGACGAGAAAACCCGTGGTACCACCTTAATTCACAAAAAAGCCTCATATCACGTATGGTGTGAAATCCCCTGCAGACTCCAGGCTGTATTTGGATAATGCGCTATCTGTCGGCCTCCCACCATGGCTGACTCTCTGTGAAGATCCATCACAATATCTACTCTACCCTTCATGGTCCCTATGAATTTAATAACATATTATTATATGAATGGTCCCTTGTCAAGATAAGAAAAAGAGGACTGTTTAGTCCTCTACCTTGATTTCCATGCTGTTTTCCCAAAGTCCGTGGATGTTGCAGTAGCTTGTTGCATAAAGGGTACCTGGTGTTGAAACCTTAAACTTAGTAGTAAGGTATGGAGCTGTAAACAACTCTGATTCCCCATGTGCAGCAAATGTGTAGGTTCCGATTTCCACTGGGAATTTACCTTCCTCAGGCTTGAAATAGACCTTTATCCAAGCTATGTAGTGCTCAAGAGTGTTGGGATGTGCAATTTCCTCACCCACAAGAACCTTAACCTCAACCTCTTCTCCTTTTTTAACCATTTCTGGTGCGTGGATAACGGGAACGTGTTTTTCACCCTTCCAGTCTCCGCTTTGATATAAATTACCTATTGACATGCTCATTCCTCCTTCTTTAATTTACCTATTGTGATGTATACCCTAAAAGACCTAAAAAACACAAATTTATTATTAAAGATGGCATTTGATTGGTATAATAGTACAAGAGGGGAGAGAATAGAATGGATAGAATAGAACTGATTGCCACAACCACATTTGGATTGGAGGCAGTAACAAAAAGAGAATTGATAGATCTTGGAGTGGATGACATAAACGTAGAGAATGGGAAAGTATCCTTCTGGGGTTCTTTAAGGGATATACCCAGAACAAACCTCTGGCTGAGAACAGCTGAAAGGGTCCTGGTTAAAATGGGGGAGTTCAAAGCTTTAACCTTTGATGAACTCTTTGAGAAGACCAAGGCATTGCCCTGGGAGGAATGGATTCCAGAGGATGGGAACTTTATAGTAGAGGGAAAGAGTGTCAAGTCCAAGCTTTTCAGCATATCCGACAGTCAGAGAATCGTTGAGAAGGCTGTTGTGGAAAGACTCAAGACCAAGTATCCTGTTGAATGGTTCAACAAAACCGGACCCAGGTACAGAATAGAAGTGTCCCTACTAAAGGATATCGCTACCCTTACCATTGACACATCAGGCGAAGGCCTCCACAAGAGAGGCTACAGGGACAGGGCCGGTGATGCACCGATCAAGGAGACCCTTGCGGCAGCTATGGTAATGCTAAGCTACTGGAATAAGGACAGGGTGCTTTTTGATCCCTTCTGCGGTTCGGGAACAATCCTCATAGAGGCGGCCATGATAGGCAAGAATATTGCTCCTGGGCTTGACAGAAAGTTTGATGCAGAGAACTGGGACATAATACCAAAGGACTACTGGGCAGAGGAA
The DNA here is from genome assembly GCA_937951995.1 of uncultured Bacillota bacterium. Taxonomy (GTDB): domain Bacteria; phylum Bacillota; class Clostridia; order Tissierellales; family Tissierellaceae; genus Gudongella. The sequence continues at coordinate 14,733 of CALGAG010000001.1, forward strand.
AAGGTTGAGGCCATGAGGAAAATTGACCATGACACCACACTCCACCTCCTGGGATCAGACACGGATAAAAGGTCGATCTTAAGGGCCAGAGACAACGCTGCAAATGTCGGCCTTGAGGATGACATAGCTTTCTTTATGAAAGATATGAGGGATGTGGACCTGCAGGAGGAATACGGCGTGGTCATAACCAATCCACCCTATGGTGAAAGAATGGGAGACCGGGAAGAGGTGGAGCAGTTGTACAGGGATTTCGGGAAAAAGTTCATTGACCACCCAACCTGGTCGATTTATGCCATAACCTCAAATGAAAACTTTGAAGCCCTTTATGGCAAAAAGGCCGACAGGAAGAGAAAGTTATACAATGGAAGAATCAAGGTAGACTATTACCAGTTTTATGGTCCAAGACCTGAATAAGAAAGGATGATTTAAATGGGAATCTATACTAAGACAGGCGACAAGGGGACGACATCTTTATTTGACAACAAGAGAGTAACCAAGGATGACATAAGGGTTGAAAGCTACGGAACCGTTGATGAGCTGGGGACATTTCTGGGACTTGCAAAAAACTATGTTGAGGATGAACTGAGGGAAAGGATCTATACAATCCAGAACAAGCTTTTCACAGTGGCAACCAATCTGGCAACTGAGGACGGATCCAAGGTGGCCCATAGAATGAAGGAAGAGGACATAAAGTATCTCGAGGATACAATTGACGAGTATATGGGTAGACTTAACGATCCAACAGGCTTTATCATACCTGGTTCCAATATTTCTTCAGCCTACCTGCATGTAGCCAGGACTGTTTGCAGAAGGGCTGAAAGAAGGATAATCTCACTAACAGGAGTTGCAGAGGTGGATCCTTTGGTGGTGAAATATGTTAACAGATTATCAGATGCAATATACGCAATGGCCAGATATTCGGAAGAGGAGCAAAGACCAGTTAAATACGAATAATCCACAAAAGTGTAAAAGGGAATGATTTCTCCGGCAAGGGCCTTGAAAATGCCCTTTGTTTGCCATGGGAACATGAATTTTCTTGTGGAAATAAACTCTGATTTAGGATACAATGATAATAGTCACCACATATTTGACATTATTGTATGTGACATGATAGTTAGAATATTAACGACCTCAAAGAGGTGATTATTATGATTGAAGAAAAAAAGGCTGTGGACATATCTGAAGATTTAACATATATTCCCTATGGACTGCTGAATTATAGGGTTCTTGAGGGAATGGCTGACTGGGTGAGGGTAATTGATAGGAATGGCAAGGTAATCTTTGCAAATGCTGCAATGAAGGAAGCTCTCGGGAATGACATGGTGGGAAGTGACTGCTACAAGGTCCATTGCAAAAAAGAGAAATGTGGGTTTTGCATAACCAATAGGAGCATTGAAACCGGGGAAACAGTCCAGAAAGAGGAAATAATTCAGGGTCAGTACTATTCTGTAAAAAGCTCGCCAGTAAAAAACCAGCATGGAGAGATTGCTGGTGCTGTTGAAGTGTTCAGAAATGTCACCAGGGAAAGAAAGCTCGAGCTTGAGCTTATTGAAAGGAATAAAAAGATCAGCAGGGACCTGCATTTTGCCAGAAGGATACAGGAAAGAGTTCTTCCCAAGAGGGGAATGGTGGAAACCCTGCGTATTGACTATGTCTACCAGGCATCTGAGATGCTAAGCGGAGACATGTTTGATATATTCTACATTGACGAGGCGAACATAGGAATATATATTTGCGATGTGGCAGGACACGGTATTGCTGCTTCAATGATGACCATGTTCATAAAACAGGCAATGAGGAGTATAAAGGACGAAGTATTGAGTCCGGGCCTGGCCCTGGAGGAGCTCCACAAGAGATTCAGCACTCTCCAGCTGGAAGCAGACAAGTATTTTACCATATTCTATGGAGTATACAACAAGGTGACCCACAGATTCACCTATTCCAACGCTGGGCACAACTGCTACCCGATCAAATTCAACTCAGAGGAGATTGAACCCTTGAAAATCAAGGGTTACCCAATAACATTGCTCTTTGAAAAGGTTGAATACAAGGAAAAGGAAATCAAGCTGGATCCAGGAGACAAGATATTGCTGTATACTGACGGAATAACTGAAGCCAGAGACCATAATGACAAGCAATTTGGCATAGAGGGAGTTTTGGAGACTGTCCAGAAAAATCCTGACAATATTTTGAAGGAAGTTGAAGATAAATTCATAATCCACAGCTGGGGAGAGCAGGATGATGATTATGCACTTGTGCTTGTGGAAGTAGTAGATTAACCTAGAATTCATATTCTAGGTTTTGTTTTAATTGCAAAGGGGAAGTGGAAGGACAATATTTGAGGAGGGGTAATATGACGGTTGGTTTTGATTATTCAAAGAGCTTTATCAAAAAGCATGAGGTAGACTTTATGAAGCCGTTCCTGAAGGAAGCTCACAATCTCCTGCACGACGGAGATGGACCTGGAAATGAGTTCATAGGCTGGTTGGACTGGACAGAGAAATACGACAGACAGGAATACGAAAAGATAAAGACTGTTGCGGCAGGAATAAGACAGAAGGCAGATGTTTTCATAGTGGTAGGCATAGGAGGCTCCTACCTGGGTGCTCGTGCAGCATTTGAAGCCCTGACCCATACCTTCCACAACCTTCTACCAAGGGAGGAGAGACAAGCTCCTCAGATTTACTTTGCAGGGAACAATATGTCTCCTAAGTACATGACAGACCTGATGGAGACCTTGGAGGACAAGGAGGTCTATGTAAATGTAATTTCCAAGTCCGGCACAACCACTGAGCCTGCAATAGCATTCAGGATACTTAAGTCCCATCTGGAGGACAAGTATGGAAAGGAAGAGGCAAGAAACAGGATTTTTGCCACAACTGATGGCAGCAAGGGAGCCTTGAAGACCTTGGCCACAAATGAAGGCTATGAGACTTTTGTGATTCCTGATGATATAGGGGGCAGGTACTCTGTTCTTACTCCAGTTGGTCTGCTTCCATTGTCTGTGGCTGGAATAGACATAGACCAGCTTATGGAGGGGGCTCATGAGGCTGCCATCCAATACGGGAACCCAAACCTGGATGAGAATAGATGCTACCAGTATGCTGTAACCAGGCAAATCCTCCACAAAAGGGGAAAGGATATTGAAATCCTTGTAAATTACGAACCCGGACTCCAATACCTTGGAGAATGGTGGAAGCAGCTTTACGGTGAATCCGAAGGCAAGGATGGAAAGGGAGTATTCCCGGCAAGTGTGAACTTCACTGCTGACCTTCACTCCATGGGTCAACTTATACAGGACGGCAAGAGGAACATATTTGAGACCAGTATAGTCATTGAAAATGCTGAGAGGGATCTTGAAATCAGCCATGACGAGGAAAACCTGGACGGCTTGAACTATCTCCAAGGCAAGACCATTGGTCATGTAAACAGAAAGGCCTTTGAAGGAACCCTGTTGGCACATCTTGAGGGGAATGTTCCAAACCTAATAATATCACTGCCCCTGTTGGATGAATTCAACTTTGGCAAGCTGATATATTTCTTCGAAAAGGCATGTGCAATATCAGGCTACCTTCAAGGTGTGAATCCATTTGATCAGCCTGGTGTGGAAGCCTACAAGAAAAACATGTTCAAACTCCTTGGCAAGGAAGGCTATTAATCCTCTTGATTAAATATGATATGGCTGTTATGATAATTATATAACAAGGAGGGATTCTGTTGGAGTTTAAACATTTGGTTATTGAAAAGAAAAACAAGGTTGGAGTTCTCCGGATAAACAGGCCTGAAGCCATGAATTCCCTCAACACAGAGGTGTTGGAGGAGCTGTTGATGGCTGTTGAACAGGTCAAGAATGACCAGGATATTTTTGTTCTTGTGATTACCGGAGAAGGAAAAGCTTTTGTCGCAGGGGCTGATATTTCCGAAATGAGCACCATGGATCCGGTCCAAGCAAGATCCTTTGCAGAAGCGGGACTAAAAGTATTCAGGGAAATTGAGTCCATGGAAAAGCCGGTGATAGCAGCGGTTAATGGCTTTGCTCTGGGAGGTGGCTGTGAGCTTGCAATGGCTTGTGATATCAGGATTGCATCCACAAAAGCCAAGTTTGGTCAACCTGAGGTTGGTCTTGGAGTTACTCCTGGATTTGGTGGAACCGTACGGTTGTCACGTCTCGTCGGTCCGGCAAAGGCAAAGGAGCTCATCTACACTGGTAATATCATAAAGGCTGACGAAGCCTTGGGAATTGGCCTGGTAAATTCAGTGTCAGAGCCTGAGGAATTGATGGGTGCAGCAATGGAAATGGCAAATAAAATATCTTCAAATGCCCAGCTTGCAGTTAGATATTCAAAGCAGTCAATAAACAGAAGCTTTGAAACAGACGTGGAAACAGCCATGGAAATTGAAAGAAACCTCTTTGGCCTTTGCTTTTCAACAGAGGACCAGAAGGAAGGCATGAAAGCATTTGGAGAGAAGAGAAAACCTGATTTCAAGGTAAAATAAACGGAGGTGCTGTATGAAAAAAGTAAGCGTATTAGGCAGGGGAACAATGGCATTGGGTATCGTTCAGATATTTGCCCAGAAGGACATTGAGGTAACTGTATGGGTTAGGTCAATCGACCCTGAGAAACCAAGGGGAAGTGTTGCCCCAATAGAAAAGGCCTTGGGCAAGCTGGTAAGCAAGGAAAAGATAAGTCAGGAGCAGATGGACAAAACACTTGCAAACATCAAGATAACAACTGAACTGAAGGATGTTTCTGACAGTGATCTTGTTATAGAGGCAATTTCAGAGGATATGAAGGTAAAGAAGGATACATTCGGAAAGCTTGATGAAATTTGCAAGCCCGAAGCCATACTTGCCACAAACACCTCTTCACTTTCTATAACTGAAATAGCAAATTCAACAGCAAGACCTGACAAGGTAATAGGAATGCACTTCTTTAATCCAGTTCCACTAATGAAGCTTGTTGAGGTAATAAAGGGTCTTGCAACTTCAGATGAAACCAAGGATAAGATTGTAGACCTGTCAAAATCCCTTGGCAAGACACCTGTTGAGGTTGAGGAAGCACCTGGGTTTGTGGTGAACAGGATCCTTATTCCTATGATAAACGAAGCGGTTGGAATATTGGCAGACGGAGTGGCAAAGGCTGAGGATATTGACGAGGCAATGAAGCTTGGCGCCAATCACCCGATTGGTCCATTGGCTCTTGGAGACCTGGTTGGACTTGATGTATGCTTAGCCATAATGGACGTCCTTTATGAAGAATACCAGGATTCAAAATACAGGGCTCATCCTCTTCTGAGAAAAATGGTTAGAGGAAATCTTCTGGGAAGAAAAACAGGCAAAGGCTTCTATGCATATTAGTACCACTACATTGACAAAATGGATGTAGTTATGATAT
>CALGAG010000002.1 GCA_937951995.1 uncultured Bacillota bacterium
TTATTCGGACCGCTCAAGGCCGCTTGGCCAAGTAATGTCCTCAAAAAATGTTCCCATCGGATTTCTTAAGTCATAGTCATCCTGATTGAAATGAAGAATTTAAGACCCTATAGACTGACCTTGATAATTGTGCATTGTGAATTATGAATTGTGAATTGCATCTGGGTTTTTTAGTGGTATAATCTACTTGATAATACTTTAACGTGAAATGTATAATTGGGAGTGAGAACGTGAAAAAAAGATGGAAGATACTACTTGGAATCCTGGCTGTGTTTGTAATTGCAGCGGTGGGAATGATGATGTACCTGCAGACAAATTTGAATAAGCTCATGTATGAGGAAATTGTAGAGGCTGACCTTCAGAATATTGAGGATGGTGAGTACATAGGAGAATATTCATCACCACCTGTAAATGCAAAGGTCCAGGTTGAGGTGATGGACGGAAAAATAAGGGATATTGTAATACTTGAACATGGACACGGGCAGGGAGGACCGGCAGAGGCTATTGTTGATGATGTAATTGCCCAGCAGAAGATCGACGTGGACTCAATATCAGGTGCAACCTACAGCAGCAGGGTTATTTTGAAGGCTGTAGAGGATGCCCTAAAGGATAATTAAGGGGGGTAAAGGATGAAAATTGGTATAGTTGTACACTCTATGACCGGGAACACTTCTCTTGTGGCAGAAAGAATCAAGAACAGACTGGACCAGGAGGGACATGAACTTTCCCTGGAAAGACTGGCAATAATTGGCGGTGAGGACCAGACCCAGTCGGACCCGGATAAAATCAGTATTGAACCCTTGAAAATGAATATTGAAGAATTGGACCTATTGATCCTGGGCGGACCTGTTCGCGGATTCCAGGCTTCTCCGGCCATGAAGGCACTTTTAGGCAGACTGGAGGGTCTTGAGGGAAAGGATACCATGATATTTGTGACCCATGCATTTCCTTTTAACTGGATGGGTGGAAACAGTGCCATCAAGCAGCTTCGAAATATGTGTACTGAAAAAGGCGCAAATATTCTCTTCACGGGAATAATTGACTGGAAGAATTCAAAAAGGGAGGTACAGATTGACAGCCTTGCCGCTGGAGTTGCAAGAAAAGCTTCAAAAGCTGCGTCATAGTCACTTCAATAATGGGCATAACCTAACATCGTAACTACATTGAAATATTAAAAACCTAGAAAAAGGGTAGGAATAGATCAAACAAGTAAAGGATGTGAGATTATGACCGGTAAAGGAAAGTTATGGACCGTTTTGATATTAGTGATGGCATTATGGCTGGCAGGCTGTGCTGGTGGTACGACAGGAGAAAACCCACCTTTGGAGAATGGAGACATGGAGGCATTACAGCAGGAGTTGGAGGAAAAGGATGCTGAGATTGAGACCCTGAATTCTGAAATAGCACAGCTGCAGGAGGAAATTCAGGAGCTTCAGTCAGAACCACCTGAGGATCCGGTACCATTGTCATCAGGCCCCACACAAGGAGCATCACTGCTTACAACTGCCATGGAGGTAATTGAGCTTATTGAGAATATGGCCATGTCAGATTTGGACGTTTACGTCCACCCGACAAAGGGAGTCAGGTTCAGCCCATATGATTATGTGGATCTTCAGAACCAGGTTGTTATCCAGGCTGCCCAATTCCAGAACCTTGTAAACAGCCCGGTAGTCCACAATTGGGGTGAATTTGACGGAACAGGGGACCCGATTGATATGACCTTCGATGACTATTACGACAGGTTCATCTATGATGTTGATTTTGCAAACCCTGAAATGATAGGAAACAATTACAAGATTGGAATGGGCAATATAATAAATAACGTTGATACAGAGTACCCAAACGGTCAATTTGTGGAATTCCACTTCACAGGCTTTGATCCCCAGTACCAGGGAATGGATTGGAGAAGCCTGAAGCTGGTATTTGAAGACCACAATGGTGCTTGGCATCTGGTTGGAATAATCCATGGTGAGTGGACCATTTAATGGATTTATCCTCGCAAATCTGGTATCATAAGAGAGGATAAACTGTTTAGGGGGTGTGTGTATGTTAGGAGGACTAGTAGTAGGATTGGTCGTAGGTTGGATAGTATCCCTATTCGGGGGAGATGTACTGATTATCAATGGAATACAGGAGCTTACGGGAAATTCTATCTCCAGCGCCGGCTATTACACAATATTTGCAATAATAGGGCTTCTCGGAGGAGTCTTGAAAAAATAGCTTAATTAGAAATGCCTGATTCTCAACACGAGAATCAGGCATCTTTTAAATGGTTTATTGGTCAATATCCTTAGCAAGGTAGAAGAGGGTCTTGACCGGAACACCGGAGGCTCCCTTTGGAAGGTAGCCAGCTGCCTTGTCAAGAAATGCGGTTCCTGCAATGTCCATGTGGACCCAAGGGATATCATTGACAAATTCCTGCAGGAACATGCCTGCAGTGATTGCACCAGCGCCACGGCCTCCTGTATTCTTAAGGTCGGCGAAATGACTCTTGAAGAGGTCCTTGTATTCCTCGTCGTTTGGGAGTTGCCATACAGGTTCCCCGGCAAGTTTGGCAGCCGTCCTGACTGCACCCATAAGGTTTTCATCATTTGTTATTGCACCTGTGTTGATGTTTCCAAGGGCCACTACACAAGCTACTGTAAGGGTTGCAAGGTCAACTATCTTATCCGCCTTTTCAACGGTTGCCGCATACCAAAGGGCATCCGCAAGAGTAAGCCTTCCCTCTGCATCGGTATTTTCAACCTCGATGGTCTTCCCTGACATTGAACCTATAATGTCACCTGTCTTGTATGCATCTCCAGAGACCATATTTTCACAGGCTGCAACAATTGCAACCACGTTTTTCTTAAGCTTGTTGGCGGCTATTGAGTACATTGCCCCAATAACTGAAGCGCTTCCTGCCATATCCGAGTGCATTGTGGCCATTCCTGCAGCTGGCTTCAGTGAGTACCCACCTGAGTCATAGGTAAGCCCCTTGCCAACCAAGGCAAGTTTTTCCTGGCTGTCAGGGTTGCCCTTGTAGGTCATAACTATAAACTTTGGCTCCTTTGAAGACCCCCTGGCTACTGAAAGGAAGGCTTCCATGTTAAGATCCTGGATTTCCTTCCTGCCAAGAACCTTTACATCCACTCCAACGGGAGTAAGCCTGTCCACTGCCTCCTTGGCAAGAACCTCCGGATACATGTTTATGGCTGGTTCATTCACAAGGTCTCTTGTGAGGAAGACACCTTCCATTAGCAACTGGGTTTCCTGTATTACGCTTTCAACCTTTTCAGCTTCACCTTCCACAATGTCAAGGTAGACATCCTGGAGAAGTACCTTTGGTTTTTTCTCGCTCTTGAACTTGTCGAAATCGTATTGGGATTGGAGAAGACCCTCCCAAATGGCCTTGTTTGTCTTTCCGTAGCATCTGTCACCGAACTTTGGTACGGTCAATCCAATGCTTTTTATTTTTTTCTTTTGCAGCTCTCCACCAAGGGAGAAAAATGACTTTCTAAGGGTATCGTATTGGAGCTTTTCCTCCTCGCCCAGACCAAGGAAAACAACAGAATCTCCTTCATGGGAAATATGTGAGTAGACCTCACCAGCATCTCCCTTAAACAGGTCCCTATCCTTTATGAAACCGAACAGGTCATTGAAGGTCCCTACGCCGGCAGTCTCCTTAAAGACCAATATCACCTCAACTTCTCCACCCTTTTCCATATAATGTTTCATCCGTACACCTCCTGATATATTTAGACTCTCTTAGGATATTATACCATTGTTGGCAGGTGACCAAACAAAATACCCAAAAGGAAAATGTTTTTTTGGGAATATCACCACCTTTAGGGTATACAGAAAAAGGAAGACGGAGGTTGGGAAGGAGGAATTCCATGAAGTATGCGATATTCGATCTGGACGGGACACTGCTTGATTCCATGTGGGTATGGGAGACCCTGGCCTATGACTATCTTAAATCAAGAGGGATAGACGTTCCTGATGATATAAGGGAGAAGCTTAGGGAGTACAGTCTAAGGGAAGCCTCGGATGTACTGAAGGAAATGTACAGCTTACCTGAAAGTGGAGAAGAGATCAATGACCAGATGGAGAAGGTTCTTGAAGAATACTATTTTGAAAGGATCCAGCTTAAGGAGGGTGCCAGGGACCTGCTTCAATCCTTGAAGGACAAGGGAATAGGCATGTGTGCTGCAACTGCCACGGCAGACCATCTTGCAAGGGCTGCCATGGAAAGGCTGGAGATCGATGGATACTTTGACTTTCTTCAGACCTGTAAAAGCACAGGCATAGAAAAATACAAGCCTGAATTCTACCAGCTGATCCTTGACAGGGTGGATGCAGGGCCTGAGGATATTTGGGTCTTTGAGGATGCCCTCCATTCAATGGAGGCTGCAAAAAAACTTGGAATAAAGGTTGCTGCCATAAGGGACAGGTCAGCAGAGATTGACTGGGAAGAAATAGGGAAAATTGCAGACATGATCTTTGACAGCTTTCCGGAATACCTTGAAAAAACATCTGGATGAGCCCCAAAAATTATTGACTTATACATCTCTCCGTGATATCTTTAGGTAAATAAATACCTTTAAATCGATCCCGTGAGATCGGAAAGGAGAGCGTATAAGTAGGATACTTGTGCCTTCCTTTGTGGAGGGCATTTTTAATGCGCTGTTCCTTGAGGTTTATTTAAACTAAAGGGAGGAATATTTATGCTAAAAGGAAGACACTTGGTAGACCCCCAGGATTTTTCAATCCAGGAGCTTGAAAGTATTTTTGAACTGACACAGGAGATTATTAATAAGCCTGAGGATTTCAATTCCATTTGCCATGGAAAGATTCTCAGTACATTGTTCTATGAGCCCAGCACTAGAACCAGATTTAGCTTTGAAGCCGCGATGTTGAGATTAGGTGGAGGAGTTATCGGGTTTTCAGAGCCGGGCTCTAGTTCTGTGGCAAAGGGAGAAAGTCTTTCGGATACCCTCAGGACAGTCGCAGCCTATGCGGATATCATAGCCATGAGGCATCCAAACGAAGGAGCACCCAAGCATGGGATACAGTACTGCCCAGTTCCGCTGATCAACGGAGGAGACGGTGGGCACCAACACCCAACCCAGACCCTTACAGACCTTTTTACAATCCTGGAATCAAAGGGAAGACTTGATAACCTGACAATAGGCTGCTGTGGAGACCTTAAGTTTGGAAGGACCGTCCACTCCTTGATAAAGGCAATGTCACGATATGAAAACGTCAAGTTTATACTTGTATCACCAAAGGAGCTTCAGGTTCCCGACTATATCAGAAGTGAAATCCTTGAGCAGAGAAAAATAGAGTTCCAGGAGGTTGAAAGGCTTGAAGAGGTAATTGACCAGATGGACATCCTCTATATGACAAGGGTTCAGAAGGAAAGATTTTTTAACGAGGCTGATTATGTAAGACTGAAGGATAGCTACATCGTGGATAATGAAAAGCTGAAGGATGCCAAGGAGGACCTGGCCATACTCCATCCCCTGCCAAGGGTGAATGAGATAGCGGTTGAGGTTGACCAGGACCCAAGAGCCTGGTATTTCAGACAGGTAAAAAACGGCATGTTTGTAAGAATGGGACTTATTCTTAAGCTTCTGGGGGTGAAGTAGATGTTGAATATAACAAGCATTAAAAAGGGACTGGTTATTGACCACATAAGACCGGGAATGGGACTTAAGATATTCGAGTATCTTAAGCTTGGAAAGGCTGATTTCACCGTTGCCCTCATCATGAATGCAAGCAGCAATAAAATGGGGAAAAAGGATATCATAAAAATTGAGGATGTAATAAACGTCGATTATGCAATGCTGGGATTTTTGGATGCAAACATAACAGTTAATGTAATCGAAAATGAAGTGATAACAGAAAAGATTAACCTTTCCCTGCCTGAAAGGGTTCAGGATATTATAAAATGCAAGAATCCAAGATGCATAACAACTGTGGAAAGGGACATTACCCATAAATTTGTACTGATTGACAAAGACAAGGGTATATATAAGTGTGAGTACTGCGACCATATATATTCCTGGGAGGGCTAAAATGAAACTTTTAATAAAGGGTGCACATCTTATTGATGGGCACCATGCTTTTAATAAGGACATTTACATTGAGGACGGTATCATAGAAGAGATTGGAGAGGACCTGGAGCATGATTGTCAATGGGTGGATGCAAGGGGGCTGGTCCTTCTTCCAGCATTTGTTGATATCCACGCACATTTCAGGGATCCTGGCCAGCCTCACAAGGAGGACCTTATGACAGGTGGAATGGCAGCCCTTAAGGGAGGCTACACATTTGTGAACCTTATGGGAAACACAGACCCTGTATGCTCCAACATGGATACCATAAACCATGTCCGGGAAAAGGCAAGGGACCTGGATCTTGTGGAGGTTCATCAATGCGCATCAATCACTGAAAACCTTGATGGGAAGACACTTGATCACCTGGATGGATTGGATGATAATGTAAGGATGATTACTGACGATGGCAAGGGGGTAAGCTCTCCCTTGACCATGTACAGGGCAATGGAGAAGGCAAGGGAGAGGGGCATGATCCTTATGGCCCATGCGGAGGAGATGGACCTGACAGAGATTGACTATAGGCTTTCCGAAAACCTTGAAACAGTAAGGGACATTTATTTGGCCAAGCACACAGGTGCCAGGCTCCACCTGACCCATGTCAGCACAAGGGAGGCAATTGATGAAATCAGGAGGGCAAGAAGCGGAGGTGCAGACAAGATCACCTGCGATGTAACACCCCATCACATTTCCCTGTGGGACAATGACTACAGGGTCAATCCTCCAATCAGGGAAAAGGAGGATGTTGAGGCCTTGATTGAAGGCATAAGGGATGGTACTGTTGATGCCATTGGAACCGACCATGCACCTCACACCCAGGAGGATAAGGAGAAGGGAAGTCCTGGAATCTCCGGGATTGAGACTGCGTTTGGGATCTGTCACACCCACCTGGTCAAGGCAGGTCACATCAATATGGGCCAGCTTGTAAGGCTGATGGCAGAGAATCCTGCAAGGATACTGGGAATAAACAAGGGAAGACTGGAGAAGGGTTATGATGGGGATTTGGTTCTTGTCGACCTGGATAGGGAAAGCGAAATCAACGGGGAAAGGTTTGTATCAAAGGGAAAGAACACACCATTTTCAGGTATGAAGGTCTATGGCGAAGTTCTTATGACCATAAGAGGTGGCAGCATAAAATACATGTCCAAATCATGTGGGGAGGAGAGATTGTATGATAATAGATAAGCTGTATGAAAGGGTCCGGGAAAAAGGGATGGTTTGTGTTGGTCTGGACTCCAGCCTGGATTACATCCCAGATGAGATAAAGGAGAAATTCCAGGATGTGGACCAGATAATATTTCAGTTCAATAAAAGGATCATAGATGCAACAGGAGACATAACAGCCATCTACAAGCCACAGATTGCCTTCTACGAGGCCTATGGCCTAAAAGGCCTGGCTGCATACAGCAGGACCCTTTCCTACCTTAGGTCAGAGGGTCACCTGTCCATAGGGGACATTAAGAGGGGGGACATATCCTCCACTGCGAAGATGTATGGCAAGGGTCATTTTGAGGGTGACTTTGAAACGGATTTCATCACAATAAACCCATATATGGGCTTTGACAGCATAACCCCCTACCTGCCATATGTTGAATCTGGAAAGAAGGGACTGTTTGTACTTTTAAGGACATCCAACCCAGGTGCAAGGGATATCGAGTACCTGGAAGCTGACGGCAAGAAGGTCTACTACCACGTGGGGGATGGGCTTGCCCGAATGGCAGGAGATTATATGGGTGGATGTGGATATTCATCAATAGCCGCCGTGGTGGGTGGAACCCATGTTGATGAGGCAGTTGAAATAAGGGAAAGGTACAGGGACCTTTTCTTCCTGATTCCTGGGTATGGTGCCCAGGGGGCAAGGGGAGAGGACGTAAGACTGTATCTTGAGAAAAACAATGGTGGTGTGGTGAATTCCTCTAGAGGAATCATCACAGCCTATAAGAAACATGAGGATGGATACGCAAATTTTGAAAGGTACACAAGGGAAGCTGTACTGAGGATGAGGGAGGATATTGGCTTTGAAGGATAGCTACAGGGATGGAACCATTATTTTAAATGAAGAAGTGGCAAGTGGAATATTCAAGCTTGTTCTTGACGGGGATTTCACCGGAGCTCCCGGACAGTTCTACATGCTGAGAGGCTGGAATGGTCTGGATCCTTTTCTGCCCAGACCCATAAGCATAGGGGATGTTCAGGATGGAAGGCTCACCCTTCTCTATGAGGTAAGGGGAAGGGGGACCCATATAATTTCAAGACTTTCACCAGGAGACAGCCTAAGCGTCCTCGGACCCTTGGGAAACGGATTCCAGATCTACCGGGAAGGTAGGATTGCCCTGGTATCGGGAGGAATTGGGATAGCTCCACTTTTATACCTTGCCAAGAATACCGAGGCGGAGGTTGACCTTTATTCAGGCTTTAGAAGTGAGCCTTATTTTCTTGATGAGTTCAAGCCCTTTGTAAATGAAATCAAGGTGTCCACTGAGGATGGATCCCTTGGACACCAGGGCTTTGTTACAGAGCTCTTGAGGCCTGAAGCCTACCATGCAGTAATTTCATGCGGGCCAATGCCCATGATGGAGGCTCTTGCAGACCAGTGCAGGGGCAAGACAGAACTTGTATTGTCAATGGAAAGCCACATGGCCTGTGGAATAGGGGCCTGTCTTGGTTGTACAATCCAAACCGTCCGTGGGATGGAAAGGGTATGCAAGGAGGGGCCTGTGTTCAATGCCAGGGAGGTGATTTTCCATGGCTAGGGTGTATTTCTGTGGTATAGAGTTTAAGAATCCTGTGGTTGCTGCATCGGGAACCTTTGGATTTGGAAGGGAATTCCAGGACTACTTTGACATATCAAGCCTTGGAGGGATATCCTCAAAAGGACTTACCCTAAATGAAAAGTCAGGAAACAAGGGTAGGAGAATCCATGAGACAGCAGCTGGCCTTATGAACAGCATAGGCCTGCAGAATCCGGGAGTTGAGGGATTTATAAAGGATGAATGGCCCTTTATGAAGGGCCTGGACACAGTGGTGATGGCTAATCTTGGTGGAGGAACTGTGGAGGAGTACGTTGAGGGAGCAAGGCTATTGGATGAAACCGATGTGCCAATAATTGAGCTTAACATATCCTGTCCCAATGTGAAGGAGGGTGGAATGGCCTTTGGAATCCAGTGTGCGCCGGCATCCATTGTTGTGGAGGCTGTTAGGGCTGTGACAGATAAACCACTGGTTGTTAAGCTTTCACCAAATGCAGAGAACATTGTTGAAATGGCCCTTGCCTGTGTGGATGCGGGAGCGGATGCACTTTCCCTGGTGAATACCTTCAATGCCCTGGCAATTGATATAAAAACAAGGAGACCGGTATTCAACAATATTACAGCCGGGCTTTCAGGACCTGCAATCAAGCCAATTGCACTCAGGATGGTATACGAGGTATCCAGGGCTGTGAATGTTCCAATAATAGGGATGGGAGGAATCATGAACTGGGAGGATGCCGTCGAATACATCATGGCAGGAGCGACCCTTGTTCAGGTGGGAAGTGCAAATTTCAGAAAGCCTGACATTTGTCTGGATATAATAAGGGGTATAGAGGAATATATGGATGGTGAAGGGTTGGAAGACCTGGAAGAGATAAGAGGGATCATCGGGAGGTAGATTATGATTATTGATTTATTAAGGGAATCGGAAGCACTACTGGAGGGACATTTTCTTCTGTCATCCGGAAGACACAGCAACAGGTATGTGCAATGCGCCAAGCTCCTGCAGTATCCTGACAAGGCTGAAAAGGCCGTGGGGCCAATTGTTGAGAAGGTCAGGGACCTGGATATTGATGTGGTTGTGGGACCTGCCATGGGTGGAATAATCGTAGCCTATGAGCTTGGCAGACAGCTTGGAAAGCCTGCCTTCTTCACTGAAAGGGACGAGGGGCAAATGAAGCTTAAAAGGGGCTTCTTCATAGAGAAGGGTCAGAGGGTGCTTATTGCAGAGGATGTTGTTACAACCGGGAAGTCCTCCTATGAAGCAATAAAGGTTGTGGAGGAATACGGTGGGGTTGTTGTTGGCATAGCCGCCCTTATTGACAGGAGCTCAGGAGACCTGGACCATACAATCTACGCGGCCGACAAGCTTCACATTGATACCTATGACAAGGATGAGTGCCCACTTTGCAAGGAAGGGTTGCCAATAGTTAAACCTGGCAGCAGGAAAATAAAATAGTTGAAAAATCTCCCGACGCAGAAATTGAGTCTCGGGAGATTTTTTTGAAAGCTTGTTTATGAAAGCCTTGGGAACGATTTTTATCGGACCGCTCGCGGCCGCTTGGCCAAGTAATGTCCTCAAAAATGTTCCCATCGGCTTTCTAATTGACATAATTGCTTTTTAACTGCTTAGCAAAGCACCTTTCGGGATAATCATAGACTGTTATAAGTGCCAGTATTTGTCATCCTGAAGCGTGCTGAAGGATCCTAGACTCCAAAGCCTGACAAAATTAATTGCTCAATGATCACTGTTCCTTGTTCATTATCCTCTCCACTTTCCACTTTCCACAAACAACCAACCTCCAAAAGTGTTACCCATGTTCTCATTAAATTTAAATCTTTTTAATTGTGCATTGAGAATTGTGAACTGCCACGTGCCCGACGATAGAGTTCCTTGAAATCTATGATTTCATAGGGGCTCATCGAGTGGGTATGAATTGTATGATGATTGTGTTATTATAGGAGATGAAAACAATCTATTTTAAGGATGATTTTATGGGTATCAAGACAGGTGTGGACATTGTGTCCAACAGGAGAATTGAAAAACTTATGGAATCCAAGAGGGACAGCTTCTACAGGAGGCTCTTCTGTGATTCTGAAATCAAATATCTGGAGTCCAAAAACCATGCGGTAGGTACCGTTGCAGGCCTTTATGCAGCAAAGGAAGCTGTATCAAAGGTTTTGGGAACCGGCATCGGCAAAATTGGATGGAAGGATATGTGGATAATGCATGAGGATGGGGGTAGACCCTACCTTGGCTATGGTGAAAAAATGAAAACTTTCATGGATTTGGAAGGAATCAGTCACATTGATATATCAATTTCAAATGAGGAGGAATACAGTATGTCAATTGCAGTAGGAGAAGCGAACAAAAAATATCAGGTCCCTGATAATATGGAATTCAGGCTGCCTGCAAGACCCCTGGACACCCATAAGGGAGACTTTGGAAGAGTCGGAGTAATAGGAGGAAGTCAGGGAATGCTGGGAGCAGTATATCTGGCAACCTATGGAGCCTTGAGAAGTGGGGCTGGCCTTGTGCATGCCATCCTTGAACCTGACCTTGCAAGAGACTTCGGTCTGAAGGTAATTGAGGTAATGGTAAGGGAAGCCACCGATATTTACGCCTACAGAAAGGCCCAGGAAGGCCTGAGCTCACTTGTTCTTGGACCAGGCTATGGTCTTGGACACAAGCAGAAGGCAAATATTGAGGATTGTCTGCTGAACTTTGAGAACCCAATCGTTTTGGATGCAGACGGACTTAACAATCTGTCAGATAATCCCACCATAATAAGGCACAGGAAAGGAAAGACAATAATAACGCCTCATCCGGGAGAAATGGGAAGACTCTTGAAAATGTCAACTGCTGAGGTCCAAAATGACCGTGAAAGCGCTGCAAGGGAATTTGCAAATGTATATGGAGTTGTTACAGTCCTAAAGGGGCACAATACAATAGTAACCGATGGGGAAAGGATATATGTCAACAGGTCAGGGAATCCTGGAATGGCAACAGCAGGAAGTGGAGATATACTTTCAGGTGTGGCAGGCACATTCCTTGCCCAGGTGGATGATCCATTCCAAGCCGCTGTAATGGCAGTCTATGTTCACGGACTTGCCGGAGATATGGCCAAGGAGGAAAAGGGCGAATACGGAATGATAGCAAGTGACATAATCGAATACCTTCCCAGGGCAGTGGATCTTATTGTTGAGTAAACTGCAAGGATAGAATAATCGGTTAAACCAAAGAAATGCATAATAACACAAGGAGGTTCCCCATGGATAAGTTCTATGATGTAAGACCCACATATGTGGAGATAAACCTGGATAACCTTTCACACAACTTTAGGGAAATTCAGAAGATAGTAAAGACAGGCACAATAGTAATGCCTGTAATCAAGGCAAATGGCTATGGCCATGGATCCATTGAGCTAGGTAGGATGTACAAGGAACTGGGTGCTGAAAGAGTTGCTGTATCCCTGTTAAATGAGGGGATTGAGCTAAGAAGAGCTGGGCTTGACATTCCCATTCTTGTACTTAACTACACTCCTGGCGGCCAGATGAAAGAGGTTGCAGCCTATGATTTGACCCAGGCTATATACAGGTATGAAGATGCAAAAGCCCTTTCAGAAGCAGCAGGTGAGATGGGTAAGACGGCAAAGATTCACATAAAGATAGACAGTGGAATGGGCAGACTGGGTTTCTTGCCCAATGAGGAGTCAGTGGAGGAGATTCTTAGACTCAAGGATCTTGAAAACATTGAGATTGAGGGAATTTTCACCCACTTTGCCAAGGCTGATGAATTGGACAAGACCGTCACAAGGGACCAGTACAGGAAGTATTCCTGGACCCTGGAGGAGCTTGAGAAGAAGGGCTTTAGTCCTCCCATCAAACACGTTTCAAATTCGGCAGCAATAATTGACCTTCCTGAGTACAACCTTGATATGGTGAGACCAGGCATAATGCTATATGGCTACTACCCATCAGAGGAAGTGGATAAGTCAAGGATTGAACTTAGGCCTGCAATGACACTTAAGGCTGTGGTCTCAAACATCAAGACAGTCCCTGAAGGTACGGGTATCAGCTATGGGCATCTTTATGAGGCACCAAGGGAATCTAGAATCGCAACTGTCCCCATAGGATATGCAGACGGTTATACCAGGATGCTTACAGGAAAGGCTGAAGCCCATGTAGGCGGTGGACTTGCTCCAATTGCAGGTAAAATCTGTATGGACCAACTTATGCTGGATGTGACCGATATTCCCAATGTGGAAATTGGTGACCAGGTGGTTTTTTTTGGAGAGGGACTTGAAGATTATCCAACCGTAGACCAGGTGGCTGAAAAGCTGGGGACAATCAACTACGAAATAGTATGCATGATGGGCAGGAGACTTCCAAGGGTATACAAGAAGGACGGGAAGATAATCAAGACAATTGATTATCTACTGGTTTAGTCAAAGAAGCATTGACAGGGTTTTTCATATCGGGATATAATTAAAATATACTGATATTTCTCTAAGTATACATGAAAGGGGGGGTTAACCGAATGAGTGAAAGAGACGAATGTCTCCCTATGGTTATAGAAGATAGCTTGGAGCTTTTTGACAAGGTGGTTGCCATGTGCAATCGCAGTGAGTTCCACTGCAAAAAATACCGAGAGTTTATGAGAGGGTATCTCGAGGTAAACCATTTAAACATAACCCTCGCTGAAATGGGTCTTGAGGAAGATATAACCGACCTGATGGGATATGAATCTTCACTGGAGTATGAAAAAATATGATAGTGAAGAGAGGAGACATATATTATGCAGACTTGAGTCCTGTTATTGGTTCTGAGCAGGGTGGTGTACGGCCGATTCTGGTAGTACAGAATGATGTGGGTAACAAGTACAGTCCCACAATCATAATTGCCGCCATCACCTCTCAGATCAACAAGGCCAGACTCCCGACCCATGTTGAAATAACAGCACAGGATTTCGGTCTTCCAAAGGATTCAGTGGTGCTCCTTGAGCAGATTAGGACCATTGACAAGAAAAGACTTAGAGAAAAAATTGGTAAGTTTGATGAGGATATGATGAGAAAGGTCGACCAGGCACTTAAAATAAGTGTAGGCCTTGGAAACTAGGACAATCCTCCTACATATTAAGTTCATGGCTGAGAATCAATGTGGACGGCTTTGTCCACATGAATTGAGTGATTCAATTCACCTACATATGGATACCAGCATGGATAAAAAGCAGCTTCGGAGTTTCCTTATTCCGGAGCTGCTTTTTATACATTCAAGGGCAAAACAGCAACCTATTTGGATTGTTTCAATTGATTAATGCATCATAGCTTGATAGAATCAAAATAAGGATAAATGGGACAAGTATCAAAAATAAAATAGGTAGGTGATTTGGATGATTCAAAAGATCAATACCCTGACCAGGATCTGGGAGGCTGGAATTGTAGCTGTCATAAGGGCTGATAAATGTGAAACAGCAGAAAAGATTGCCAGGGCATGCATAGCTGGAGGAATCCCGGCTATCGAAATTACATTTACGGTTCCTGGTGCAGCCAGGGTAATAGAGGAATTGAGAGCTTCCATTGGGAGGGAGGACCTCATAATCGGAGCCGGCACCGTCCTTGACAGCGAGACTGCAAGATTGGCCATACTTGCAGGAGCTGAGTATATTGTAAGCCCGGGCTTCCATGAAGAAACTGCAAGGCTTTGCAACCGGTACGGAATTCCATACATGCCAGGCTGCATGACAACCACTGAAATCATAAGAGCAATGGAAGCAGGAGCAGATGTAATAAAGATTTTTCCAGGCAGCATGGTAGGACCAGAATACATAAAAGCCATCAAGGGCCCCCTGCCACAGGCTTCCTTGATGCCAACCGGAGGAGTGAGCCTCCATAATGTTGACCAGTGGATCAGAAATGGTTGCATTGCTGTTGGAGTAGGGGGAGAGCTTACAGCAGGTGCGAAAACCGGAGATTATGAAAAAGTAACTGGGGCTGCAATTGAGTTTGTCAAAAGGATCAAGGCAGCTAGAATGAAATAGGGGGAGATCAGATATGAAAAAGGTTGTTACCTTGGGGGAAATTATGCTTAGGCTTTCCACACCTGGCTTCAACAGGTTTGTTCAATCAAGCAGCTTCGATGTAAACTATGGTGGTGGAGAGGCGAATGTCTGTGTGTCCCTGGCCAACTATGGTCTGGAAGCCAGGTTTGTGACAAGGGTTCCTGACAATGAAATAGGTCAGAGTGCAATCAACTCCTTGAGAAGGTACGGGGTTGTCACCGACCATATTGCCATTGGAGGCGAAAGGCTGGGAATATACTTCCTTGAGACCGGTGCCTCCCAGAGACCTTCAAAGGTTATATATGACAGAGGGTATTCTTCGATTTCACAGGCTGACCCATCAGACTTTGACTGGGAAAGGATCTTCAGTGGGGCTGACTGGTTCCACTTCACAGGAATTACTCCTGCCCTTGGTGACAAGGCTGCAGCATTGACCCTTGAAGCCTGCAGGGCTGCCAGTGAAATGGGATTGACAGTGTCAGTGGACCTTAACTACAGAAAGAAGCTGTGGACATCCCAAAAGGCAAATGAGGTAATGTCAGGACTTATGAAATATGTAGATATCTGCATAGGCAATGAGGAGGATGCAGAAAGGGTATTTGGAATCAAGGCCAGTGGAACAGATGTTGATTCAGGGAAGATCGACCATTTGGCCTATGAAGAGGTAGCCAAGCAGCTAATGGACAGGTTTGGATTCAAGTTTGTGGCATCGACACTAAGGGAAAGTCATTCCGCATCCCATAACGGTTGGTCCGCAACCATCTATGACGGCCATAAATCATATCTTTCAAGAAGGTATGAGGTAGATATTGTCGACAGGGTGGGAGGGGGCGATTCCTTTGCCAGTGGCCTCATTTACGGGATGATTACGGGCAAGCCTATCCAGGAGGCCTTGGAGTTTGCAGTGGCTGCATCGGCCCTGAAGCATACTGTTCCAGGAGACTTCAACCATGTGAGTGTAGGGGAGGTTCTTGCACTTATGGGAGGGGACGGGTCAGGCCGTGTCCAAAGATAATGGAAATAATCGACGGGAGCAGAATTCTGCTCCCGTCCTTTTAGCCTAGGGGGTGTTTCCCAATCCCTCCACAAACCTTTTAATCCGTTTAAAGGCTTCTCTCAGGTCTTCATCAGACCCTGCAAAAACCATCCTCACATATCCCTCTCCCATGGACCCGAAGGCTGAGCCTGGAACCACCAGCACCTGTTCCTGAACAACCAGCCTCTCTGCAAATTCCTGTGAGCTCAGTCCCGTGCTCTTAATGTTGACAAATGCATAGAAACTTCCGGGAGACCCCTTGTAGTCAAGTCCCCTAATATTATTGATTTCCTCTATTAGGATATCCCTTTTCCTGGAGTACTCCCTCTGCATGAATTCCACTGAGTCCTGGCCATTCTGGATGGCTTCAACTGCAGCATCCTGGATGAAATGGGAGACACAGGATGCTATTCCTTCCTGGATTTTAGGCATTGCCTGGATGATTTTTTCACTGCCCACGACATAGCCTATTCTCCACCCTGTCATGGCATAGGTTTTCGACAAGCTATTTACTATAAGGACATTTTCTCTGACTTCTGGAAACTGGGATATGCTGTGGTGTTCATGTCCATCGTATATGATCATTTCGTAGACTTCATCAGAAATCACAAACAGGTCGTACTTTTTAACCACTGCTGCAATCTCTGCCAGCTCATCCTTTGACAGGACAGAGCCCAGGGGATTGCTTGGTGAATTGAGTATCAAGACCTTGGTCTTTTCAGTTATTGCAGCCTCAATATCCTCAGCCTGAATATTGAAGTTGTTTTTTTCATAGATTGGAACCTTCACAGCCTTAGCCCCAAGAATGACGGTCTGCCCCTGGTAATTGGGATATCCGGGATCTGGTATCAAGACCTCATCACCGGGATTCACAGTTGCCAACAAGGCAAGGAATATTGCTTCCATACCTCCAACTGCAACCATAACATTATCTGGGGTGTAATAATCACCAACCAACCTGTTGTACTTTTCTGCAACGGCCATCCTTAGCTGGGGAATACCAGCATTGGAAACATAGTGGGTATTATTTTTGTCCAGTGACAATTTAGCTGCATCCTTGATGTTTTCAGGGGTGTCAAATGCAGGTTCTCCAACCGTAAGGCTGATTACATTGTCGTACTTGTCCGCCAGCTCAAACATCTTTCTGATTCCTGATGCAGGGTAGTTCTGTATTACCCTTGATAACTCCTTCAATAGAATCCCTCCCATTTCAACTTGAAAATCATCTCCCAATCCGCACCCTCTCAACTACCAATCGGTTTATATATGTACACAAACCTTCAACTGGACTTATACCCATCAGTGGTGAAAGATATGCCCGGTGAAAGTAGAATTATTCCATACAAAAACCACACAATAGGCAGATGTGGGTGACATTTACCGCCCACTTATAGTATAATGTAACTTGGCTAACTATGAAACGAAAACCCAATCCAAATAATGCGAGGAGTGTTCATATGAAATTTAAAAAGACTATTGTGACTCTGGGAGTTGCAGGACTATTGCTTGGATCTACTGCTGTATTTTCTGAGCCAGGAAGTGAATCAGATCCTCTTGTGTCTTTAAGCTATCTGAATACTAAGCTTGAGGAAATCAGGGACTACATAGATGAGAAGCTTGACGACAGAACTGAAGTCCCAACATCTGGAAATGCGCTTGTTGTTGTGGAACTTCAAAGCGGACAGGTCCTGGAGGGGGAAGCTGGAACCGAGATTATCAAAAGGAGCGGCGAGGCTGTTGCCATTGCCTCAAGTCTAGGTGGCCTATCAGATGTGACTGCTGGGGCTGATATTGCAGATGGTGGCAATGTTCCGACCAACCATCAGCTGATAGTACCAAGAAGTGATGGAAGGGGAATATTTGTAACAAAGGACAAGACTTTTGTCATGGTCCGTGGTGCATATAATATTAGATAGGTCTTAGGATGGACCAATTTGGAGGTATATTAATGAAAGACAGGAAAATCACAATAATTGGACTTGGATACATTGGGTTGCCTACGGCAGCAGTTATGGCCAGGGCTGGAATGGACGTATTGGGCTATGACCTTAACCCTAGGGTGATCAGTGCCTTGAACAAGGGTGAGATAATAATTGAAGAGCCTGGCTTGTCCGACCTTGTAAACGAAATGGTGAAGGCAGGAAGACTTAAGGGGGTAACGTCTCTCCAGGAGTCAGATGTTTTTATAATTGCAGTTCCAACTCCAATAACAGAGGACAAAAAGGCGGATATGACCTATGTGGAGAGTGCAGCTGAAGAAATAGCGCCCCACCTGAAAGCTGGGGATGTGGTAGTGCTTGAATCCACCTCTCCACCGGGAGCCACAGAGGATATTGTGGTGCCAATACTTGCAAGATCTGGGCTGAAAATAGGAGAGGAAGTATTTGTGGCCCATTCTCCTGAAAGAGTCCTTCCAGGTAAAATCATTCAGGAGCTTGTACAGAACGACAGGATCATCGGAGGGATAAACCCAGAATCCACAGGGGCCGTCAAGGAGATTTACAAGACCTTTGTAAAGGGTGAAATATATACAACGGATTCAAAGACTGCAGAGATGTGCAAATTAATGGAGAATACCTTCAGGGATGTTAACATTGCACTTGCAAATGAGCTGGCTGTCCTTTCTGAGAACATGGGAATAGATGCCTGGGAAGTCATCAGATATGCAAACAAGCACCCCAGGGTCAATCTCCACCAGCCTGGACCTGGAGTGGGGGGCCATTGCATAGCTGTCGACCCGTGGTTTGTAATAGAGAACCATCCTGAAGGAAGACTTATTAGACAGGCCAGGGATATAAATGACGGCATGCCTGACAAGGTCCTCCAGAAGATCCAGGAACTTGTTAAGGACCAGGAAACAAAGGTGGCAATACTTGGAGTAACATACAAGCCGGATGTTGATGATACAAGGGAAAGCCCCATTCTTAAGCTGGTGGATGGCTTGCTCCAAAAGACCAAACTCCAGGTTGCAATCCACGATCCCCACGTTGACAGGGAGGTCTTCCCCTACAGCGGAAGACTTTATGATGATATAGAGGATGCTGTCAAGGATGCGGACTTGATTGTTCTGGGTGTAAACCATTTTGAATACAGCACACTGGATTTTGGTGAGCTTGGAAATCTGATGAAGAGTAAAAAACTTTACGATACGAGAAATTACCTGAACAAGGAAGAACTGGAAAAGGTTGGTTTTCATGTAACGGTACTGGGCAGGGGTAACTGATGGAAAAGGTATTGATTATAGCAAATGAGTTCCCTCCCATGGGTGGAGCTGGAGTTCAAAGGACAACAAAATTTGTTAAGTACCTGAGGGATTTTGGATTTGAGCCACTTGTTGTTACCAAGGAACATGTGGCCCAGCTAAGTGACTGGAGTCTGTTGGAGGATATTCCAAGGGATGTTGAAATCCATAGACTAAAACCCTATGATACCGTAAATAGGGAGGGTGTCCTAAGGCTGCCCATGAAGTTCCTGGGAACCAGAATAATGTCTCCTGATTCGGAATATTTTTGGTATCTCCTTAACAGGGACAGGGTCCTGGATTTGGTGAAAAGAGAGGGTATCAAGCTTGTGTATTCCACATCGTTCCCATATTCATCACACCTTATGGGCCTCTATCTAAGAAGGAATCTTCCGGATGTAAAATGGGTGGCTGACTTTAGGGATGAATGGACCAACAACCCCTATCACAGAGACAGCATCTATAAGAGGATCAAATTCAAGGGAGAAAAGAAGATGGAGCTCCAGGTCACTGAAAACTGCGACTATTTCATTACCAACACTCCCCTGATGCTAGAGAACTTTGTTGCAGACAATCCATCCCTTGTTGGAAGGTCCACCTATATTCCAAACGGCTACGACGAAGAGGACTTTGAGGGCCTGCGTAATGAAAGGGACGGTGGAGACAAGTTTGTCATAACCTATACCGGTTCCCTCTACGGGAGACGAAACCTTGATGAATTCATGGATGGCTTGAAGCTTGCCATGGACAGGGGAGATGTGGACAAGAAGAAACTGGAAATAAGGATTGTTGGCAATATATACGATTCGGTAATAGATGCCTATGCGGCTAAGTACGGTCTGGAAGGGCAGATAAAATCCTATGGATACCTTCCACACAAGGAAAGTATCCAGATGCTCTTCAATTCAGATTTAATACTCCTGGTTATAGGCAAGGG
>CALGAG010000003.1 GCA_937951995.1 uncultured Bacillota bacterium
GAATAGCTGTACAGACTGATGGTTCCTCTGTTTATCTTCCTGAGATTGCAACCCTTGACAATGCAAAGATAGACATGAAATCGGACATAGAGGCCAACTGGTTTGTAGACTACAATTATGAGAATATCCACCAGGAGTCGGGAAAGCCTGTTGGAACACTTAAGATACCCTGCTTTCTCTACCATGACGGAATACCTGTTGATTCAAGACACATACTAAAGGATGCAACAGAATACTTTGAAAGCCACATTGAGCAGCTGCTTAGGGAAAACCCAGACCAGACCAAGGCCTATGGCTTCAGCCCAGAGGACATAAAAAAGGTCCATGTAACTGCAGCAACTGAGCTTGAATTCTGGGTAAGGACACCTGATTCAAACAGGGAGCTCCAGGAGCTTACCACCTCCCAGGAGCTGAATGAGCAGTATTGGGCAAAGACCAGAGGTGCCGTAAGGACAGCCCTGGAGAATTCCCTCCAATACATGGAGCTGTACGGTATGGAGCCTGAAATGGGGCACAAGGAGGTAGGTGGAGTAAAGGCGAGACTCCAGCATGACGGAAGCTTTTCGGGGATCATGGAGCAGCTTGAGATAGACTGGAGATTTTCCACAACCATGCAGACTGGTGACAATGAAATATTCATAAAGCATATCATCAAGGAAACCTTCAGGGCGAATGGAATGGATGTAACCTTCCTTGCAAAGCCCATACCTGGAGTTGCGGGAAGTGGCGAGCATACCCATATGGGAGTTGCAGTGGAGCTGAAATCAGGAAAGAGGATAAACCTCTTCCATCCCTACAGGAAGCATTTCATGAGCCCGATTGGCTATGGGGCACTGATGGGCATTCTGAAAAACTATGAAATCATGAATCCCTTCATAACATCCTCAAATGAATCCTTCAAGAGGCTCAAGCCTGGATTTGAGGCACCGGTTTGTATAGTTACATCTCTGGGGAGAAGCGTGGACATCCCATCCAGAAACAGGACCATCCTCATAGGTCTT
>CALGAG010000004.1 GCA_937951995.1 uncultured Bacillota bacterium
AAAACAGGAAAGGGATAGTGGTGTTGATTGTTTCCCTGGTGGTCCTGGGCCTTATATACCTGGTTCTTCCTGACAGGATAGCAGTGCTTTTCTGGCTTACGGGTGACTTCGTTTACGCTCCAAGGGAATTTGTATTCGTATTTGCCCTAATACCCTATGTGGTATACAGGACCTGGTGGGAATAGGGTTAATGGTTTAGGATTTCCTTGCCTGGGTAAATGTAGACCACTAATATATAGAAGGTGATAAATATGAACAAATTTCACGAGGGTTCACTGATATATCCACTTAATCTAAGTCTGAATGTAATGGATATGGACCTGATGACCAGATTTTATAAGGACAGCTTGGGGTTGGAAATACTTGAAAAGAAAAATGACTTTGTTGACCTGGGAGTGGATGGAAGAAGGATCTTGACCTTGGTGAGGCCTGAGAATGTGATTCAGAAACCTCCAAGAAGGACAGGACTCTATCACTTCGCAATTCTACTTCCCACTAGAAAACATTTGGGGAGCTTTATAAACCACCTGCGGGATGCAAATGTTCCGGTGACAGGCGGTGCAGACCATGAGGTAAGCGAGGCCCTATACCTCCAGGATCCAGAGGACAACGGCATTGAGGTCTATGCTGATATTCCCGACAGCAAATGGGAGTGGGATGGAGACCAGGTCCAAATGGGTACTGACCCCCTTGATTTCAGGGGGCTTATGGAGCTTGGGAGAGATACACCATGGACAGGTATGCCAGAAGGGACAAGGCTTGGTCACATGCACCTCCACGTGGGTGACCTGGAGGAGGCATACCGGTTCTACGGCCTGATGGGCTTTAAGAGGGTCGCCCAGCTGGCAGGATCAGCCAACTTTATTTCAACAGGAGGCTACCACCACCATATTGGACTTAATGTATGGAATGGAAGAGGTGCAAAGCCTGCCCCTGAAAATGCAACTGGACTCAGGCACTACACCCTGGCGGCACCGGACAGTGAAGCTCTGGAGAAAATATTTGAAAGTCTTCAAGGCCAAAACTACCAGGCTGAAATGGAGGATGGGGTACTTTTCACAAAGGACCCGTCAGGTAACAGGATACAGATAATCATACCATGAAAATAATCCAGGCAATTGCCTGGATTATTGATTTTAATCCTATTCCACTGTAACCTCAATTGGTTCCTCAATACTTATGTGACCCATGAGGCTTTCAGCCTCCTGGTCGTCCACCAGGAACTGTACCCTTTGTACAGAACCAAGTTCACCCAGGGACTCTACGGTCTGGCTGATTACATAACTTTCCTGCATTGACCCGCCTCCCAGGCCTTCACTTGAGAAGTTGACATAGGCGGTTCCATCAAGTACGCTTACACCAATCAGCTGGACTGAATCCGGAAAGCCGGTACTTAGGTTTTCCTCATCCTCAGGTCCCTCCATCAGGGCCCTTACCACGGCCTCCTCCAGGCAGACCTCATCATCGTAGGCAATTGTTCTTGTCTCCGTAAGCATCCATTCGTATTGCTCGTCACCAGTTTCAACATACTGGTTGTTTGCAAAATATAGTATAACCTCAGCAGTTTGTTCCTCAGGCTCCTGGGCAGGTTCTTCAGGTTCCTCTGCCGGCTCTTCCACAACAGGAGGCTCAGCTGGCTCCTCCGGCTCCTGTGAACCTCCACAGGCTGCAAGGGCAACTGCCATTATCAATGCAAACATCAATATAATTAATTTTTTCATAGCTTGCTCCTTTCATAAGGTAAACTGATAGATTTCCTTATGTTAATTCTAGCACTAGAGGAAGAATGTTTCAATTTACAATTTGGTGACAATGGGAGGCTTCCCCTGGGTATAGATAATAGGGACAGGTGGTGATAGTATGATTATTCGTGGAAAGCATGGAGAGGCTGAGATTTTTACAGAGAACCTTGAGCCTGGAGCCAAAGACCAGATAGAAAGGTTTCTTGACCAGGACTATATGGAGGACAAGAAGGTAAGGGTCATGCCTGATGTCCATCAGGGAATGGGTTGTGTCATTGGTCTTACTGCCCAGATGGGGGATATTGTGATTCCAAACATTGTAGGGGTGGACATTGGTTGTGGAATGCTCCTGGTCAAGCTTGAAGACAGAGACCTTCCACTGGAGGACCTGGACAGGTTTATCAGGAAAAATGTCCCATCAGGAACAAAGACCCACAGGGACAACAGGTTTACTGACCCTGAAATTGAAAAGCTGAAGTGCCTGAAGAGCCTTAAGGGCAGGGAAAGGTTTCAAAGGAGCCTGGGGACCCTGGGAGGGGGAAACCACTTTATAGAATTGGGCAGGGACTCCAAGGGAACCCTCTACCTAACGATCCATTCAGGAAGCAGAAACCTTGGCAAGCAGATAGCCGACCACTACCAGAAACTGGCACAGAAATCCTGTAAGGGGGACTATCCCAAGGACCTTTGCTATCTCACAGGAAAGGAAAGGGATGATTATCTTCACGATATGAAAATTGCCCAGAATTATGCTAAAATAAACAGGGAGGGCATAGCTGAACTTATCCTCCTGGAGTTTTTCGGAGAAAGTCTGGATAATTTTCAGCACTTCCACACAGTCCACAACTATATTGACTTCAGGGACAACATCACCAGGAAGGGTGCTATTTCGGCCTATGAGGGACAAGAGCTGCTTATTCCAATCAACATGAAGGAAGGATCACTTCTTGCAAGGGGAAAGGGAAATGAAGACTGGAACTTTTCAGCTCCCCATGGAGCGGGTCGGATTCTCAGCAGGAGGGATGCCAAGGAGAAGGCGTCTCTTGAGGAGTTTAGAAGGTCAATGGAGGGAATCTATTCCACATCGGTCCATGAAGGCACCCTGGATGAAAGTCCCCTTGCATACAAGCCACTGGAGGAAATTCTGCAGCGATTGGACGAAACAGTGGAGATAATTGAAAGGATCATACCAATATATAATTTCAAGGCATAGGAGGAAAAGGATGAATTTGATTTTTGCAGTAGATGGAAACTGGAAAATTGGCTTTAACGGCCAGATGCTGGTTGAGATAGAGGAGGACCTGCACAGGTTCAGAAGAATCACGGAAGGGCACATCGTAATCATGGGGAGAAAGACCCTTGAAGCCCTACCAGACCAAAAGCCCCTTCCAAACAGGATAAACATCCTGGTTACAAGAAACAAGGACTATAAGCCCGAGGGGTTTCTTGTTGTGAATTCCCTTGAAGACCTGTTCCCCTTACTGAAGGAAGTAAATCCTGACAGGAAGATGGAGGTTTTTGTAACAGGTGGAGGAACAATAGCCAGACAGCTCCTCCTGTTCTGCAACAAGGCATATATCACCAAGATATTCAAGGATTTCAGGAACACTGACACCTTTATCCCAAATCTCGACCTTGATGATGATTGGGATGTTGTCTGGGAATCTGAGGTACAGCAGCAGGATGACATATACTACAGATACATTAACTACGAAAGGGTAAGGTGGTAGGATGACAGTGAAGAACCAGGTGACCTTTGATGATTTTCTTAAGTTGGATATCCGTGTGGGAAAAATTATAAAGGCAGAGGTTTTTGAAAAGGCAAGAAAGCCCTCATACAAGCTCCTGGTGGACATGGGGCCGGAAATCGGTGAGAAGAATTCCAGTGCCCAGATAACAGAGCACTACACACCAGAGGACCTTATTGGCAAGCAGGTCCTTGCAGTTGTGAACTTTCCACCAAGAAACATAGCTGGATTCATGTCGGAAATCCTTGTTATGGGAACCTACTCTCAAGGTGGAGTTGTACTAATATCTCCTGACAAACCAGTACAGCCGGGAGACATATTGGGCTAATGATTAATTTGCACCTGTTTTCAGGTGCAAAATTTTTTTGAAATTAAATGAACCTTTTTGGGCTCCAAATACTCTTAGGGATGAAACGGGGTGAGACGGTGGAATTGAAGTATCTGGTGAAGAAGGCGAAAAAGGGTGACAAGGAAGCCCTTCTTAAGCTTATTCTTCAGGAAAGGGACAACTATTACAGGCTGGCATTTGTATATATGAGGAACCAGCAGGATGCAGAGGACATGGTTCAGGACATGATCCTAAGCCTCTATGACAATGTAAAAAATCTTCGGAAGGAAGAGAGTTTCTATTCCTGGAGCAAGACCATCCTGGTAAACCTCTGCAAGGGCAGGCTGGAGACCAGAAAGAGAGTTATCCCCGTGGAGGGTGTAAAGGAGGAGTCCATAGAATTTATAGGGGGAGAGGACAGGATGGACCTGGATTATTACCTTGGGACACTCAAGGAAAGCCACCGGGAAATAATTAGGCTCAGGTATTACCTTGATATGGATTACAAGTCCATTTCGGAGCTTTTGGAGATTCCCCTTGGAACAGTGAAATCAAGGGTCAATACTGCCATGGACAAGCTTAGGAGTGCAATGGGAGAGGAGAATTTAGATGACCAGGCTAGATAGGATGCTTGAGGAAAAAAGAACAGAATACAACAACCTCCAGGCACCTGATTCACTGGAGGAAAAGCTTAGGGCTGCACTTGATGATGAAAAAACAAGGAGGAAATTCCCATTAAGCAGGATTGCAGCAATATTTCTTGTGGGAGCAATACTTACCTACAACAGCTCAACCCTTGCCTTTTACGGGAAGCAGCTGATTGGGTATGATACGGTTATGGATGGGACACTCCTTCAGCTCAGCAGAATGGGTGAAGGACAGATTATTGATAAGTCCTATCTTTTCAGTGATGGGATAAGGGTTCAGGTGGACGGGGTAATGCTTGACGGAAACGGTATGGTCTTCTTCTATACAATAGAGGATACCACCAAGTCAAAGAACATGGACGATGTTTATGTCAGAGTTTCGCCGGACATTCCATTTATGAACGTAGGCTCAAGCGGAGCCGGCGAAATCATAAAGGAAGAACATATGCAGAAATGGGTTTTTACAACTGATGAACCACCCCCATTCTTTGTAAGGAAGGTGACCCTGAAACTAAGCAATGAAAGGGGTGATGGCATGTGGGAAGAGGGGGAAATAGACTTTAAGCTGGATAGGAACAAGGCTGTGGGTGAAACCATCAGAGTTCCAGTGGGCAGGAAGGTGGAGCTTGCAGGAAGGACCATGACAGTTGAAGACATGAGCATGTCATCCATATCCACGGTTGTGAAGGGGGAGATCCAAGATCTCATGTCCCTTGGCATGGATAGGTTAAATGAGGAATACATGATGCCACATAATATGGAAATGAGCCTATATGCTGATGGAATTGAAATTGATAGGAAGGGTGCAGGTATGAGTACGGACATGAAGGGGACAAGATTCGATGTAAGGTTTGATGCCCTTCCCAAGGATACAAAAGACCTGAGACTAGACCTTGATTCTGTAAGCGTCCACGAAAGGCTGGATATGGAGCTTGAAATAGCAGAGGGGGAGACCCTTGAGATAAGGGGAAATGATATATTCATAAACTCCATTGAAAATGGAAATGGAAGAACATACATCACAATAACAACAGAGGAGGGAACCAGGATTCCTGGAGTTAGACTCCTTGCAGATGGAGTTTATTACGACCTTCTTGAAACATCAGAATCAACCTACGAGAAGAAGGACGAGGATATTCTCAATACCAGAACCCTGGAATTTGAAGGAATGGGTGAGGATTTGAAACTTTCCCTAACTGACATCAGGTATACAAAGACCTACAATCAGACCCTATATGAGGAGTCAATTGAATAGAATAAGCCAAGGACCGGCATTTGCCGGTCCTATCCTATTTCAAAGGGGTCATTGTCATTATCCTCGTTCCAGATATACTCCATAAACCTTGCAACCCTTTCTGCTTCATCTCTTCCATTTGCCTTCTCAACAAAGGCAAGGGCCATATCAATTCCCGCAGAGACCCCAGAGGAGGTCCAGTACTTTCCATGGACTGCCCATCTGGCCATGCTTTGCCAATCTACACCTGGATCCATGGATACAACCCAATCAAAGGACAGCTTGTTTGAAGTTGCCAGGAGGCCCTTCAAAAGACCGGTTTTGGCCAAGAGAGCTGAGCCGGTGCAGACTGTAAGGCAAAACTGGCTTTTTTCACAAAGTCCCTTAACCATTTCCACATAAGCAGGATCCCCTACAAGAGGCCTAACTCCATAGCCTCCAGGGATAAATATAATCCCATCAGGAGAAAAGGACTCAAGAGCTTCTGTTAGAACCTTGACACCGTGACGACTTTTTACAATACCGCCCTCCATTGAAAGGTATCTTAGTTCATAATCCTTGGGCAGGTTTCCAAAGACCTCAACGGGTCCAAAGACATCAAGGGTTTCAAAATCATCAAACAAGAGTATGTTCAGGATCATAATCTTTCTCCTCCATTTCATCAGAGTCTTCCCAATCCTCCTTGCCAAGTGACCTGATTGCGGTCAGAAGGTATATTCTTGCAATAAGTGCAAATATGCCTGCAAAGAAGGCAACTGTAACCAGGTTAAGGAAGATTGATACTGTAACCAAAATAATGCTTGCTCCGCTCAGCATTATAAAGGCCCTGTCCTTGCCTGTGTAAAGCTCAGCCAAATCCCTCTTATCCAAGGCTGTGAAGTCCCGGACAGCTGCTTCAAAAATCCTGTGAAACATTGACAATTCAACTATCATAACAATCATGGGATAAAACAGCAAAGGAATAGATGGATTTATCTGACCGCTCTGGAATAGAGTGATAATACTACCAACCAGTGTTGCTCCTATAAGGATATAGGAGATTAACTTTGGTCTATCATATTCAATTGACTCAGAGTCTTCCTCCAGCATTGAAAGCCCAGATGAGACCACCATCCAGCCTATAAAGGCCGGTAGGATCTGAAAAGCCCCAAGGTTGATGCTAAAGGTTGCAATGATGACACTACAGAATATTTTATTGTATCCATCCCTCATCTAAACCACCTCACTTGCCTTTAGGTATCTGTAAAGGTCCATGAATTTGAAGCTCTGATACAGGTTGTTTATATTT
>CALGAG010000005.1 GCA_937951995.1 uncultured Bacillota bacterium
CAGCCTTTATAAGTTCCCCCGGGCCAACCACCTGGAGCATAAGGTATCCGAATTTCAGTCCAAGGCCTGTCAGGGAGACTGTCCCCACGATGATCCCTATTATCACACAGCTAATTCCTACGCTTATAACACCTCTGACTCCATCCTCGCAGGCTTGGATTATTGTCCTTGGCCCCATTCTGGTATGTTTTCTCAACCAGCTTGAGGCTACCACCACAAATATTGAAACCACACAGGCATAAAGGGGTGTATAGCCCAAAGCCATAAGTCCCAAAAGGGAAACAAGCGGTGCCATCAGGTGCCCTTCCCTTTTCAGCACCTTTAGGGCCTTGGGGATGTTTTCCCTGTCCAGTCCCCTAAGACCCAGCCTCTTGGCTTCAAAATGGACTGCCATAAGGAGTCCAAAATAGTAGAGGACTGCGGGGACCGCTGCAGCAAGGGCAACAACTGCATAGGACTCTCCAAGGTATTCAGCCATAAGGAAGGCCACCGCCCCCATTACAGGCGGCAGAAACTGGCCTCCTGTTGATGCAGCTGCCTCTACTCCCGCGGCAAACTCCTTCTTGTAGCCTGTCTCCTTCATCATTGGTATGGTTATTATTCCGGTTGTTGCAACATTGGCAACTGCAGACCCGTTTATCATTCCTAAAAATCCTGAAACCACCACGGATACCTTGGCTGGTCCACCTGCGGTTCTTCCCACCAGGGAAAGGGACAGGTTGTTCACCAGCTTGCTGAAACCGCTAAGATTCAGAAATGCCCCGAAAAGGATGAAGACAAAAATATATGTTGCTGAAACCCCGATTCCGCTGCCGAATATCCCCTGACTTCCCCAAAACATGTGACCGATTATCCTGGAGGCTGAGAAGCCACCATGACCCAGGGTCCCAGGAATCATCCTACCCAGGAAGTTGTAGATGAGGAATATGGAAGATAGCCAAACAAGCCCTCCCGAGGCCCTTCTTGCAGCTATGAATACCAGGGCGATGGCGACAAGTCCAATCAGGTTCTCAAAATCTGATACAAAGCCCCCTGTCATGGCGATCCTGTTGTAGTTCAGTACAAAATATGAAAAAACTGCAAGGTTTATTCCTATCAGGACATAATCAATCAGGGGAGGACTCCTTCTGTCCCTGTTTTCATTTTTCCAGGCAGGATAGATGAGAAATGCAAACAAGACCAATACAGATGCATGTATTGCCCTAAAGCTTATTGCTTCCATGGTTCCAATGGTTGTGAAGTATAGCTGAAAAACCACCCATATGACAGAGAGAACTGTAATTATTCTGGACCAGGGACCCCTATAGGTTCTGATCCTGCTGCTTCTATCCACTTCTTCAACAATGTGGTGGGCTTCCTCCTCCAACTCCTCCAGCTCTTCATGGGTCAAATTTGAAATTAAGTCTACACCGCTAGTTTCCTTGTTCATCACTTACACCTGCTCACCTGTTATTACAACCTTTATTCTATTTCACCAAGGGGCATAAATCAATTGAAATTTAATTGGAGCTTTAAAAAGCAAGACTACTGGGGAGCCTCCACAGTAGCCTTTTTTCTTACATGTCTGATTTTAGAACTCCACCGATTGCGAAGTTTTCATCCTCCATCTCCCTGATGATGATTCTTACAGCATCCCTCTTGCAATTGACAGTCTCCACAAGAACATCTGTTACCTTTTCAACCATGGCTCTCTTTTGTTCCTCTGTTCTTCCCTTAAGCATTTCCCCCTGAAGTATTGGCATATTAATCCTCCTTGAAAAATTTAGTTGTATTCTAGGGGCACTGGATTACTCCCTGCGCCCAGAGACATCCTCCGCATGCCGGGAATGTATTGGATAGGCAGTCCTTGTCATTGCTATCCACATCCTCACATCCTCCGCAAAGGACGCAGGGTGAGAATTCAAAGTCGTAGACTTTCTGCCTGAAGTCCCTGTAATCCTCCTGGTCCCAAATATCTTTTAATGATTTTTCCCTAAGATTTCCGAATGTGTGCTCCTTCATATGTCGTTGATTGCCATTAAGAAAGGTGGTGTAGGAATGGATAAGTCCCATGCATGGGGCTACCTCCCCGTCCCATCTCACAAACACGTTCCCCTCATTGATGAAGCGACAGTAGTCATTGTGCTCCTTGAACTCCTCGTGGAGGGTTTTTGTCTTCATCATGGATGCGTGTATGTAATGGAGTCCTTCCTTTGTGTGTTTATTGTAATCAATTCTTGGCAGGCTGATTTCCGGTATCATAACCTCCTTGGTTCCCTTCCTGATCACATCCTGGGCCCTGTAGGCAAGGGGCTTGAATAGGGTCTTCTTGCAAAGCATCTTGTCTTCCATTTCCTGGTCGTAGGGAATAACATTGCTAACTGAGATCTTCTCAGCCCAGACCTTGGTTGCAAAGCTCCTTAGCCTTGACAGGTCCTCCACATTATCCTTTGTCACAACAAAGGCTATTCCAAGGGTCAGCTTCTTGTTCTTTCCCTTGTTCATCCTTTTCAGGGTCATCAGGTTATCAAACACCTGACCAAAGTCAGCGCCCTCACGGATCTCATTGAACCTGGCCACATCCATGCTGTCTATAGAAACCCAAAGGTTTTTCAGGCCAGCATCCATAAGCTTCCTTATGTTTTCCTCAGTTAGGTTGGTACCGTTTGTTGTGATCTCTGTCCTGATTCCCAGGTCGCTGATCCTTTTTATCATGTAATAAATGTCCGGGTGGTGTGTGGGCTCACCAAAGCCTCCGAACATGACGGAGTCAATGGTCTTGATTTCCTTTATGTCCTCAACCAGCTTGTCAAACTCCTCCCGCTTCATAAAGCCCATGGTCTCCTTCCAGGTCTTTCTTATGCATGTAACGCAATTTAGATTACAGGCTGCTGTGGGT
This sequence comes from uncultured Bacillota bacterium, assembly GCA_937951995.1. Lineage (GTDB taxonomy): Bacteria > Bacillota > Clostridia > Tissierellales > Tissierellaceae > Gudongella. The sequence continues at coordinate 2,879 of CALGAG010000005.1, forward strand.
TCAATGTATAGCCTTTGGACCGAGTGGATGGAAGGGGCAAGCACAAGCTTTCCGTTTTCCTCGTAGAATATGTACTCCTGGTGTCTTCCCTGGTGCTCCTTTTCCAGCACTTCCTTTGGTATCTGGATGGAGCCGTTCTCGTTCTTTTCAATAAATAGATGGTTTTTCATTTAATCACCTTTCCAAATGTACTTTCCTTTAGATGGGTATGGCC
>CALGAG010000006.1 GCA_937951995.1 uncultured Bacillota bacterium
TGTTTCCCAAGCGTCACAATATCGTCAAATATTGCAACCCTTATATATGTTTCTACCCCAATGTATAGTATGGAATTAGGATCAAGGGCTGGGAGGGCGGAAGCAAAGTAAATAGTGGATTCTGAAAAAATGATACCTTTCGGGAGTAATTAAAAACCGCCTGCAATATGTCCATCATTGCTTGGTCCAGTTGCAGGTGGTTCATGTTCCTATTATTTTAGATTTTCCTCAAGGGACTGGATAAAAGCCTTGCCCTTCTCCCCATCGTAATAGTCCGCAGGTACATCATAATAGCTGATAATATAGTTCTTCTCATCAAGGATTTTCATAAGCTCCTCCATGAAGATGCCCCTTTTCTTGGAGATGCTGCAGGTGGGGCTTTCCAGGATGCCAATCATACCCAGGATTTCATAGGAGTTCTTTTTGTACTCCTCAATTATTCCAAAGGTGTCAAGGGCAAGGCCTCTGCAGAGGTCCCTGTACTCCTTGGTATCATATTCAGCCTTGATCATGGGTCTTCTTTCCAATCCCAAGTGCCTGAACTCGGGACAGGGCATCTGGTGTATTCCAATTCCCTTGTCCACAAGAAGCCTCACAATGTCCCCATAGGCTCCCCTGCTCCGTGCCAGTGGCTCGACAACAGTGTTTTGGTTCAATATGCAGTGTGACACAAAGACTATTCTTTTGCTTCTTTCCATCTGTTGGCTCCTTTAAATAGGTCTCGTGGAAGCTTCTTGATAAGCAGGGCCACTATAACTGCACTGGCAATCTTGTCCACGAAGTTGCTTGTAATCCTTGGGATGAAGGCAGCGGTGAAGATCTTCTGGCCTGACTGAACCAGCCAGGTGAATACAACATCATTGAAATCACCTGTAATCCCTCCATATACGTATGTAGCGATGGGTGTTCCAATCAGTGGAGCCACCACAGCCAGAATAAGTCCTGTGATAACTGCAGTCTTCACATCAAACTTCCATTTCCTTGCGATGAGACCTACAATCACCCCAACTGCAATGTTCACAAGGGCGAATGGAATGTTCTTTGGATTTGAGATTATACCCTGGATGACATTTGTCAGTCCGCCTGTAAGTGCACCGTAGAAAGGTCCAAAGACGGCACCTGTAAATATTGTTCCGATTGTATCAAGGTACAAAAGGGGAATGCTGATAAAGTTTGCCACTGAACCAAGAACTATGTTTATGGCTATTCCCAGTCCGGCAAAGATCATTGCTGATGAGTTGTTTCTGTTCATATGTAATCCTCCTAAAATTAGTCTAGAATCATTATAAGTGAAGGAATGTGGAAAGTTAAATTGAATTATTTAATATCTAAAACAGGGCTATTAGATTTTCTTATATGACGCGTACTAAATATCAGAAAAATGTGAAAAATACCTGGAAATAGGCTGGAATTACGGTATAATATGGGTAACGGGAAGTATAATAAAGCGATAAAGGAAAAACGCAATATAAAGGAGCCGGGATATGAAAACTGATAATGCGAAACCTGATCAATTAATCTATTGCAGCGTGTCCTTCAGCAAGGACGGTTATACCTACTACTACAGAACGGAAGACGTCAACCTGGAGACAGGGGATAAGGTAGTTGTTCCTGTAGGTCCAGACAGGTTTGAGAGGGTTGGAGTCGTTGAAGAGATTGAGTACTTCTTTCCCCATGAGGTACCCTATCCAATCGAAAAGACCAAGTTTATCCTAAGAAAGTGGAGCAAGGAAGTTACAGAAGATCAAGATGAGTCGAATACAATTATTCTCTGTGACAAGGAAAGACACTCAACACAGATTCATGTCTGGTGTGAAGTAAAGGATGGCTGCCTTAAAATCTCAGGCCAGGACCATGGCAGGGCTCCCGGGGATTTCTTTGGAGACAACGAATATGAGTACTTCTATGACTTTGACAGCTACAATACGGAAAGACTCTTACAACTGCTTTCCAGCGAAGACAGGGATGGCCTTGAAGAGTTCAAGAGACGCTTCAGTGGAAACTTTGGGATAAAGAATCTAAGGGAGTTCTGTGAGGAGAACAGGATCAAGTACAGGTTCTTTTCGTTTTAGTATGATTGAGTTACAGCTAAAATCACTATAGTAAAATCATTTTGATAGTGGGTATTCTGATAATAAAAGTGACAGGAGTGATAAAATGACTCAAACTGGATAGAGAGTGAGGACTAGT
>CALGAG010000007.1 GCA_937951995.1 uncultured Bacillota bacterium
TCAATGGAATAATCAACAAATACAGAGGCTATGTGGGAACAATATCCTCATCCTACGACTACTACCTGCAGTGGAAGGACCCCTATCCCCACAAACTTGAGGACATACCTGATGTGGACAACAACGGACAAAACATATTCCTTCTGGGAGTACTTGAGAAGAGAAACCTTTTTAATATCATGCAGCATTTCATCCTCTTTGAGACAGAGGGAGACATTAGGATAAAGAAGATAGCCAGGTACCAGCAGTACAGGGCAGCAATGAAGGCCTTCAAGAGAATGATGGAAGACAAAACTCCCCTCCAGCGAGGCGGGGTTATTTGGCATACCCAGGGATCTGGGAAGTCCCTGACAATGGTCATGCTGGCAAGGATGATAAGAAGGACAAGAGACCTTAGGGACACCATGATTGTGGTGATAACGGACAGAGTTGACCTGGACCTTCAGATATACAGTACCTTTAAGGGAGTTTTCCCCAGGGAATACTCAGCAGGCAGGAACAATCTGGACAAGATACTCACAAGGGCTGAGACCGTCCAGGAAATGAAGGACCTCCTTGGAATGGCCCAGGCAAAGATAATATGCACAACCATCCAGAAATTCCAATCGGAGACTGACGAGGATCCGGTATTTGAGGATGAGGCTGCAAGGACCAGCCTCTTCTTCACAAAGGATGTGGAGGTTTTGACAAACAAGTCCAATGTCATAGTGTTCACTGACGAGGCCCACAGAAGCCAGTACAGCAACCTGTCCGCAAACATGAGGGCGGCCCTTCCCAATGCAACCTTCATTGGATTTACGGGGACTCCCATTGAAAAGGACGACAAGTCAACCTACAGGACCTTCGGAAGGCTCATAGACAGCTATACCCTTTCCCAGTCCGTCAAGGACGGCAACACAGTTGCCATAATGTATGAGGGGAGAAGGCAGGACCTGCATATCTTGAAGGACAAGCTTGACGAGGACTTCCAGGACTACTTCAGGAACAGGACCCTTAAGGAGCAGGAGGCCATAAAACAGAGGTATTTCAACAAGATTGGTATAGCGGAGGCTGAGGAAAGGATTGACCATATTGCCAGGGACCTCCTTGTCCACTACAGGGACAACAGCTACAACGAGGGCTTCAAGGCCCAGCTGGTTACTGTATCAAGGCATGCCTGCACCCTCTACTACAAAAAGCTTATGAAGCATATGCCGGAGGTCTTTGGTGATGATCCAATTGAGATCAGGGTCATCTATTCGGCTGGAAACAACGATGAACCCTACATAAAGGAACACCGAACCACGAAGGCCGAGCAGAGGCTCCTCTTGGACAGGTTCAAGAAGGAGATTGAGAAGGACAGGCTTTGCATACTTATTGTAAAGGACATGCTCCTTACTGGCTTTGATGCAAAAATTGAGGATGTCATGTACCTGGACAGGCCTCTCAAGGAGCACACCCTTCTCCAGGCCATAGCCAGGGTCAACAGGACCTATGACAAGCCCTACAGGGACCTTGAGGATGGGGTGGAGGTTGAGAAGCAGCGGAAGAAGGAGTTTGGGAAGGTTGTGGACTATTTTGGAATAACCAAGCACCTTGAGGAGGCCCTGCAGATATTCGACAAGGGGGATGTAGGGGAGCCGATGGAGAGCGTTGAGTCCCTATACAGGACCATGCAGGACTACAAGGAGGCTGTACTCCGCATCTTTGCAGGTGTGGACAAGGGAGACCTTGACCAGCTGATGGATGTGCTAAAGCCTGATAACAAGAGGGCTGAGTTTGAAGTGGCCTACAAGAGGTTTTCTGTGACCTTCAACGCACTTATGCCAACCCATGTAAAGAAGGAGGACATTGATGAATTGAAGTGGCTGTCCTACATAAGGGCGGCAGCCAAGGTGAGATTTGAGCCTGAGGACAGGATAGACATTTCCGATTGTGGAGAGAAATCAAGGGAACTGATTTCCTCCCACCTCAAATCCCTTGGGGTATTCCAGTGGATTAAGCCGGTTACCCTCTTTGACAAGGACTTCAAGGAAAAGCTTGGAGGCTCTGACGAGGCAATTGCCTCCACCATGGAGCATGCCATCAGGCATGCCATCACAGT
>CALGAG010000008.1 GCA_937951995.1 uncultured Bacillota bacterium
TGAGAATTGTGCATTGAAGACATTTGGTTACAAAACGGTTAAAATTTAATAAACTTCCAAATCCATCACATTATTCCAACGAAATATGTTAAAATATAAACGGGTGTATAATGGTGATGAATTCCACTGTTAAAGTGGAATGGGCCATAAAGGAAACACAAGAAAGGGAGAGATTAATTATGAAGAGAGTATTAGTGGCATTGGTTCTTGTATTGGCAATGTTTTCAACAACCATAGCATCAGCAGCTCCGGAAACTCCGGCAGGAGAATACTGGGAAGAGCTGAAGGCAATGTATGAGGAATGGGCAGCAATGGAAGGCGAGTCAGACATGAAGATAACCATTACAGTTCCTGAAGAGGACCCAATGGTATTTGATGTAAACATTAAATCCATTGGAAATATGGAAGATATGTCCACATCCATGGAAGTGACAATCTCTACAGATGATCCTGAGCTCCAGATCCCCGTAATCCATATGATGACAGTGGGTTCAGATATTTACCTGAATACTGAGATCATAAAGTTCTTTGCAGAGAAGATGGAAATGGGAGACATGGTCCAGATTGAAGAGGAATATGTAATGCTTCAGGGTGGAGATGATGTTCCGGAGGTTAGCACCCAGTACCTGTTGGACGTACTGGAGTTTGTGGAGGGAATGGAGTTTGACTTTGAGTTTGATATGACCAAGGAAGACAACACCTACACACTGAACATGGATTCTGACCAAATGATCGACCTTCTTGACGCATACATGGTCTTCTCACTGGAGAACTCTGCAGAGCTTATGGAGATTACAGGTCAGGAAATGGATTTTGAGCTGACTGATGAGGAAATCCAGGAAGCACTTGCAATGTATGATGAAGTTTTTGCGCCTATGCTGGAAACAGCTAGGGAAGCAATAAGGGGAAGCTACTACAATCAGGTTACAACAATAACCGATGAGGCATATGACGAGGAAGCTGAGCTTTACATCACAACTCCAATGGGAAATATCATGGTGGAGATGGTTTCAACCACAGAAAGACTTGATGAGTATACACTTGACCTGCCTGAGTCAGTTAAGGTTTACACTCAGGATGACCTTGTAAATCTTATGATTGGAAGCATGGGACTTCCTGAAGGCGGAAAGAGGCTTGCAGCCATGCTGGATGTTGACCAAAATATGTATATGCTAATTACTGAAACTGAGCTTGTGGAGGGAGAGGTTGAAATTACCCTGACCCAGGAAGGCCTTTCATTTATGAGCGTTAAGGATGCAGTTGAGATATTCGGTCTCCAAATGGAGCCTTCAGAGGAATTGATGCACATAAGGGAGCTTGACAACCACGGCTATGACATAGAGTGGAACGAGCAGCTTAGAATGATCGAGGTTTATTTTGAAATGCCAGAGCCAGCACTTGAAGAGCTGCTGGAAGAATCAGTAGAATAATTTAATATACTTGAAGATAACCGTCTCCGATGGAGGCGGTTATTTTTATATGGGCTTGCAAAATGCTGTCAAAGCTAGTAAAATATACTTGAACACATGAACAGATATTCATATGAAAAGAGGTAAGAATTATGAGTGCGGAAAAAAACATAGCCGTATGCGACTGTACGGTCATCCATGAGGAAACAGTGAACAAGGTCAGGGGAAATATGCCGCCAGACCAGCTTCTGGACCTTTCTGCTGATTTTTTCAAGGTTGTTGGAGACAGGACCAGGATGCGGATCCTTCACGCCTTGTTCCAGTCGGAAATGTGTGTATGCGACATAGCGGTACTTCTTGAGATGAATCAGTCTGCCATATCCCATCAGCTGAGGGTGCTTAAGCAGGCTGGCCTGGTCAAGTATAGAAGAGAGGGAAAGATAGTTTTCTACTCCCTGGATGATGAGCATGTAATGAACATATTGGACCAGGGTCTGGTCCATGTAGGACACAAATAGATGGAGGCATGAAAATGAACAGAATCGAATTTTATCTGGAGGGCATGGACTGAGCTAACTGTGCTTCTAGGATAGAAGCCAGAATAAAGCAGCTGCCGGAGGTTTCTGATGCCTCCCTGAATTTCATAAACAAGACTTTGAAGGTTGAGCACGGAGGAGATTCCCAGGAGATGGGGGCCCAGGTAAGAAAAATCGTCCTTTTCTTTGAACCTCATGTGGAGGTTTTGGAAAGGGATAGGGACCATGACAAGGACCAGGGCCATGAAGGGGAGGAAGGGCATAGCCATGGCCATAATCACGGATCAAAGGACATGAGAGGTGTGATCCTTGGAACGGCTTTGTTTCTTGCTGCCCTGGTATTGCCACTTGAAGGTCTCCCAAGCCTTCTCTTGTATCTTGGAGCATACCTTCTAATCGGAGGCGAGGTCATCCTAAGAGCCTTCAGGAATCTTACCAGAGGCCAGGTTTTTGATGAAAACTTCCTTATGACAATTGCAACCATGGGGGCCTTTGCCATAAATGAATATCCTGAGGGAGTTGCAGTTATGCTGTTTTACCAGGTAGGTGAGTTCTTCCAGGATTATGCAGTCAACAAATCAAGAAGGTCGATAGCTGAACTTATGGATATCAGACCTGACTATGCAAATTTTGTGGATGGTGATGAAGTAAGGAAGGTGGATCCCAAAAGGATCAAAAAGGAGGACCTTATCCTGGTACGTCCCGGGGAGAAGGTTCCCCTTGACGGTCTTGTGGTGGAGGGGTCTTCATCCATGGATACTGCAGCACTTACAGGGGAGTCCATTCCAAGGGATGTAAACGTGGGTGACCCTGTTCTTAGTGGATTTATCAACAGACAGGGTCTCCTTAAGGTTAAGGTTGAAAAGGAATACAATGAATCAACTGTGTCAAAGATACTGGACCTGGTTGAAAATGCAGCTTCCAAAAAGGCTCCAACAGAAAACTTCATAACCAAGTTTGCCAGGTACTACACACCTGCAGTGGTATTCTTTGCCCTTGGGCTTGCAATAGTTCCACCATTGCTGATCCAGGGAGCCCTCTTTTCAGACTGGATTTACAGGGCCCTGATATTCCTTGTGGTGTCCTGCCCCTGTGCACTTGTAATATCAATTCCTCTGGGATTTTTCGGAGGGATTGGGGGGGCGTCCAGACATGGGATCCTTGTAAAGGGAGGAAACTATCTTGAGGCCTTGAACTCAGTGTCCACAGTGGTATTTGACAAGACGGGAACCCTAACTGAAGGGGAATTCCAGGTGGTGGAGGTTGTTTCAACAGGAGGATTGGCAGAGGAAGACCTTCTTTACCTTGCAGCCCTTGGAGAAAGCCATTCCTCCCATCCAATTGCCCAATCCGTACTAAAGGCCAACAAAAGAGACCTAAGGGTGGGGCTGGTTGATGACTACAAGGAGCTTGCGGGACTGGGGGTCCTTGCACATGTTGACGGTCAGGAACTGCTTCTTGGAAATTCTTCGCTTTTTACGGAAAAGGGAATTGCAACGGAAAGTGAGGATAATGGCAAAACAATTATTCATATTGCATTGGACAATGTCTACCAAGGCTACATCCTAATAGCCGACAAGGTCAAGGAAGGAGCAAGTCTAGCCATCAGGGAGTTGAAGGAACGTGGGGTGGAGAATCTTGTAATGCTCACAGGGGATAGGGACCAGGTGGCTAAAGAGGTTGCCAGGGACCTTGGAATAGACAAGGTGTTTTCGGAGCTCCTGCCACAGGATAAGGTAGGTGTAATTGAAGACCTGACAGATGGCCTTAGGAAGAACAGAAAACTTATATTTGTGGGAGATGGAATAAACGACGCTCCAGTTCTTGCAAGGGCTGATATAGGGGTTGCAATGGGGGCCCTCGGGTCTGATGCTGCCATCGAGGCAGCTGACATAGTCCTTATGACAGATGACCTTGCAAAGCTTCCAGTGGCCCTTGACATCGCTTCCTGGACCAGAAGGATAGTTTGGCAGAACATCTTCTTTGCACTTGGAGTAAAGGCCATAGTTCTTGTAATGGGTGCTTTGGGAGTTGCAACCATGTGGGAGGCAGTTTTTGCCGATGTTGGAGTCGCCCTAATAGCTGTCCTGAATGCAATGAGGGTTTTGCGACACGCTTAAAAAAAACTCTTGACAAGCCGGGGTAAAGGATATAGAATCATATGAAATACTAAAAATTAATAATTGTGACTTATCAAGAGAAGTGGAGGGAATGGCCCTGTGAAGCTTCGGCAACCTACGCAAATGCGCAAGGTGCCAATTCCAACAGTTAATTCTGGGAGATAAGAAGAAAAGGTACCTACCGCTTCTTATTGAAGCGGTTTTCTTTTTTTGTTTGACAAGTTACAGTTAGAAGGAGGAAGACATGAAAAACTATTCAACAGAAACAAAATGCGTACAGGGAACCTACAAGCCAAAATCGGGACAACCAAGGGTGCTTCCAATTGTCCAGTCCACGACCTATCAGTACTATGACTCTGATGATGTGGCAGACCTATTTGACCTTAAGAGTGCTGATCACATGTACTCCAGAATCAGCAACCCAACCGTTGCAGAGTTTGAAGGCAAGATGGCACTTCTTGAAGGTGGGGTAGGGGCAGTGGCTGCTTCATCGGGACAGGCTGCAACAACATTGGCCATCCTTAATATCTGCAATGCGGGAGACCATATAATAGCCGCATCGACAATCTACGGAGGAACATTCAACCTTCTTGGGGTTACACTTAAGAAGCTTGGAATTCAGGTGACATTTGTGAACCCGGATTCATCCGAGGAGGAAATAATTGCTTCAGGAAGGGAAAACACCAAGGCGGTTTTTGGGGAGACAATTGGAAACCCGGGTCTTAACATCCTTGATTTTGAAAAGTTCAGCAGGGTTGCAAAGACCTTGGACGTGCCCTTTATTGTTGACAATACACTGGCGACGCCAGTTCTTTGCAGGCCATTTGAGCACGGTGTGGACATAGTCATCCACTCGGCAACAAAGTACACCGACGGCCATGCCACAAGCGTTGGAGGAATAGTGATAGATGGAGGGACCTTCAATTGGGACAACGGGAAGTTCCCTGAACTGGTGGACCCTGATCCAAGTTACCACGGCATAAGCTATGTCAAGGATTTTGGGCCTGCAGCATATATAACGAAGGCGCGAGTCCAGCTCTTAAGGGACTTTGGAATGACCCTAAGCCCCTTCAGTGCCTTCCTCTTTCACCTGGGACTGGAAACCCTTCATCTTAGAATGGAAAGACACTGTGAAAATGCACTGGCACTTGCAGAGTTCCTTCAGGGACATCCCGGTGTTGAGTGGGTAAACTATCCCTACCTTGAAACGCACAAGACCTACGGGACCGCCAAGAAATACCTGAAGGGTGGCAGCGGGATCCTAACCTTTGGAATAAAGGGAGGTGCCCAGGCAGGCAAGGAACTGGTTAAGCACCTTGACCTTACAGGCCTTGTGGTTCATCTGGGAGACCTTAGAACCAGCATACTCCATCCTGCCAGCACAACCCACAGGCAGCTTACAGAAGACCAGCAAATTGCTGCAGGGGTAAGCCCTGACCTTATAAGGGTATCAGTGGGAATTGAAGGCATTGATGATATAATAGCGGATTTCGACAATGCAATAAATCAAACAACCAAGGGAATTTAGGCAAGGAGGATGACAAATGCCAGTTGTGATTCCGGGGACTCTCCCGGCTTTTGAAATACTCAAGAAGGAAAAGATATTTGTAATGGAGGACGCCAGGGCCTACGGCCAGGACATAAGGCCACTTGAAGTATGCATCGTAAACCTTATGCCCACAAAAATCGAGACTGAGACACAGCTCATAAGGATGCTGGCCAACACACCACTTCAGATAAACATCCACCTTGTGCACATGAAGACCCATGAATCAAGGAACACCAGGCAAGACCACCTGGATACCTTCTATCTGACCTTTGAAGACATAAGGAACAGGAAGTTCGATGGCATGATAATAACAGGTGCACCTGTTGAGAACCTTCCCTATGAGGAGGTGGACTATTGGGAGGAACTTGTTCAGCTTATGGAGTACTCCAAGGAGAATGTATTCAGCACAATGCATATCTGCTGGGGTGCCCAGGCTGCCCTCTACCACCACTTTGGCCTTAAAAGGCATCGTTTGGACAAGAAGCTCTTCGGGGTCTTCAAGCACGATGTGACCCCTCTTGGAGGAAGGCTCCTAAGGGGCTTTGATGATAGCTTCCAAGCCCCCCATTCAAGGTTTACACAGATTGAGAGGGAGGAGTTTGAAAAGGTGCCAGGAATGAGAATACTGGCCTACTCAGAGGAGGCTGGAGTTCATATTTCATCAATAGCGGACAGGAGGCAGATATTTGTTCAGGGCCACGGGGAGTATGACAGGGAAACCTTAAAGAAGGAGTACGAAAGAGACCTGCTAAAGGGAAGTGCCCAACTGCCAGTGAACTATTTTCACAATGACGACCCACAGGGTGAAATTGAGATAAACTGGAAGAGTCACTCACAGCTTCTCTTTTCCAATTGGCTAAACTATTGCGTATACCAGGAGACGCCTTACAATATAGAGGAAATGGAACCAATCAAATATTAAGGCAAAAAAAAGAAATCCCTGAGCCATTGGCTCAGGGATTGATTATCGTTTAATTAAAGAGCTACGATATTCTCTGCTTGAAGTCCTTTTTGACCTTCTACTACGTCAAACTCTACTTCTTGTCCTTCTTCAAGTGTTTTGAATCCATCTTTTTGAATTTGTGAAAAGTGTGCGAAAACATCTTTTCCGTCTTGTCCTGTGATAAATCCAAATCCTTTTTCTGCGTTAAACCATTTTACTGTACCTTGCATAATGCACCTCCGAAATTTTTTTGTTGAATCATCGTAAATAACTAACTAATAAAATTTCGTTACAGGTGTACCTCAAGGCACTGCCGCAGGAAATATCTATTGTGTTGCTATTACTCTTAATTCAAGTTCTACTTAAGGTTAACACATGCAGCTGGATAAAGCAAGCTTTATTTGCAAATTAATTAAAAGGTCCCTCTATAATGAAAAACCAGGGAGATTTTACTTAAAGACTTTAATTTGGTAAAATAGAAGTGGAGAGAAAATTTTGCTTTTAGCAATGTGTGTAAGGAGGAGCCGTATGAGTATCGCTGAATTAGTAAATCGTCACGGGGAGGAACATTCTCCATATCAGGGAAATCTTGTAAACCACCTGCCTATGGGTCAATTGGCACTTTTCAAGCTGACTGGAGATCTTATGGCTACTGAAGAATTCACAAGGAAATATATTCAGAGAGCCTCCATCAATCCAGTGAGGGAAGAATTTCCCAAATCCGATGACATATGGAAATGCGTAGAGAACAGGGATGGCTACGAGGCATGCCTGTCTCTGGTGAAGGAGGAGCTGACCCTTGATAACTGGAGGGAATATACCTTCAAGATTATGGACAAGCTCAAGTTTGGAATGTCATCAGGGCTTTTCCATACACTTATAAGAACTGCATATGCTGTGGAGGGAATGCAGGAGGATGAAGACTACATCCATGAGCTGAGAAGGGCCATAGCCTATTACATTACTGCCTACAAGGGGGCGGGAGCCTTTGAGGTGTCCATTGAGGGGGAAAGGATCATCCATGAGATGGAGAATCTCTTGAACAACCCAAACATAGGGAGGCTTTTACAGGAAGAGGAGACCATGGGAATGAAGCTTAAGGCCCTCTACTCCAATCCAATGTACAACAAGCTTGGGTTCTTGGTTGAGGGTGAATCCGGGGACAAGGTAAAGGCTCTTTTGGACCTTCTGGTTCCGGCCTACAGGGATACTGACAGCATCGTTGTACTCCACTGCATAACAGGACTTCACGCCTTGGTGGTCCTTAAGGACTTCTTTGAAGACTACTCCTATGCCCTGGATATAATGACAACCTGCATAATATCACATCTTCTTACGGTGGAGGAACTGAGCGTAAGGGAGGAAGAGGTGGACCTCATTGGAGAATCCTGGCAGGAAATAAATAATCTTGCCTCAAAATCCCTTGATGTACACACTGTAAAGCTTGCCTATACTGCAGGCCAGATGGACAGGATGTTTGACAAGCCTCAGCTGAGGACAATAGCCATGAGAAGGATAAAAAAGACAAAATAGGCTGCAGGGAGGAAAGATGACAATAGGATGCAAGATTTGCGGCAGCGAAACTGAAGAGTTTCACCACGAGAGTTTGAAATGATATTTCATCAGTGGAGGTGCCACAGCTTCATATGGAAGGACTACTCAATACCTTGGAAATACAAGGACGCTGCCTTGGATTACAGTTATAAATGGCTAAATGGAGGCATTATAATGGGGAATATGTTTTAAATTATCAGGTTGACATAGGGTGAGCAAACTGTTAAACTCAAAGTGTGAATTAAATATGGCTCATATAGGTCCCATAATACGGTTGGGATGTTTCTAGTTGGTGACCGATAATCACTGCACTATGAGCGAAAGTGTACCTAGGGTTCCGTGAGAAATTCTCAGCTGGTCCAAGCGGTACAGATGCATTTCGTGTCACACCGAAGGGATAAAAGCCCAGGCGGGTAGGTTTCGCTAGACCTACCCACCTGGGCTATATTTTTTTCCGCGAAAAAAATTTAAGGAGGAACTTTCGTTGGAAAAGTTTTTTATGCTCAAAGAGAACAATACTAATGTCAAGACAGAAATCCTAGCTGGTATCACTACCTTCATGACTATGGCCTACATACTGGCTGTAAACCCTGGAATGCTTTCAGCTACGGGAATGGACGCTGGTGGAGTATTTACCGCAACGACCATATCGGCTATAGTTGCAACACTTATCATGGCACTTTATGCAAAGTATCCATTTGCATTGGCCTCAGGAATGGGTCTTAATGCATTCTTCGCATTTACAATCGTACTTGGACCCATGGGGAAATCATGGCAGTTTGCATTGACAGCAGTATTGATTGAAGGAATAATCTTTATACTATTATCAGTTCTAAAGGCAAGAGAGGCAATATTTGACTCAATACCTCTAAACCTAAAGCATGCGGTATCGGTTGGAATCGGCCTTTTCATAGCCTTTATCGGCCTAAGCGGAGCCGGAATCGTAGTTACAGGCGATGGAACAATAGTTGCCCTTGGAGACCTGGCTTCAGGTGGTGCAGCAGTTGCAATCATAGGAATCATTATCACAGGCTACCTCCTATCCAGGAAAGTAAACGGAGCCATACTGATCGGTATCATAGCAACCACATTAATAGGGATCCCATTGGGAGTTACAATTATTCCAGAGGGATTCAGCATTGTAAGCCTTCCACCGTCAGTGGCGGATGTGGCCTTCAAGTTCGTTGGCTTTGAGGAGATATTCTCACTTGAGATGCTTGTGGTTGTATTCACATTCCTCTTTGTGGATATATTCGACACAGTTGGAACACTGGCAGGGGTATCCTCCAAGGCTGGAATGCTTGATGAAAACGGCAGGCTTCCAAGGGTTGGAAAGGCACTTATGGCAGATGCAGTAGGGACAATCGTCGGTGCATGCCTTGGAACAAGCACAGTAACAACATATGTTGAAAGTGCCGCCGGAGTTGCAGAGGGAGGAAGAACAGGACTTACATCCCTTGCCACAGCAGGAATGTTTGCCATCGCACTTTTCTTTGCACCCTTGTTTACAATGATCCCGGCAGCTGCAACAGCTCCTGCACTTGTAATAGTGGGACTGTTCATGATGACACCAATAACAAAGATCAACTTCATAGATTTCACAGAGGCAATACCAGCATTCTTGACAATTGTCATGATGCCATTTGCATACAGCATTGCAGACGGAATAGTATTCGGAATGGTTTCATATGTTGTGCTTAAGCTTTTAACTGGACGTACCAAGGAAGTTTCAAAGGTAATGTGGGTTCTCGCCTTACTGTTCGTGCTTAAATTCGTATTTATCTAGGAGGTATGGATTATGGAATTAGTTTATAAGGGAAAGACCAAGGATGTATACAAGCTTGAGGATGGAAATTACCTTTTGAAGTTCAAGGATGATGTAACAGGAGAAAACGGAGTGTTTGATCCTGGAGCAAACACAGTTGGACTGAGCATAGAGGGAGCTGGCAAGGCAGGACTAAGACTAACGACCTTCTTCTTCAAGAAGATCAATGAAAAGGGGATTCCCACACACTTTGTGGAATCAGACATTGACAACGACACCATGACAGTGCTTCCCGCCAGCCTTTTCGGCAAGGGAGTTGAGGTTATCTGCAGATACAGGGCTGTTGGAAGCTTCCTGAGAAGATACGGTATGTATGCAGAGGAAGGGCAGGAGCTTGATTCCTATGTGGAGGTCACACTTAAGGATGATGACAGAAACGACCCGCTTATCACTGACGAGGCACTGGAAATGCTGGGTATCATGACCAAGGAAGAATACAGGGTCCTGGTTGGACTAACAAAGGAAATTGGAGCAGTTGTAAAGGATGAGCTTGCCAAGAAGGGTCTTGAGCTCTATGACATAAAATTCGAGTTCGGTAGAGTGGGGGAAGACAAGCATATTGCACTGATAGATGAGATATCAGGCGGAAATATGAGGGCCTTTATGGGAGATGAATACATCGAGCCACTTAAGCTTGAACAGATAATGCTAAACGACTAAACTCATATATGTCCTCTGATAGGGGGAGGACGTTTCTACCAATGACCGTAAATCATTGTCTATGAGAAAGTGTACCTAGGGTTCCGTGAGATCTTCTCAGCTGGTCCAAGCGGTACAGGTGGCAGTAAAGGCCATCACACCGGAGGGAGAAAAGCCCAGACGGGTAGGTTTCTTAAGCCTACCCGTCTGGGCTTTAATGTTACTTGGGTATAATCACATTGAATATATTAAAGGAGGATTCAGGATATGAAGGTAAGCGTAATAATGGGAAGCATTTCAGATAAGCCAATTGGGGACAAGGTGATCCAGGTTCTTGAGGATTTTGGCGTTGACCATGAACTGAGGGTAATTTCAGCCCACAGGACACCCTTTGTTGCAAAGGAGTTTGCTGAAAAGGCTGAAGAGAACGGAACAGAGGTCATAGTCGCCATTGCAGGCAAGGCCGCACACCTGGCTGGTGTCCTGGCAGGACTTTCACCCCTTCCTGTTGTGGGTATCCCTGCCAAGTCATCTACAATGGATGGGTTGGATTCACTTCTTTCAGTGGTTCAGATGCCAAAGGGGGTTCCTGTAGCCACAGTTGCAATAGACGGGGGAGAAAATGGTGGACTCTTGGCTGTACAGATCCTTTCAGTCAAGTATCCGGAATTGAGGGATAAATTCAAGGAATTCAAGGAAAAGATGGCTCAGGATACCATAGCTGCTGACCAGCAGCTCAATGGATAAGGGGAGGTTAATAATAGATGAGTGGTGTAGTAGGGGTATATAGCAGTACAAATGAACACGTATCTCCTTATGTCTACTTCGGTCTTTATGCAATTCAGCACAGAGGTCAGATCAGCTCTGGAATAGCTGTAAACAACAACGGGTTTGTGGACTATGTCAAGGAACTTGGCCTTGTAAATGAGGTCTTCAACAATGAGACAATCAACAGGCTTAGGGGAAACATTGCAATTGGCCATGTAAGGTATGCAGCTCACTTTGAGGCCAAGGACAAGGCAAATGCACAGCCCCTGGTCGTTGGATACAGAAGGGGAGCCCTGGGGATCTGCCTGGATGGAAGCATAGTAAACTTCAGGAAGATCAGGGAGGACATGGAGGATGGAGGAGCCATCTTCCAGACCGACCTGGATACAGAGGTAATCGCCACCCTTATAGCCAAATACCATAAGAATGATTTCAACCAGGCAATCATAGACGCCCTGGAGGATGTAAAGGGGTCCTATGGACTTGTTGCAATGACCAATGACAGGCTTGTGGCAGCCAGGGATCCACATGGACTAAAGCCCTTGTCCATTGGTAGGATAGGAGATGACTATATTGTGGCATCTGAGACGGTTGCCTTTGATACAATGGGGGCAGAACTCGTGAGAGATGTGGAGCCTGGTGAAATTATAATGATTGACAAGAATGGTCTCACCACTATCCATAGGAAGGTGGAGAAGAGAAGCCTTTGTATCTTCGAGCTGGTATACCTTGCAAGGCCTGACAGCATAATCGATGATAAGAGTGTTTATATTTCAAGGTCTGAATCTGGGAAACAGCTGTACAGGGAATTCCCCACAAAGGCCGACATAGTGATAGGTGCACCTGATTCAGGAATAGTGGCAGCCATTGGCTATGCAGAAGCCTCTGGAATCCCCTACACTGAAGGGATAATAAAGAACAGGTATGTAGGCAGGACCTTCATAGAGCCAACTCAGGCAATCAGGGAGCAGGGAGTTAGAATCAAGCTGAACGCACTGAGGGAAAACATCAAGGGCAAGAGCCTGGTAATTGTGGATGACTCCATTGTAAGGGGCACTACAATCAAGAGGACTGTAAAGATGCTCAAGGATGCGGGAGCAAGGGAGGTACACGTAAGGATCTCATCACCACCGGTGACCCACAGCTGTCACCTTGGTGTGGACACACCATCTGAGGAAAACCTGATTGCAAGCTATATGAGTACTGAGGAAATAAGGGAGGAAATAGGTGCGGATTCATTGTACTTCATTTCCCTGGAGGGCCTGATCAAGGCAGCAGGAGAGGAAAATGGATTCTGTAGAGGTTGCTTCACAGGTAACTATCCTGTTGACAAGGTGGAATAGAAATTTTAGGAGGGACTGTACATGTCTTTAACGTATAAGGATTCTGGTGTTGACAAGGAAGCTGGCTATAAAGAGGTGGAGATGATAAAGGGATTCATTGAAAAAACCCATATTCCTGGAGTGCTTTCACACCTTGGGGGATTTTCCGGAATGTTTCAACTGGATATAAGTGAAATGAAGGAGCCTGTTCTGGTTTCAGGTACAGATGGTGTTGGTACAAAGCTGAAGCTGGCCTTTATGATGGATAGGCACGATACCATTGGTGAGGACTGCGTTGCAATGTGTGCCAACGACATCCTTTGTCAGGGAGCAAGACCTTTGTTTTTTCTTGACTATATTGCCACAGGCAAACTCCTGCCTGAAAAGATGGCAAACATTGTAGAGGGGGTTGCCAACGGCTGTGTCAAGGCAGGCTGTGCCCTTGTTGGGGGAGAAACAGCTGAAATGCCGGGTTTCTACCAGGAGGGTGAATACGACGTTGCTGGCTTTGTTGTTGGAGCTGTTGACAAGTCCAAGATCATCACTGGAGCTGCAATCCAGCCTGGAGATGTTATACTTGGCCTTCCATCAAGCGGGCTACACAGCAACGGTTTTTCATTGGTAAGAAAGATTGTATTTGAAAAAATGGGCTATACCGTGGATACCTATGTGGAAGACCTTGGAAAGACCATTGGGGAGGAGCTTATAACACCGACCAGAATCTACAGTGACCAGGTTCTGCCTCTTCTTGAAAAATTCGAAATAAAGGGACTTAGCCACATAACCGGAGGAGGATTCTACGAGAATATTCCAAGGATGCTACCTGAAGGAACAAGGGCCAAGGTTGATCCAGCTGTCATCAGAACCCCGGAAATCTTCAACCAGCTTCAAAAGTGGGGGAATATTGCAGCGGATGAGATGTATGGAACATTCAATATGGGAGTGGGAATGGTCCTGGTGGCAGCGCCTGAGGAGGCAGAAAGAATAGCCCATCATCTTGTTGAGAAAAACCATGACTTCTACGTACTAGGAGAGGTCATCCAGGGAGAAAAGGGAGTAGACCTATGGACCGAGTAAGGATCGGGGTTTTGGTTTCCGGAGGAGGCACCAATCTTCAGGCCCTTATGGATGCCTGTGGAGAGGATAAGATAATGGGGGAAGTTGTCCTTGTAATCTCAAACAGAGAGGATGCCTTTGCCCTTAAAAGGGCTTTGGACAATGGAATTGCCAGCAAGTTTGTAAGCCCCTTGGAATTTGAAGGCCATGACTATGACAGGGAGCTATTAAGGCTTTTTATTGAAGCAGAGGTTCAGCTTGTGGTACTGGCTGGCTATCTGAGGGTTCTTTCGCCACTTTTTATTGAAGCCTATAGGGATAGGATCATAAACATCCATCCATCCCTGATTCCAAAATTCTGTGGCAAGGGTTTCTATGGAGAAAGGGTCCACAGGGCTGTTCTGGAGTCCGGAGAAAAAGAGACAGGAGCAACTGTCCACATTGTTGATGAGGGCACTGATACAGGTCCCATACTTTTGCAGGAGATAGTTCCCGTCATGAATGACGATACGGTCCAGACATTGCAGAAGAGGGTGCTAAAGGTGGAGCACAAGATCCTGGTAGAGGCTGTTGGGAAAATATGCCTTGGGATTGGAAATGAAAACTACGGAGGTAATCATGAAGCGAGCATTGATTAGTGTCTATGACAAGAGAGGAATAATTGAATTTGCAGAAAAACTTGTCCAGATGGATTGGGAGATAATATCAACTGGAGGCACCTACAGACTTCTTTTGGAAAATGGAATCAAGGCAAGGGAGATAGATGAAATAACAAAGTTTCCTGAAATTCTGGATGGAAGGGTCAAGACCCTGAACCCCAGAATACATGGTGGAATACTTTTTAGAAGGGACAAGGAGGACCACAGGAGGGTAATAGAGGAGATGGGAATATTCCCAATCCATATGGTTGTGAACAACCTCTACCCCTTCGAGGAGACGGTGACCAAAAGTGGCGTTAAGATGGAAGAGGCAATTGAGAATATAGACATAGGCGGTCCATCCATGATAAGGGCAGCGGCAAAGAACTTTCAGGATGTCACTGTTGTAATAGATCCTTCTGACTACAACCAGGTTCTTCTGGAGCTGAGGCAGGAGGGTGACACAAGACCGGAAACCCGGCTAGAGCTGGCAAGGAAGGTCTTTAACTACACAGCCTACTATGACGCACTTATTGCCCAGTATTTCAATGAACTATGCCAGGAGTCGTTTCCAGACTACCTGACCCTGCCCTACAGAAAGAAGGACCAGCTAAGGTATGGGGAAAATCCCCATCAGGAGGCGGCCTTCTACATGGATTACAGTCAAACTGAAGGGACAATTGCAGGGGCAGAAAAACTCCATGGCAAGGAATTGTCCTATAATAACATAAATGACGGCAATGGAGCCATTGCAATCATAAAGGAATTTGACGAGCCTGCAGCAGTTGCCGTCAAACATGGCAACCCCTGTGGCGCAGGAGTTGGGAAGTCAATTGTGGAGGCGTTTGAAAAAGCCTACGCATCCGATACGGAGTCCATATTTGGAGGAATTGTTGCCCTTAACAGGGAAGTTACAAAAGACCTGGCGGAGAGACTTTCAAAGATATTCCTTGAAATAATCATAGCCCCTTCATTTTCAACAGAGGCCCTTGAAATACTTATGGAAAAGAAAAATGTAAGGCTGCTGCAGATTCCTGAGATTTCAGACTCAAGCTACACCAAGCCAATGGCAAAGCAGGTTGAGGGAGGCATGCTACTACAGGATAGGAACAGCCTCCTCCTTAATGACGACATGGAAATAGCCACAGGGAGGTTTCCGGAAGAAGAGGAGCTTGAGGACATGGTATTTGCATGGAAGATTGCCAAGCACATATCCTCAAATGGAGTGGTAATCGCCAAGGATGGGGCAACCCTTGGGATAGGACTAGGTGAGGTGAACAGGTTCTGGGCTGTTGAAAAGGCCATAGAAAGGGCTGGAGACAAGGTCAAGGGATCGGTTCTGGCTTCAGATGGCTTCTTCCCATTCAAGGATTCAATTGAGGCCCTGGCGGACGCAGGTATCGCTGCTGTCATCCAACCGGGAGGATCTGTAAGGGATGCAGAGGTTGTGAAGGAAGCGGACCTTAACAAGATGACCATGGTTTTTACAGGAATCAGGCATTTCAGACATTAGGAGGGATTAGATGAAGGTATTGGTAATAGGAAGTGGAGGAAGGGAGCATGCCCTTTGCTGGAAGCTGGCCCAGTCCAATAAGATAGAGGAGCTTTACTGTGCGCCAGGAAATGGTGGTACCTCACTTGTGGCCACTAACGTCGACATCCAGTCCAATGACCTGGAAAGGCTATTGGAGTTTTCAAGGACCATTGGGATAGATCTAGTGATAGTGGGTCCGGAGGAACCCTTGGTTCTGGGAATAACCGATATGTTTGAGGATGAAGGCATCAGTGTCTTCGGTCCTGATGCCTTGGGTGCGAAGCTTGAGGGAAGCAAGGACTTTGCCAAGGATTTTATGGTAAGGCACAATATTCCAACAGCCAAGTATAGGACATACACAGACTATAAGAAGGCCTTGGCGGGCTTGTCTGAATTCTCCTATCCCCTGGTAATAAAGGCTGACGGCCTATGCCTCGGCAAGGGGGTAGTAATATGCGAAAACAGGGAAATGGCCCAACAGACCCTAAAGGAGGTCCTGGTTGACAGGATTTTCGGAGACGAGGGCCAAAGGGTGGTAATAGAGGAGTTTCTGGAGGGCACAGAGGCATCCCTTCTATGCTTTGTATCCCACAACAGGCTTTTTCCAATGGAGAGCGCAAAGGACTACAAGCAGATTTTCGAGGATGACAAGGGACCCAACACAGGAGGCGTGGGTTGCTATTCTCCAAGCCCCCTTTTTGATGAAGAATTCAATAGGGGAGTAAGGACAGGGATTCTAGATAGGATTGAAAAGGGCCTGGAGGAGGATGGACACAAGTTCACGGGAATCCTATTCATAGGCTTTATGATAAATGAGGAAGGGCCTAAGGTACTGGAGTTCAATGTAAGGTTTGGAGACCCTGAAACCGAGGTTGTAATACCCAGGCTGAAATCTGACCTTTTGGATATTTTCATCCACGCAATTGTGGGAGACTTGAATGAAGACCACATAAGCTGGAGGGAGGAAGCCTGCATGACAGTTGTCCTCACATCCGGGGGTTATCCCGGCTACTATAAGAAGGGACACAGGATCCATGGACTGCCATATCCTGATGAGGATATCCTTGTATTCCATAATGGGACAAAACGTCAGGGGGATCATTTTGTATCCAATGGAGGCAGGGTTCTTTCTGTGACCTGCATTGGGGACATGGCTACCGCCAGGAAAAAGATTTATCAGGCAATTGAGGGTATTTCATTTATGGATATGGGTTACAGGAGGGACATAGGACTTCTCAAGTGATTAGTAAATTATTTAACAATTAAAAATATTTCAAATTCAGCTCATATCTGCTATAATACTAGTAGTATGAGCTTTTTCCATTCCAAATTACTAACATTCCAGCAATAATTTTATACTCTTTTGGGTATAAATAAAAGAGTTGGACATACTACTAGAAGAGGGGGAATTTTTTTGAAAACAGATGTTCAGATAGCACAGGCGGCCAATATGATTCCAATAAAGGACGTAGCGGCAAACTTAGGCATTGGAGAAGATGACATAGTTAATTATGGTAAATACAAAGCGAAGGTTTCCTTGGATGTATTCAAAAAGATGAAGGACAAGCCAGACGGAAAGCTGATTCTTGTTACAGCAATCAACCCAACTCCAGCAGGAGAAGGAAAGACCACAACAAACATCGGCCTATCAATGGGACTTAACAAAATCGGGAAAACAGCCATAACTGCAATTAGAGAACCTTCACTTGGACCAAGCTTCGGAGTCAAGGGTGGAGCAGCAGGTGGAGGATACGCACAGGTGGTACCAATGGAAGACATAAACCTTCACTTTACAGGAGACTTCCATGCAATCACCACTGCAAACAACCTTATTTCAGCATTGCTAGACAACCACATACACCAAGGGAACAAGCTTGGAATAGACCCAAGAAGAATTGTTTGGAAGAGAGTTCTGGACATGAACGACAGAGCCCTTAGAAGTGTAGTTGTTGGACTTGGCGGAAAGCCAAACGGAATGCCAAGGGAAGACGGATTTGACATTTCTGTTGCATCAGAGATAATGGCCATATTCTGTCTTGCAGAAGACCTTGAGGACCTTAAGAGGAGGGTTGGAGAGGTTATCGTAGCCTACAAGTTCGACGGAAGTCCAGTACATGCGAAGGACCTTAATGCTCAAGGTGCAGTTGCGCTTCTAATGAAGGATGCAATAGCTCCAAACCTTGTACAGACTCTTGAGAATACACCTGCATTGATCCATGGTGGACCATTTGCAAACATAGCCCATGGATGTAACTCAATGCTTGCTACAAAACTATCACTTAAGCTTGCAGACTACACTGTTACCGAGGCTGGCTTCGGTGCTGACCTTGGTGCGGAGAAGTTCTTTGACATCAAGGCAAGATTTGGTGACCTTAAGCCGGATGCAGCGGTAATAGTCGCTACAGTAAGAGCTCTTAAGCATCACGGAGGGGCTAAGAAGGACGAACTTGGAACAGAGAACCTTGACCAGCTTGCAAAGGGATTTGAAAACCTTGAGAAGCATATCGAGAACGTCAAGAAGTTTGGAGTGCCAGCTATTGTTGCAGTGAACAACTTCCCAACTGACACTCAGGCAGAGCTTGACTTTGTACTGAACAAGTGTGAAGAGCTTGGTGCAACAGCTGTTCTATCAGAAGTTTGGGCAAAGGGTGGAGAAGGTGGAGCCGCACTTGCCAAGAAGGTAGTTGAGGTTGTAGAGAAGGGCGAAGCTAACTTCAAGCCACTTTATGACGTAAACTCATCAATCGTGGAGAAAATCGAAACAATTGCCAAGGAAATATATGGAGCTGACGGTGTTGACTTTACAAAGGGATGCCAGAAGCAGATTGCAAACATCGAGAAGATGGGCTTTGACAAGATGCCAATATGCATGGCAAAAACACAATACTCCATGGCAGATGACCCAACCCTGTTGGGTAGACCTACAGGATTCAGGATCACTGTAAGGGACATCAAGGTTTCCAAGGGGGCAGGCTTCCTGGTTGCCTTGACTGGAGATATCATGACCATGCCAGGACTTCCAAAGGTTCCTGCAGCAGACAACATAGACATCCTGGAGTCAGGCGAGATAGTAGGATTATTCTAGATGAAAAATTAGCTGGGTGAAAATCCCAGCTTTTTGTTTACAATTTCACTTTTATACAGTAATATATAAGTATATTAAATCAAAGATAGGAGAGGATACAATGGTCTATAACTCAAAAATTAAGAGTAAGCAGGCAGATAGCTTGTTTGAGGCTGTGTTGCAGCTTGAGAACATGGACGAATGTTACAGGTTTTTCGAAGATATCTGTACAATAAAAGAAGTTCAAGCAATAGCACAGAGACTTGAAGTTGCAAAACTCTTGAAGGCCAACAAGACCTATAATGAGATAGAAGAGGAAACAGGTGCTTCAACTGCTACAATAAGTAGAATCAATAGGTCTTTGAACTATGGTGCTGATGGGTATAAGATTGTATTTGAAAAACTTGGCATAATAGAAAAAGAATAGTTAAAAGGAAAAGGATTTCTTGGTTAGAAATCCTTTTGTTATTAGTATAATATTTATACTTTATCTCTTTTTGGTATAAAACCCTCAAATATTAATAAGTCAAAGAAATCTTTATTCTTCTCATACTCATCTTGAGATTTTACTGTATAGGTTACAGTAAGGGTTCTAAACAAGAATTTATTTACAAATAGAGACAAATTGTTCTTATCTGGATGATGGTAGGCAATAAAATCAGGTTTGTTTAAAAAATTAAACATTAAGTTTGTAAGCATAAAATCCAGAATAAAGGAATTTTTTCTTTCCTTCAAGAAATTTGATGATAGTTGACCGCGGATAACTCCCGGTCTATTTTTTTTGTACCAAAGAACAGGGAAGGGATTAAATGACTCTATCATATAATCTCCCTTGTATTCATCCAAGAGTGGAGCAGCAATATCACAAACCTTAGTATCAGTATTTTTATTTGATTTAAACTCAACAATTATTGGAACTTTTCCATCTACAATTTCTAGGACTTCAGTTAAAGTTGGTATTCTCTCGCTGGAATTAAATAGTTTTAACTCAATTAATTCACTATAATTAAGATCCTCTACTTTGGCATCAAGCCTACAAACTCTCTTAAGGTTGAAGTCATGAAATACAACTGGAATATCATCCTTTGATAACTGTACGTCAAATTCTATTCCGTAACCTAAGTCCACAGCCTTTTTTATGGCCTTTAGACTATTCTCAGGAGCAGCTGATTTGTTATCATGAAGTCCCCTATGGGCATAATCTTTGTTAATAAACTTTGAAAAGTCTCTTTTGTTTAATATTCTTGGCATAATTAAATAAAGATAAAGGGTCATTATGCCAAGAAATAAGCTTATATACATATTAAGTCTCCTTGTCTTCTAATCATCTACATCGAAATGTTCTAAAGCACTACCCTTTTTAGGAGGTTTAGAATCTCCATGTTTGACCATCAACATCGTTGTTAGAGATGCAAGTGAGAAAAATACTGAATAGGGGAATAGTGTTCTGTAACTAACATTTTCAAGTAAGAACCCTGACAGGATTGGGGTAAAAATCTGAGCTGACATGGAAAATGTATAATAAAGTCCAGTATATTTTCCTACATCACTACTCTTACTCATTTCTACAACCATTGGGTAGGAGTTTACATTTATAGATGCCCATCCAATACCTGTAAAGGCGAATACTACGTTAATTAAAGGAGAGTACTGGATAAACATAAAGCCTGCTAAATAAGAAGCACTCATTAATAGAATACCAATGATGATCATTTTTTTTCTACCAATGACACTGGAGATAATACCTATGGGAATAAACGATATTATAGCAGCACCCATAGCTACAAGTAGTGCATTCGCAAAGCTACCCCCAGTTAAACCCCATACTCTGCCTGCATATCTGGAAAATGCCGTTGTAACTGCGTTATATGCTGTAAACCATAAGAATATTGAAGCAAGAAGAAAATATAAACTTCTCTTAACATCTAGAGGCATGTCCCCATTAGAATTTGTATTTCCATTGTCTTCAACATCTTGCTGGTCATTAAAGACTCTCATATCTTCTGATAGTTTTTTCTCCTTTATTGTAAAGAGAAGGGTAATAACTGCTACTACCATTAAGATGGAGACTGCTAAAAATACTGGGAAGTAACTTGGCTTATCAACTTTTGGAATTAATAGGCTCATCATAAGCAGTGCATAAATTCCACCCACTGCACCCATAAGATTTATAATTGAATTAGCCTTACTTCTTAAGGGTTTTGGTGTTAAATCAGGCATTAGAGCAACAGCCGGAGAACGATAAATGCTCATGGATAAAAGTACAACTCCTAGGGCTAGGAAGAATAGAACAAAGTTCTTGCTTTGATCTGCAACTGGAATTATCAGCATGAATACAACTGAAATAGCCGTACCAACCACAATAAAGGGAGTTCGTTTACCATATTTAGTGTCGGTCCTATCAGACATTGCACCAAAAATAGGTAGAAGCAATAGGGCTAGTACATTATCAAGGGCCATTATAGTACCAGTTAAT
>CALGAG010000009.1 GCA_937951995.1 uncultured Bacillota bacterium
TGGTTTATAGACCTTGTCCACCAGCTTGAGATAGAGTGCCGCCCCCTGAATCTGTACCACAAATCCAACAGCTACAATCAAGGCAACCTCTGAACCAGCAGTCGCAAATATTGATAGTGCTATTGCCAGTGCAATGGAAAGGTTTCGCATCACAGTTCCATAGATTAGGGCTATTCCATCCTCCCTTTCAAACATTGCTTTTGCAATGATTGTGACTATCAGGAATGCAAAAAAGTACGAAACTGAAAGTACCAGAAAAATCCTGACCATCATGGATGGATCTGCCACAATTACCTTGGCTCTCATGGCCGTGGAGATAAAGACAATCCCAACAAGTGCTGCTGTTGCAATCAAGGGGATCTTTTTCTTGAAATCATTCTGGAATCTGTCCTTCCCAAATTTCCTGAGCAGAAACTTTTGGGTTCCAAATCCAAGAGCCATAGGTATGAATACAACCTTCACAATCTCATTGATGATGCTGGAAAATGGTATTCCTGCAGTTTCCCCCAAAAATAGTTTCAAATAGAGTGGCATAAGCACCGACCCCAATATGAGTCCTATAACCATCATCTTGATGGCTGCAGAGACATTTCCCTTGGCAAAGCCAGTCCAGGAAATTGTCATTCCCGAAGTTGGAAGCAGTGCCATCAAAAGAAGTCCTATCATTATATATGGGTTGTCGGAAAAGAAGACTCTCCCGATTACATATCCCATTACCGGGAAAATTATGAAATTAACACCCTGAGCCACCAGGTGAAGCCTTGTGTTGCCTTTTGAGAGTAGTTCCTTGTATCTTAGTGTGACCATCATTGGATAAACCATAAAGAAGACAATCACTGGTACAAGTGATTTAAGTGGTGCAGGATCTATGAAGTATCCGTAGACCACCGCCAGAATCATTGTTACGGGTAAGTAGATAACCAGCTTCTTTTTTATATGTGCAAGGATTTTAAACATATGAATTCCTCCAATATCTTTTATACCCCTAAGGGGTATCTTTCTATATGGTATACCCTCCTGACATTTTTGTCAAGAAAAAATGCCGGAGTTCTCCGGCATTAGAATTCAAGTATTTACTTTTCCAGTCCCCTGCAGAATTCCTCCAGGTTTTTCAAACCCTCAACAAGTGTTTCCTTTGAAGCGGCATATCCAATCCTGAAGCTATTTTCATATTCAAAACAGGATCCAGGTGTTACAAATGTTTTTGAATGTTCCATCAGTCCTGTGCAAAACTCGAATGCACTAATGTCATAGTCGTAAAATACCAGTGCAGTGGTTCCTGCAATGGGCTTCACGTATGAAAATCTTTCATGGGTTTTAATCCAATCATCCAATATTCTAAGGTTATCCCTTATGATCTTTAGGTTTCTATCCAG
>CALGAG010000010.1 GCA_937951995.1 uncultured Bacillota bacterium
TAAGGGAAGAATGCCTGAAAAGCACTCATTGCATTTGAACCTTCAATTGGTTTATTTGCAGCTGAAGGCTCCATAATCCTACTGTTTTTAACTGACCAGCCGTCTCTGTACATATTCATTTTTGATACCAGGATCAAAATACCTGCCGAAGCCGCACTTGGAACAAAGACTCCCAGGTCAGGATTTACCTGGGTCATAACAATCTGTCCAAAACCTTGTGTTATAGATATCGCTAGTATTGCAAGTAGTCCCTTTCCAATGGCTTCAAAACGTCCATAGAACCAGGCGATTGCAATACCAGCTGATAGATTTAGGATTGAAAGCAACACTGAAGCATATAGGGCCACCCATACTGTGGAAACCAGGTCAGTCTGCAGAATCAATGCATGCCACGCCAGTGCCAGGGTTCCGAAGGTACCAGCCCAGCAATGTCCTATAAGCGGTACGACAACAGCCCACATTGGGGAAACCCCAATGCCTATGAGAAGGGGAGCCGTAACCAGTATGGGGACCCCAAATCCAGTCACACCCTGAAGAAAGCTGGAAAAGACAACTCCTATAAGTAGAATTCTCAGGAGCTCATTGGGAGCGGAAACTGAAAATGCCTTGTTCAGGGTATCAAAGGCCTTGGCTTCCTTGCTGGTTTCATAAAGGAGAATTGCGGTTATCACCACTGAAATTATGCTTAAGGAACTCCAAATTGACTTTCCTGCTTCTATAAGTATCAATTCAGGTGTGGCCTTGAAGACAAAAGATGCCGTCAATAGGGTAACCAAAAGGGAAACAGGAGCTGCTTTAAGTGCGGGCCACTTCAGGCCAACCATAAAGAGGAGCAGCAGGAGTATGGGTAAAGCGGCTACAAGCCATAGCTGAAAGCTAAATTCCATGTTCATATGTATACCTCCAAATTGTAATTATCATACTCATCATATAATCTATTCAATCCTTATACAATGAAAACATTGACTAATACTACCTCGACAAATTATCCTTTAATGATATACAAACTATCCAAATAAAGAAAAAAAACCGATAAACCTTATCAGATTCTGATAAGGTTTATGTAATTAAAAGGTGATAAAATTTACATTGAACCAAAGAAATGATTTTCAGGTCTTATATGTTTGGGAGTAAGTTATTAAATAATAGGGAGGAAAGAATGCATGATACTAGGACTTTTGAAAAGGAATACATATCAGGACTCAGTCAACTTGATGCTGCTAAGTACAAGGCTAACTGAGAAGGAAGGTGTACGAAAAGTATCAATAATGATGGGCACTCCTGCAAATAAAGACATATTCATAAACACAGGAATGTACTCTACTGAGTTTGACACAGCTAATCCAAATGACATATGCATAGCGGTGGATACCGATAATCTTGGCATGCTGGAATCCATAGGCGAAGATTTGGAGGCTTTCATATCTGATCTGTCCTCGAAGTCAAAAGATGTTCAGCAGAAAAAAGCCAAGAGTCTGAAGGGTGCACTAAGCAAGCTTAAAGATCCTAACCTGGCTCTTGTTTCAATTCCTGGAGAATATGTATTCGATGAAGGGAAGAGATTGCTCAATGAGGATATGAACCTGTTCATATTCAGTGACAACATGGGTCTTGCTGAAGAGAAGGAGTTGAAGGAAATTGCCCGAGACAAGGGACTGATAGTTATGGGACCGGATTGTGGCACTGGGATTATTTCAGGTGTACCCCTCGCATTTGCAAATGTTGTCAGTAGGGGAAACATAGGCATAGTTGGAGCATCCGGTACGGGGATCCAGGAGATAAGCAGCATAATCAGCAGACTTGGGGGAGGAGTATCCCATGCCATTGGCATAGGTGGACGAGACCTTTCCGAAGAGGTTGGAGGAATCTCAGCAGAAATTGCATTGGATTATCTGGCCAACGATAAGAACACTGAAGTTATTGTGTTTATATCTAAGCCTCCTTCAGAAGCTGTGAAAAATAGAATAATTGACAAATTGGAGATAATTGGAAAGACAGCTGTTGCAATTTTTCTAGGAGAAGGTGAAAAAGAGCAGGGAAAGAATATCCATTACGCTTCCACTCTGGAGGATACCGCAAACCTTGCTTTCTGCCTTTCCAGGAAAAAGAGTGTGGATAAGAATAAAGTCATGGAGTTGGTAGAAAGACTTGACAGCATTAAGATAAACAAAGGTCAAAGGTGGATTCATGGTTATTATGGAGGAGGTACCTTGGCTGGAGAAGCTAAGTTTATACTTAAAAAATATATGGAGTTCCCAGAAAATAAAATAATAGATTTTGGGGATGATGAGTATACAAAGGGAAGACCACATCCGATGATAGACCCAGGAACGAGAAAGGATGCAATTGGAAGGCTAAAGGAAAACAAATCCGTAGCGGTGGTAATATTTGACAATGTAATTGGATATGGATCCAGCACAGATATGGCTGGATCATTGGGACCTGTTATAGCAGATGTTCTTGAGTATAAGAGAAGTAAGGGAGAGGACATAATTTTCATAGCCTCGGTTTGTGGAACCGAAGAAGACATTCAGGTGTATTCCAAGCAGGTTGAGGAGCTGGAGAAGGCTGGTGTCATTGTTGTTAGCACCAATGCCCAATGCGCCAAGCTTGCATTAGAGGTAATGGACTATCTAAATGGAGAATGGACCCGAGAGGAAACTACTTCTGGATTGTTTGGTGAGGAGCTTAGGGTGATTAATATTGGACTGGAAAGTTTTGGAAAGACCTTGTACGACCAGGGTGTAAATGTAGTGCAATACAATTGGAAGCCAATAGCTGGTGGAAACAGGGATCTACAGAGAATGCTACAGAAATTAGAAAGTGTTTAGGGGGTATACAAATGATTTATGAAAGTCTTGACCATGCAAATGAGGCAGTTATTGCCAAGATAACTGAGGCACAACCATTTCTGATTGATGTCGTACCGGCAAAGAGTGTAATAAAGGCTCTAGAAGGTAAGACGCTACTACATTCTGGACCACCCATAAGTTGGAATGATATGACAGAACCAATGCAGGGATCCTGCTATGGAGCGGTAATGTTCGAAGGATGGGCTTCAAGCAGGGAAGATGCAGAAAAACTTTTATCTGAGGGACACATCAACTTTATTCCTTGTCACGACGTTGATGCAGTGGGACCAATGGGTGGAATAACATCTGGAAATATGCCTGTACTTGTAGTTGAAAACAGGAACCACGGAAAC
Source organism: uncultured Bacillota bacterium (assembly GCA_937951995.1). Taxonomy (GTDB): domain Bacteria; phylum Bacillota; class Clostridia; order Tissierellales; family Tissierellaceae; genus Gudongella. The sequence goes on from CALGAG010000010.1 coordinate 3,206, forward strand.
AGAGCCTACTGTACCCTCAATGAAGGAATTGGCAAAGTGCTAAGATTTGGTGCCTACGGTGAGGAGGTTGTAAACAGACTCCATTGGATGAAAGATGTACTTGGCCCTTGTCTATCAGAGGCCCTTGGAAAGATGGATGGAGGCATGAATCTTGGTGTGATAGTATCAAAGGCAATTACAATGGGAGACGAGTTTCACCAGAGAAATATTGCAGCTTCTGCTTTGTTTATGAAGGATATTATGCCCTATTTACTTGAAGCAGAAATTCCACAAAAGGACCTACGACAAGTATCAAAATTTCTAGCTGATACAGACCAATTTTTCCTAAATGTAGCAATGGCATATTGCAAATCAGTTATGGATGCGGCCAAATCAGTGGGTGAAGGGACGATCGTAACTGCCATGACCAGGAACGGTAATGAATTTGCAATTAAGGTATCTGGACTTGGTGACAAATGGTTTAGGGCGCCTGTAAACATGCCTAAAGGATTATTCTTCACGGGATACACACAGGAGGATGCAAATCTGGATATGGGGGATAGTGCGATAACAGAAACCTTTGGGGTTGGAGGAATGGCTATGATTGCTGCCCCAGGGGTAACCAGATTTGTTGGTGCCGACGGGATGGGAGCAGCAATGGAAATCAGTGAGGAAATGGAGGAAATTTCAGTAGGCCACAATCCTAACCTCGCCATACCCACATGGGATTTCAAAGGAGCTCTTGTAGGAATAGATGTTAGAAAGGTCGTGGAAACTGGAATAACACCATTGATCAACACTGGTATTGCACACAAAAAGGCAGGGGTTGGTCAGATTGGCGCTGGTATGGTAAGGGCACCATATGAATGCTTTACAAAAGCTCTAGAGGGACTGGTGGAAAAGTATGTCTCAGAAGAAGATAATTAATCCACTTGCAATTGATGGAGAGGTTATTCCTCTACTTGAAAATCCACAAAACATTAAAATTCACAGTGAGTTTAAAAGCACCAGAAACTTTATTACAGACAAAGGCTTGATGGTTGTGACCACAAACGAGGATGTTCTGCCACCCTTGGGAATTGTCTTAAGCAGGAAGGGCTTCGAGGAGTTCTCCATAGAGAATAGAAAGTTTATCATATCAGAATCAAAAGTCTATTGCTCTCAGATGGACACCTATGACAAGAATCCTGATAGTCGAATATTTAATATTTATATGAGGAGATTAATGCTGGATGATTTTGAAAATGGATTAGGTATTGATAATAAAGAAGTTGAAAAGATACTTATGAACACCAGACTTACAAATCTCACAGAAGAAGGGGAAATGATTTGGCGAATGATCAGCAGGAGGGGCTCAGTTGATATGGATAGGTTGATAGGCAGGGGCAGGGGATTAACACCAGCATGGGATGACTTTATAGTAGGATTTTCAGCTGTCCTTAGAGCCAACAGTGCAGATGAAGAGATTCGACAAATAATCCAAGAATTAATATTTTCTGAAGGCCTGAAGCTAACGACAGACATTTCTCAAGATTATTTGATCAAAACAATAAACGGATGTTTCAGTCAAAATATTAAGATGTTAATTAATTTCATTCAGAACAATATTTTTGATGAAAAGTCATACCTTAATGTGATAAAATATGGTGGGACTTCAGGAGTGGATACATTTATAGGTATGATGTCAGCATATGCCAGTTTATTGGGAATAGGAACTATATGAATGGGAGTGGTCAATGTGAGTAAAGTTATGATAGCCTTAGGTGGAAATGCCCTTAGAAATAGTCCAAAGGAGCAATTGCAACTAGTGGAAAAGACAGCAAGACCTATAGTGGATCTTATAGAGGAAGGTCATACAGTTGTTGTTGCACATGGAAACGGACCTCAGGTTGGTATGATTAACTTGTCATTTGAAACAGCAAACCTGTCAGACAGCAAGGTTCCAGAAATGCCATTTCCAGAGTGTGGAGCAATGAGCGAAGGATATATAGGTTATCATCTTCAGAACGCAATAAAGAATGAACTTACTACAAGAAACATAGAGAAATCAGTGGGCACTATTGTTACACAGGTAATCGTGGATGAACATGACGAGGCTTTTGATCATCCTTCCAAGCCAATTGGGGGTTTTTACACTGAAGAGGAAGCTAAATCATTGGAGAGTGAAAAGGGATATTCAATGGTTGAAGATTCAGGAAGGGGATACAGGAGAGTGGTACCTTCACCTAAGCCTGTAGATATAGTTGAAATAGACATGATAAGAGACATGGTGGACAGTGGACACGTTGTGATTGCAGTTGGAGGAGGAGGAATCCCAACACTAAGAAAAGATGGAAAGCTTAAGGGTGTAGCAGCTGTAATCGATAAGGATCTAGCCAGTGAGAAGCTTGCAGAGATGCTGGAATGCGACATACTGTTCATACTAACTGCAGTAGAGACAATAGCTCTGGACTTTGGGAAGTCAACACAAAGAGAGCTAAGCTCAATGACTATAGCAGAGGCAGAGCAATTTATTAAAGAAGGTCATTTTGCGCCAGGGAGCATGCTTCCAAAAGTAATGGCAGCTGTGGACTTTGTAAAATCTCACCCTGAGAGAGAAGCAATCATAACATCCCTGGAGAGTGCCAAGGCTGCAATACACGGCGACACTGGAACAAGGAGCATTTCAAGCTAACCAAAGCCCTCCCCAAAGGAGGGTCTGTTTGCATTAAATTAGGATAGGATTGAGAGGGATACAAATGGGAATCATTTTAAAGGATATACTCAAAATGTCATGCTTTGAGAACTCCAAGCTTGTTTCAGGAATCGAGATAATTGATAGGACTGAGGTAGAAGGTATAACAATTGTTGAAAGACCCGATATTGCCAATTGGATAAAAGGAGGGGAGTTGCTCCTAACAAGCTTTTACTCCATTGAATCTGATGTAACTGCTCAAAAAAAGCTTGTGGAGGATGTTGCAAGAAATGGTGCAGCAGGAATTATAATAAAAGTCTCTGATGTAGTACCAGTGGTGTCCAATGAAATTATTGAAACAGGGAAAAGGTTGAACTTTCCGGTAATATCTATCAGCAAAGAAGTGAAATACATAGACATTCTCTATCCCGTTATGGGTTTGCTTTTCAATGAGCAG
>CALGAG010000011.1 GCA_937951995.1 uncultured Bacillota bacterium
GTAAATGTTGCTGCATCCTTTAGTCCTTGAAGGTCTACGCCTTTTTCCTCAAGTATTGATTTCAGTTCATCCCTCTTCTTAAGTACAAGCTTGATGCCCTCAAAGAATCTGTCCTTGTCAAAGTTTGCATTTGTGATTGTCATAAACAGGCCTTCGATTATCAGTCTGTCCAGACCTTCCATTTTGTATCCGATCTCATCAGCCTTAACTCCAACCTCTGACAGTCCCTTAAGTCCATATATCATAAGGTCCTGAAGATTTGCAACCTCACTTGTCTTTCCACACATTCCTACCTTTGTACATCCTTTTCCACCAGCGGCTTCCTGACACTGATAGCAAAACATTTGATTCTCAGCCATATTATCAATTCCTCCTAAAAAATATTCTCTCTGATGTTACTCACAAGGTCTATTATAGGTGGAATACATAAATATATCCGTAACACTTGTTACCAATGGTTGAAAAAGGAGTGAAAATTCCCCATACTCTTGAATATGGGGAATTTTCACTCCTATTCTATGGCTGAAGTTATTTCATTTATCATCTTCTCGGTACTTCCAATTCCCCCTGCACCTACATACCAGACGTGGGCATCCAGATAGATTATCTTGCCTTCAGCATAGGCTCTTGTCATACCAATTATTTCATTATCCATGACGCTCTTGGCAGATACTTCTCCCCCGGCAACCGCTGCCCGGTCCATAACAAATATGTACTCAGGGTCGATTTGCTGAATATACTCGAAGGTAATCTTCTGACCATGTGTTGAGCTTTCAATCTCCCTGTCAGCTGCAGGGATTCCAAATTCCTCATGTAGTACTCCAAATCTTGAACCTTCCCCATAAACGCTAAGGTTCCCATCATTAGCCATCACAAACAGTCCGTTCTCGACCCTATCACTTGCAATCTCATTTAGGTACTGGATGGAGCTCTCAATATCATCAACCTTTTCATCAACCATCTCTTTCTTGTCAAATATTTGACCCAATATATTCAGGTTATTCCTTAATGACTCAAGGTATTCACCATTGTCCATTGGCATATATACAGTTGGTGCGATTCTTGCAAAATCATCATACATGTCCACTTGTCTGCCGGATACTATTATCAGGTCTGGAGAGGCTTCATAGATCACCTCAAAGTTTGGTTCCTTGAGTGTTCCAGCATCTATATATTCCATTCCGCCAAACTCACCTAGATGGGCAGGCAGCGATTGCTTTGGAAGGGCTATTACTTCTATTCCCAGTTCCTTCATTGAGTCCAGGATCCCATAATCAAACACAACCACCCTTTCAGGATTCAAGGCAACAGTTGTATCTCCCAGCTCATGACTTATTGTTACGGTCTTGACACCAGTTGCACCTTCAGCCTCAGGGGATGCTGAACAGCCCATTGCTCCAATTGCAAGGACCACTGCCATAATTGATAAAAACATACTTTTAACATTTTTCATTAATCATTCACTCCTTAATTGTTAAGTTAGAAATATACGCAAAGATTCATATTGTTCATTCGTGTCACTTGAAAATCCATATCATAAATCTGTCCAAGGGAATGGGAATTGATTATCTTGTCTGTTTCCCCTTCCTCCATCAGTCTCCCATCCTTCATAGCCACAACACGGTCCGAGTAACAGGATGCAAAGTTGATGTCGTGTATTACTATCGCTATGGTCTTATCCAAATCCCTTACCAGCTTTTTCAGCATTCTCATTATTTCAACGGCATGCTTCATATCCAGGTTGTTCAGTGGCTCATCAAGAAGTATGTAGTCAGTGTCCTGGGCAATAACCATTGCTATGTATGCCCGTTGCCTCTGACCACCACTAAGCTGATCCAGATACTTGTGTTGGATATCTTCAAGCTTCATGTACTCAATTGCCCTGTCAATGAAATCCTTATCCTCTTTTGTCAATCTTCCCTTGCTGTGGGGGAATCTTCCAAAGCTTACAAGTTCACGGATGGTCAGTCTTACATTCATATGGTTTGACTGTCTTAGTATGGAAACCTTTTTTGCCAGCTCGTCACTATCCCAATCCGTCAGACTCCTTCCTTCAATCAGGACCTGGCCCCTATCCTGATTCACAAGTCTGCTTACAACCGAAAGCAGGGTGCTCTTTCCGGCACCATTTGGTCCGATAAAGGATGTTATCTTACCCTTCTCGATTGTAGTACTTACATCGTCTAGAACCCTCAATTTACCGTAGTTCTTTTCAATTCCTCTTATTTCAATCATCCCACACTCTCCTTTAATAAAAGTTTAATAAAGTAAATTCCTCCCACAAAATTTATTATTACACTGATTGGTGTTGAAAAGTTAAGAACCCTTTCAACCATAAGCTGGCCCCCGACAAGAAACAGTATTCCCAATAGTATTGAACCAGTGATGAGTTCCCTGTGCCTAAAGGTGTTCAGCATCTCCCTTGCCAGGTTCACAACCAGCATCCCCAGAAATGTGATAGGTCCAACCAGGGCAGTTGATACAGAGACAAGTAATGATACTGTAAATAGCATCCTCCTTATAGTCCTGTCGTAGTCAACACCAAGGTTTATGGCATTATCCCTGCCCAGTGTCAGCACATCCCAAAGGGCTGTATCCTTCAATGTCAAGGACAATGCTCCTATGGTTATAACCATGGCTACAATCAGAATGTCTGTATTTACCCTGTTGAAGCTGGCAAACATCCTGTCCTGGACGTGCATGAACTCGTTTGGGTCTATCACCATCTGCATAAAGGACGAAAGACTTGAAAAAAGTGTACCCATTATTATTCCCACAAGCAGCAGTTTCATAATATTGCCTGACTCCCTTTGGAGGAGGAGCTTGAAAAGCAGTGTCGAGAACAGAACCATAAGTATAACGGTGATAAAAAAGTTCAGATTCCTATCAACTGCTACCCTGCTTGTGGATCCAAATGTGAATATTACAAAGGTTTGGAGTAGCATATACAGGCTGTCAAGCCCCAGAACACTTGGGGTCAATATCCTGTTGTTGCTGACTGTCTGGAAAAGCAGGGATGAATAGCCTATTGCAGCTCCTGTAATTGCAATGGCTGCAACCTTGGGTAACCTTGTCTGGATGAAAAACCTCCAATTTGTTGGACCTAGTCCCCAGAACACAAATGCCAATGTCATCGCTAAAGAAATCAGTGTAAGTATTACAATCTTTCTCTTATTGTCCATCATCTATCCCCCCTCAATAGCAGGTAGAGGAAGATCATACTACCCATCACTCCCACAGTCAGGCTTATGGAAACCTCGTAGGGATAAATGACCAGTCTTCCGAGAATATCCGCAAACAGGAGAAAAGCACTGCCTGACAAGGCAACAATCCAGATGTTACCCTTCATGTTATCCCCCCTGTAAAGGGTCACCAGGTTTGGTATAATCAATCCCAGAAAAGGAATTCTTCCTACTGTTACGATTACAGTTGCCGATATCAGGGCAACAATTGTGACACCAATATTCACAACTGTCTTGTAGTTCAAGCCCAAATTCAATGCAAAGTCCTCACCCATACCCGCAACAGTGAACCTGTCGGCATATTTCCATGCCACTATCAATAAAGGTATGCTTATGTACAAGAGCTCAAACCGACCCTTCATAATCATTGAAAAGTCTCCCTGTAGCCATGAATTCACATTCTGCACCAGGTCGTATCTGTATGCAAGAAAGGTTGTAAAGGATTCTATTATGCTACCTAGCATTATCCCCACCAATGGAATGAAAACAGTATTCTTGATCTTAATCCTATCAAGAAGTCTCATAAAAACCATTGTCCCTCCAACCGCAAACACAAAAGATAAACTCATCTTCCACAATGTGCCTGCTCCTGGAATGAGAATCATACCTACCAGTATCCCCAATCTTGATGAGTCCACAGTGGCTGCAGTGGTTGGTGATACAAACTTATTCCTGCTTATCTGCTGCATGATAAGTCCTGCTATGCTCATGCCCATCCCAGCTATTATGATACTTGCCAATCTTGGAATCCTGCTTATCAGAAGAAGCTCCACCTTGGAGTCCTCCAGAAGCAAGATATCCATTGCTGTAATATCCCCAGCTCCAATAAATAGTGATGCCAAAGATAGCATTACCAATAGGAGTAAAACAATAAACTTATTCATCATATCATCCGTTCTATGTAAAGTGGTTGAAGCTTGTGACCATATATGCTATATTGTTGATATTGATAATCACTCTCATTAATATACCATGGCAATCCACCTTAGGTTTAAACAATCTTTGGATTTCTTACAAAATATTTCACATAATTCAGGAGGTACACAATAATGTTCCAAACACATATGACTGAAGTCATAACTAAATTCAATATTGCAACTGGAATTCCAATATCCCTGTACTCAGCAGAATTGGAACTTCTAGATCAAAGGGGCCTTTCAAAAAGTGATGAGTTGTCGATGGAGGAATTCACTATGGGCAAACTATCCAGGCTGATAGGAAATGGGAACCATGAATCATACATACCTTTGGATATGAAGCTTTATCTGGTATGTGTACCAGTGGAGGGTGATAAGAGTAATGGCTACTATGCACTAGGGCCTTCCACCTGTTCCAAGGGGGTTTACTCCTGGGCCAGGTACCTGCCCAGGGCTTTGATGCCTAATCTCATTGCTCTGTTGCGAAGCTTTGAGAACGACTATTCGCTTACAGGAGTACAAAGGTGCCAGGGATTTAGCCTTCATGTAAACAGGGCAGACCATTACATAAGCGCAAATTACCATGAAAAAATCACATTGGATGATATTTCAACCTATCTTGGCTTAGACAGGACATATTTCTCAAGTCTATACAAAAAAGAGACTGGCAAGTCCTTCACACAGTCTCTCAATGATTATAGAATTGAAAAAAGCAAGAGCCTTCTCCTGGATGGAAATTCCTCCATTATGGATATAGCTCTTGCCGTAGGTTTTTCAAATCAAAACTACTTTAATTCAGTTTTTAAAAGTATAACTGGCTTAACACCATCAGAATTCAGAAATGGGAATTAATAATTCTTCCCAGCTGCCTTGATCCTTTCAGGATATGCTGTTGAACATGGTGTCACTCCATACACCATTTCACAGCTTGGGCATTTTGTTTCTAGGTGGGTCATTTCAAAGTCGCTGCCACACTCGATGCAATTAATTGTAACTCCTGGTGGCATGGGTCTAGTGTTAAAGCCCATCGCCCTAATCTTGTCCACCACTGCCTTACCACTTCCAAAACTTCCTGTACATCCGTCATGCATAATATTATACCTCCTATTTTTTTCTTGGGTTCCAGCCTTTCCACTATATGGTCAAAGATTCTCCATTCCTTAGATTTGATCTCATTTCCTGGATGTAGGTATCCATCTTTTCAAGCTTGTGGAGAATCTCCTTTTCCTCTTCTGTTGTTTCGATGATTTTTGCTATTCCACCGTTTCTTATGATTATCCTCTTGTCTGCAATAAGGGCAAGGGTTGGGTCATGGGTTGCCATAAGCACTATCTTGTCCTCGTCTATTAGCAGGTTAAGGGCCTTTCTCCTGTCTATGCCGGCATTCTCGATTTCATCAATCAGGACTATAGGCGAGGAACTAAGTATGGCCGTATCTGCAATCATAAGCGCCCTAGATTGACCTCCACTCAATGCTGTAACAGGAGTGTCCAGCTGAAATTTCTCCCCTGCCAGGCTGTTCGCTGCCTTGATTATTCTTTCTATTGTACCTTCAATGTCCTCCACCAACCTGCTTTCAGCGTGAAGCTGAAGAAATTCCATCACAGTAAGGTCCATGACAAAGTTCATGTTCTGGGAAAGCTGTGCAACCAGCTTATTGTTGGATGAAAATCTCCATTTTTTGTCTGGAAGCTCATCGTTTATCAGGATGCTCCTTCCAGTTGGGGTATCATTCTGTGCAGTCCACTCAATGTCAGCCAGCAATCTTGACTTTCCTGATCCAGTTGGACCAACTATTGATATTACCTGTGATGTCTCGATTGTAAGTTCACTGAAGCCTTCAGGCTGTCCGGATTTGTCAAACCCAGGGAGTATTGTCAGTGACCTTACCCCAACCTCTTCCTTTATTCCCAGAAATTCCTTCATCTGGTTTATGAAAACTTCAAGATTCTCCAAAAGCTCATCTTTGTCCATGGCCAGGTCTTCAACCTCTTCATGGGTGAATCCATCCAGGAATTCTGTAAACGTCTTCTCCTTGTGATCTTCAATGTCCAGTTTGTTTTCAACAAAGTAGCTCATTGCAAAGGGATATTTCTCTAGTATCTGGTCTATTGTCATCTTATTCATCCATATCACCCAGTTCAATCTTTCTCACATTTCCCATCTGGAAAGCCTCACCAATCCTGGTTTCTCCAAGACAGTATGAACAAAGTGCCGATGGCATGGGATACCGAAGCTCCATTCCTGTTACTGTCTCAAGCCTTCGATCCTCATCATAGAGCAAGGTGCTCAGTTCAAAAGCTCCCTGACCTGTTAGGCCATTTATGTGCATGGTCATGGCCTTTGGGTTTACTGAGTTTACCTTTGAAGCAAAGACCTCCCTTTCCGCCTGGGATACAATATCCCCCTTTGTTATTACAACAATATCTGCAGCCTTTAGCATTGGCCCGATCTTCTTGGGTGTATTTATGCCAGAAAGGTTGTCTATTACACATACTCCCTTAATTTCCTTGATGTATGGTGAACACCTGTTGCATAGTCCGGCGGATTCTGTTATTAGAAGGTCCAGGCCTGTTTTCCTTCCCCATTGCACTACCTCCTCAATGTTTGAGGCAAAGTAGTGGTCTGGGCAAAGTGCTCCTGAAAGTCCCTTCTTGACAGGTATTCCCGCCTTTTCATAAAGTATGTCATCATCTGTACTTAGGCAGTCGAACTTAACAACCCCCACCTGAAGGTCTCTTTTTCTCATTGCTTCAATTGTCTTTAGTATAATACTGGTCTTCCCCGATGAGGGAGGTCCAGAAAATATCACTAGATTCATCTATTTTACACCTGCTTCCTCATTGAAGATATCCATCAGTTCCCTTATCAAGGCTCCCAGGTCAGGATGACTGTTGATGTAGTCCCAACCAATCCACATGAAGCCCTGGTCTTCTGTAAGTCCGTTTTCCACCTCGGGGTGGGTGGAAGGGAACTTTCCACTGGTAGCCAGCATCTGACCTACTTCCTTTGACATGAAGTAGTCCACAAGAGGTTTGACCTTGTCCCTCTTGTCCTCCTTTGAAAGAAGGAATATTGGACTTATGACTGCGCCCTCCTTTGGCCATACAGGCTTCAGGGGACTCTCTTCCCTAACCATTTTGGCAAAGAGATAGGGCATTACAGTAACTGTAGGTATTCCTGATGAAGTATTCCTAATATTGGACTTCACCATCTCCGCCGGAGTCATGCTTCTCATGTGTGCCCTTCCAAGCCTTCTTATCCCGTCCTCTCCAAACTCCTTGTGAATGCTCAAGAGTAGTGCATTGAAAAGGTCGAAGTCATTTAGGGGCAGTGAAATTGAGTTTTCGAACTCACCACTAAGAAGGTCCTCCCATGACAGGGGCATCTCCCTTCCATCCAGCTCCTCGGTATTTACCAGGAACACTGCTGGTACAACGGCAAGTGTGGTGTATTGTCCCATGGGATCCTTCAGTGAAATCCTATCATTGTCAAAATCTGTATTGAGACTTTCAAAGCCTGACATGTCCTGGAATACTCCCTGTGACTTGAATTTCCCCATAAGCTTTTCATCGAAGAAAAGATCAAAACCTGCTGACATGAAAAGGTCTGCTATGTCATGGGAAGAAGCCTTCTCCATCTCATCTCGAATCCAATCCACTCCAATGTTTGCAGCCTTAAGCTCATAGTCTATCCTGTAGTCAAGGTCCTTTTCATGGTCTTCCAGCCACTTGCTGAAGCTTTCCATCAAGGGTATTCTTACGGGGCATGGAAGCACTCCAAGGATGCTGACTTCACCATCACCATTTTCCCTGGCCTGGTTTAGGGTCGCATCAACTGATCCCCTGGTCTGTTCAATCACATCCACCAGTTTCTGCTCAAAAAGCTGAAGGTTGACCTTCTTGGTCTTGCAGGCGGTCTCAAGGTTGATTGTCTTTCCCATGACCTTCCGCATTGCTTCGTTCTTAAGGTGTTCAAATCCATTTGCAGCAAACACATCAAGGGTCTCTGGGTACCTTTCGGTTATATCGTATACCTTCTCCTTTGGGTCAAAGTATTTATTCATATATGTTAACCTCCTTAGTATCTGAATACATTCTATACTAATATATACCATACTTTCAGTAACAAATGTTACGTTTTTGATTTTACTGGGTCTAAGTATGTCTCCCCAGAAACTAATTGATGTTATTCTATAAACAATTTGGGTATACTCTTGTTTGAATGACTTTTTTTTACTATAACTACACTGGATGTGAACCTATGAACCTCTTGTTTGACAAATTCAAGGAAGTTTCCTTATCAGTACTTCCCATAACCATAATTGTGTTAATGCTAAACTTCACACTTACTCCACTGGATGGAACGATGCTTCTGACCTTTATAATTGGGGCATTCCTTATAGTGGTGGGACTTACACTGTTCTTGATTGGGATTGATATTGGCATTGCACCCCTTGGCAAACTTCTGGGTGCAACCATCTCCACAACTGGAAAAGTTTCAATTGTTGCTGTATCAGGTCTTGTCTTGGGATTTCTTATATCCATAGCCGAGCCGGGTCTGATGGTTCTTGCAAACCAGGTGGATGCAGTTACAGATGGCGGCATTAGAGGAACTACCCTCCTGGTTGTTGTATCCCTTGGTCTCGCTGTTATGGTGGCTGTTGGAATGCTAAGGATTGTTTACAACATTCCCCTATATAAGGTATTGACAGTCCTTTATGGGGTGACATTTATTCTTGCAATCTTTACACCGTCCCAGCTTTTGACAATAGCATTTGACACATCTGGGGCAACAACTGGAATTCTGGCAGTTCCCTTTATTCTGGCTCTTTCAGTTGGGGTTTCCGCACTGAAAAAGGACAGCAAAGCTGGAGAGAAGGACAGCTTTGGATTGGTATCAATAGCATCTGTGGGAGCAATAATGTCAGTGATGGTTCTAAGCATTTTTTCAGATACCGGTGAGCTCAGCTCCACATTGCAATTTGAATTACCTGTGACTGAGTCATTGATTGGACCATTTTTTTCCCACCTGTCGGGAATTGCAGGTGAGAGCATAATGTCCCTGGCTCCTTTACTTATCATTTTCCTGCTCCTACAAAAGGTAAGCTTTAAACTGGAGAAGAAAGCCTTCAGCAGGCTTCTCAAGGGATTCATCTATTCATTCCTTGGTTTGGTCCTCTTTATGGTGGGCGTAAACGGAGGATTCATGAATGTTGGAACCATCATTGGCTATTCACTTGCATCTCGGGACAGCTATTATTTTCTCATCCTTATGGGATTCATTTTGGGAGTTGTAACAATGCTTGCAGAACCTGCCGTCTATGTCCTTACACATCAGGTTGAGGATGTAACAAGTGGTTATGTAAAAAGAAGAGCCGTACTTACAGCCCTTGCTCTTGGTGGAGGTCTTGCAATCGGCCTGTCAATGATAAGGATTATTTTGCCCGGCATTCAGCTTTGGCACTATCTGATCCCAGGCTATGCTCTTTCCATTGGCCTAAGCTATGTTGTACCCAAACTGTTTGTGGGTATTGCCTTCGATGCGGGAGGGGTTGCAACCGGTCCCATGACCGCAACATTTATTCTCGCATTTACCCAAGGGGCAGCAGAGGCCATACCCTGGGCAGATGTACTCTTGGATGGCTTCGGCATGATAGCCATGGTTGCACTCATGCCAATACTAACCTTGCAGATACTGGGCTTGTTCTTTAGTATAAATTCCAGAAAGGAGGGGGTTGACAGTGATGGATAATAAAAATTGCTTTGATGAAATAAATCTTATAACGGTCATCGTCAATATAGGAATGGCCAGCAAGATTTTGAAGCATGCAAAAAAACACGGAGTCAAGGGCGGGACCATCCTTTTGGGAACTGGGACAATCAGAAACCAATTGTTGGAATTCCTTGGAATAAATGAGGCTAGAAAGGAAATAGTCCTTATGGCAGCAGATTCCAACACATGCGAAATTGCCCTTGAGGAACTGGACAAAAAGTTCAATTTTAAAAAACCAAATCACGGAATTGCCTTTAGCACTTCCATCAAGGGGATTTTTGGTACCAAGGCGATGAAATGCACTGAAATTGAGGAAAGAGGTGAAAAGGTGGCAGAGTACAATCTTATACTATCGATTGTGGACAAGGGAAAAGGAGAAATGGTTGTTGATGCGGCAAACAAGGCTGGGTCCAGAGGAGCCACCATAATCAACGGAAGGGGTTCAGGGATCCATGAGACCAGCAAGGTTTTCGGAATGGAGATTGAGCCCGAGAAGGAAATCGTACTGATTATATCCCAAAGTGAATTTACTGAGGGAATTGTATCCTCCATCAGCAAGGATATGAAGATAGATGAGCCAGGAAACGGCATAATTTTCGTACAGGATATTGATTCAACATACGGTCTATACTAGAAAAGAACCCCAGGAGGGTTCTTTTCTATATTATCGATTGCACTATCCAGTTTATTGCACCTCCCGCTATTATAAGCCAGGCGGTGTTTATCTTGTACTTCATGATCCCTACCATGCTTCCAATGAAAATCATGGCCGTTGTTATGCTGATAATGGATGACATCCCAAGCTTGACACTGACCACTGCCATAAGCACAAGTGATGCAATGTTTACCCCATCAAGGGCACCTGATAGCCATTTGTTTTCCCTTAGTTTGTAGATAAGTGGCTTAAGGAATATAACCAGTGTAAAGGCCGGTAGGAATATTCCAATCGTAGCAAGAATTGCTCCTGGTAAACCTCCAAGTACATAGCCCAAAAATGTTGCCGTTGTAAATACAGGTCCTGGTGTAAACTGGCCTACAGCAACGGAATCCAGAATCTGCTGCTCTGTAAGGACCCCAAGGGTCTCAACAAACTCAGCCTCCAAAAATGCCAGAAGCACATAGCCGCTGCCATAGAGCACTGCCCCTATCTTCAGGAAGGTCCAGAAAATCACCGGAAGTGCCAGGGAGTAGGTCTTCCCCCCTATCCTGTCCTTGTTCCTCCATAGCATCATTAATGCTCCTGCTGCGAATAAAAGGGGGATTTCCCCTACCCCCAGCAGGTAGACTGCAGCTATGGAAATACCAAATAACAGGGCCTCTTTGCTCCTTATTACATTTCTAAACAGCCTGTAGAGCGCATTTATGATTACCGCCATTATAACTGCCTTGACCCCGTCCAGGACTGTGGTCAGTTCAGGAAGAGACCCGTAGGTCAAATACATTACCCCAAACATGAGCACCAACAGCATGGCAGGGATAATAAAGGATCCACCTGCAACAAAGAGTCCAGGAATTCCTCCCCTCTCATAACCTACCAACATAACCATCTCTGTGGAGTTTGGACCTGGAATGATGTTGGTAGCCCCCATAAAGTCCATAAACCTATCCCGACTCAACCATTTTCTTTTTTCGATTACCTCTGTCTCAAGCATTGCTATATGGGCAGCGGGCCCTCCAAAGGCAAGGAAACCCAACTTTGTGAAAACTTTCCAGATTTCCTTTTGCCGCCCCAATTTTTCATTTCTTGTCAGGCCCACATATTCTCTGTTGTCCATATATTCACCTCTGTCTATATATTCCCAAAAATCTTTTTTCTATTCAGCCACATTGGCTGCAACCTGAAGTGGGTCCCAGGCACCTGAATAGGGTGGGGTATATGCAAAATCGCTGTAGGCGAGCTCCCTTAGGGTCAAGCCTTCTTGAATTGCAATTGACAGTGCATTTATTCTGTGTTGGGCACCCTTTTCTCCTGCAAGCTGTGCACCGAGAAGGACCTTGGACCCCTTCTCAATAATATATTTTACATATAAGGGTTTGCTTCCAGGATAGTAACCAGCATTGCTGTATCCCTTTATGAACTGGGTCTCATATTCAAGACCACTATCCTTGGCCTGCTTTTCATTTACTCCAGTTGCACTTATGGTGAGGTCCAGTATTTTCACCACCGATGCACCTATTCCTCCCGGAAACCTGCTGTCCTTACCTGCAAGTATCTCCCCAAGGAGTCTACCCTGTCTGTTTGCATAGGTTGCAAGGGGAATGTGGACGTTTTTCTTGAGGATCCTGTGGTAGATTGTAGCGCAGTCCCCTGCTGCATAGATATCCCCAATATTTGTCTCCATCCTGTCATTGATTATAATGGCCCCATTCTTTAAGGTCTCTATTCCAGACCCTTCCAGGAATCCGGTGGCAGGTGCAACCCCAATTGCAACCACAACAAGGTCTGCAGGGTGGTCACCCTTGTCGGTGACCACCGACTTGACCATGCCGTCCTGGCCCTGAGTTATCTTCTCAACCTCCTCGTTAAAGTTCAGCTCAATCCCCTTATCCTTAAGCTCCTCTATGAGCAAGTCCCTTATTTCCTGGTCAACGGGCTTCATAATGTTGGCCGACCGATTGATAACGGAAATCTTCTTTCCAAGATTATGGAAGGATTCAACCAGTTCAAGGCCGATGTAGCCTGCTCCGATTAGAACAACCCTCTTAACCCTGTCAGAAAGAGCCGCCTCCTTTATCTTTTGTCCATCCTCAATGGTCCTTAAGGTGAATACATTCCCCACACTCTCATCCACAAAGGGAGGCTTAACAGGCTCAGCCCCAGTTGCAATCACAAGCTTGTGGTAGCTTTTCTCAAATTCGCTGCCTGTTTCAAGGTCAGTTACCACAAGCTTTTTATCTTCTGGCAGGACCCTTGCTACCCGGTGCATGATTTTCACATCTATATTGGTATCCTCAAAATCCACCGGCTCCTTTATCACCAACCTATTGTGGTCTTGGATCACATCCCCTACATAGTAGGGCAGACCGCAGGCACCGTAGGATATGTGCCTTCCTTTTTCATAAACTGTTATTCTTGCTTCTGAATCCTCTCTGGATAGCTTGGCCGCACAGGACATTCCTGCTGCAACTCCCCCTATGATAACAAACTCCTGCTTCATCTGATCCTCCCCTTCCAAATAGAGGAGGCGAAAACATTCGCCTCCTAAAGTCCTACACCTTCCATTATGAAAAGTACAATCACTATCAATGCCCCAAAGGGTATTGTCACCTTGAAGGGACTTCCCTTTATGTGGTGGTAAAGACTGTACTCACTGTACTTGTCCTGTGTCAGCACTCCCTTTTCCTTGAGTTTCCCATATATCATGGCATAGATCATTGTCCCTAGGACAATCCCAATCAGCCCTCCAGTGACTGCATCCATGTATCCGTTTCCTATGGCACCGGCTATTGTGCCAGGACAATAGCCCAGAAGACCAAATCCAACCCCAAAGAGGAGTCCGCCTATTGTTGCGTTCTTGACTGATCCTGCCTTTGTCTTTACTGGAAGCATGTCCTTGGGATAAAAATAGCTTATTCCCATCATGGATACAACTATTGCAGTAAGGATGATTTTTATTACGGTAAAATCAATGAGCCTAAGCTGTCCAACTATGACATCATACTTGGTGACCCCTCCCTTTTGTAGAAAGAAGCCAAAAAGGATTCCTATTACAAGACCCTGCATCAAGGTTCTATTATTCTTTGCCATTTTAATCACCTCTACATTCCATAGATCAGGAAGGCCACAGCTATACCGCCAATAAAGAATGCGATTGCAGCCACCCAGCTAATAACTGAAAGAAAGCTGGTTCCGCTTATTCCATGGCCACTTGTGCAGCCACCAGCCCATCTTGCTCCTACGCCAAGGAAGACCCCTCCCAGCAAGGCCGAGAAAAACCTAACCAAAAAGCTCCCAGAAACCTCGTTTGCCCACATGCTTGGAACTGCAATGAGATTGAAGTCTCCAGACAGGATTGAGGATACAAATGCTCCGATGATAATTCCAAATACCAGCATCATGCCCCAGTCCAGCTTAAGCTCATTCTTTTGATAATACTCGTTGTTCTGAGCCTTTTCCTTGTCAAAGGACCTGTAGATTATCCCTCCCAGCTTCATAAAGCTCGTGGATGCGCCAAGGGGCTTCTTGGAAACCAGAAGGGAAACTACATTCAAAAGCCCGATCAATACCCCAACAAGATAGGGCGACCATCTTTCAAGCATTAAAAAATCCATCTTTATCCTCCTTTGCTAATCGTCCTATATATAGAAGAAATACACTATCAATGTTGTCACAAGAAGGAAGATTGCACTCATGATCCCTCCTGCCTTTAGGTAGTCTGCTGTTTTATAGTTACCCGGACCCATTATATAGGCATTTACCTGATGGGTCGGTATGACAAATGAGTTTGATGCAGACACTGCCACAAGAAGAGCAAGACCTCTTGGGTCTATTCCAAAGCTCTCACCCATGATAAGTATCAGGGGCACCAGTAAAACTGTTGCCGCAACATTTGACATGAAGAGTGAAAAGAATGATGTTATAAGCCCGATTACTATCAGGATAAAAAGCACATTCCAGGATTCCACTACATTTATTATGGCTTCAGCGGTCAGCCTTGCTGCACCGGTTTGTTCAAAAGCAGTTCCCAAGGGTATCAGCCCCGCCAGCAGAAAGACAGTTTTCCAGTCTATTGCCTCGTAGAGCTCCTCCTTGTAGATTACCTTGGTGAACAGCATAAGGATAGCTGCTGAAAGAAAGCTTAGTGGAAGAGGGACTCCCAGGAGTATCAAGAGTATTCCCGCTCCAAGTATGGACATTGCGTGGACCTTCTTGTCGGCCCTTGAGCTTTCCTCCGGTGGCTTCACTTCACTTATGACCACAAAATCCTTTGACTTCTTCAGACTGTTAAGGTCTTCCCACCGTGCAAAAACTATTACCTTCAAACCCGACTCCATTTCCCAGTCCATGAGGTTAAGCCTGTTCCCATCTGTGTTGATGTATGTTATAGGCTCTATTCTGTAATTCTTTCTTAGAGCTATCTCCTCAAGGGTTTTTCCCTTGAGATTTGAATCGGGAGGCAGGATTATTTCCGCAAAGCCAGCTTCCTTCTCATCTGCAAGCTCCCTGAACACAACAAGACCATGCTTGTGTTCAAGGTTGAAGGCATTGAAAAATTGATTAAGGTGGTCATCCTCTCCGAATATTGCCAATACCTGCCCTTCCTTGAAGGTTGTCTTTCTCCATGGGATAAATGTCTTACTGCCGGATTCCCACAGGGCCAGGATGTGGATTCCATAGATTCTCCAAATATCAAGCTCTTCTATGGTTTTCCCAATTAACTCGCTGTCCTTCTCAATTGCAACCTCGTGGATTTCCTTGGGAAGATTATAGATGTCAAGAAGCTCATCCTTCCTTCCCTGAGATTTATCTTCTCCTCCTGGCAACACCTTGCCTGAAAGCATGAAAAAGTAAAGAATCCCTGCCAGGAGCACGCCCAGCCCTATGGGTGTTACGCTGAAAAGCCCGAAGCTGTCATAGCCTCCCTTGTTGAGAAGGTCGTTCAATATTATCAAAGGCCCTGAAGCGACCATTGTTATGGTTCCACCCAGAATCCCTGCAAAGGCCAGTGGCATTATAAGCCTTTGATGGCTTATCCCAGACTTGTTTCCGATTTTCTTGACTGCAGGCAAGAACAGTGCAACAGCCCCGATATTCTGCATAAATGATGAAATCATGCCGGCCACTGCCATAACAACTGCTATTACCTTGTTCTCCTGGGTTCCTGCCTTCCTCATTATTATGTTTGCAAATGTATCCATTATCCCAGTCTTTTCAATACTGTAACCTATGATCATTACTCCCATTATTGCAACGACAGCATTTGACGAGAATCCTGCAAAGGCCTGATTCAGGGAAATTATCCCACTCCATGCCAGGGAGAGCATTATGATAATGGATGCAACGTCATTCCTGATTTTTTCTGTGGAGAACATTATGATTGCAGCAAAAAGTATAACAAATACAATTATTACATCACTACTCATGGCAATCCTCCCCTGATTTAGAAATCAAGCAGCCTCCATAGATGAGCCTGCTTGATCCTTTCCCTCTCTATCTCTATGAGATGTTTCTGTACATCCTCACCCCACCTGTTATTACAACTGCATGGAAGCCTTCGAACTTCAGATAGGATGCAGCAGTGGTGGCCCTGTTCCCCGAGCCGCATAGAACATATATGGCCTTGTTCTTATCCAGCTTGTCCAGATTTTCATATAGGCTCTTCAATTGAATGTTCACCCTGTTGTGGGCTGGGTCACCCTCCTGAATATCCTCTGGATCCCGTATGTCCAGTAATATGAAATCATCGCCATTTTCAATCTCCTTGTAGCCTCTGGCAGATATTGTAGGAAGCTTGTCAACTTCATTTCCCTTTTCCTGCCACATTTCAATTGCCTCTGGAAGGTAACCAACCATTTTATCAAAGCCAATTCTCCTGCAGTACCAGTATATTTCTTCCATTTCCCCCATTGAACCATCTATTACAAAGGCAAGCTTGTCATCCGGAAAGTATATTGAGCCAAGAAATGCAGTAAGGTTTCCCTTGGACAGAAATATTGAGCCTGGTATGTGGCCGCCAATGTAGCCCTCTTTTGTCCTGGCGTCAACAAGTATCACATCTTCCTTGATGGCCTCCAGTTCTTCCACTGTAAGTACGTTAAGGACAACCTCATCTCCAACAAAGTCTCCTCCTTGGACATTGAGGACCTCCATCCTCTCAAAGTATCTAGGCTTTACTCTCATTTTTGCAAACTTCTCGATGAACTCCTCCTTTGACCCCAGTTTAAACATCTCATTGGTTGCCTTTTCATAACCAAGTGAGGAGTAGGGCCTTTCATCCATTGAATCTCCACAGGCAGACCCTGCACCGTGTGCCGGAAGCAATAGAACATGGTCCCCAAGTGGCAAAATCTTCTCATAAATACTATCATACAGTAGGCCTGTCATCTTTTCTAGGTTTTCCTCCCCATAGAAGTCCGTCCTTCCGAAATCTCCCATAAACATGCAGTCTCCAGTAAAGACCATGTATGGCTCCTCTTTACCCTCTTCGTACAAAACGTAGCTCATATGCCCCAAGGTGTGGCCAGGTGTATGTAATGCCTTTAGCCTTATGTCTCCCATTTGGATTTCAAAGCCGTCCTTGATTCTCTCACCATAGACATGACCAAGGTCCTCATGGTCTGATATGTATATCTGAGCCCCTGTCTTCTGGGAAAGCTCCATTGATCCAATTACATAATCCTCGTTTCTATGGGTTTCAAGGATATACTTTATTCTCATACCGGCTTTTCTCGCTTCATGCATGTAGACCTGAATATCTCTCATCGGGTCAATAACTGCAATGTCGTCCCCATCTCCCACCATATAGGAATAATGAGCCAGTCCTTCAGTTTCAATTTTCTTGAAAAACATAAAATCCCTCCTTCTTGGTTCCAGTTTCCTTATATTTCTACCCCGTCTGTTTTGGTCTAAAACCCATTACCATAATCTGTTAAACCGGTGACTGGATAAATTGGCAATTTAATTTATTAAGATGCACTCTAAAGGGTATAATTGAATATAGGTAAATTCGGCAATAATATTAATGTACAAGGAGGAAACAATGAAACTATCAATAGGAAGCACCATCCAGAAATTGAGACAGAACAAGGGGATTTCAATAGATCAGTTTGCCCATGCACTTGGTACGACACCTGATGTTGTTGAAAGGTGGGAGAACAATTCCTCCTATCCTGATATTACAATGCTTTCACCTATAGCGAGGCTCCTGGGGACATCACTGGATGCGCTGTTGATGTTTGAAACGGAGATCAGTCCGGATGATGTTACAAACATTTACAAGGTGTGTGCTGAGAAGTTTGAGACAGGGGACTATGATGATGCCCTTTTGGTTTGTGAGAACTACCTTGAGGCATATCCCAACAGCCTTTTCCTTAAGTTCAGGATCGGAAGCCTTCTCCAGGAATACATCCAGATGGCTGAATCCGAAGACCAGGCAAATAAGGTTTTGGACAGGTCAATATCCCTTCTGGAAGCAGCATCCGTAATAGATGACCTTGAGGTCAAGCAGGCTTCCCTTTATGTACTTAGCAGTCTGTACACCATGAAGGAGGATTATGACAAGGCAATAGAGGTGCT
>CALGAG010000012.1 GCA_937951995.1 uncultured Bacillota bacterium
ATGGCCAAAGGCATCATTTATGAGCTTGAGCCCATTTATATCCCCCACTATTACAGACAGGGGGAGTGAATCCTCACAGTCCATCTCATCTATGGTATTGTTGTAGTACCTCCTGTTGTATACCCCGGTCATGGCATCGTAATAGGTCAGATAGTTTATCCTCTCTTCCCTTTCCTTCTGCTCGCTAATATCAACTATGATCCCCTCAATAACCACCAGATTACCCTGCTTGTCAAAAACCGGTTGGCCCTGCTCATAAACCCATTTCTTCTGACCTGCTGAAGTTACAATCTCGTATTCCACCTTAACCATGGACCTGTTTTCCACAGCCCTCCTCCACAGTTCAAACAGGTCTTTCCTGTATTTTTCATCTATTATCTCATTGTAGGAGATATCCCTGTTGCCAAGAAGACTGTCAACTGAATATCCCGTCAAATCCTCACAGCCCTCGGACACATACTCCATGGTCCAGTTTTCATCCAACCTGCACCGGTATACCATACCTGGAAGGTTTTCCAGCAGATTGAGTCTTGTCTTTTCAGATGATCTGTAATTGTCCAAATAGCCTGCCCTTTCAGTTAGTGTTATTGCAAAGAATCCATCCCCAAGGTCCAATCCCTTGATGTTGAAGTAAAATGAGTTTATGAAAACTATGCCCTCAACCTCACCCAATTCTCTTAATGCTTCAACAACATCTCCCAGTTGTTGGGCTATGCCCTTCTCCAAAATATCTACAATCTTCATTCTCGATACGGGTTCTTCCAGAGCAAGATATTCCCTAAGAAGTGAATTGAAATCATGCACGACCATTTCCTCAAAGGAGCCTTCTCCTTCAAGTATCAAAAATCCCATGGGGGCGTTTACAAGTAGCTTGTGGTATATGCTGTTCATATGGCATCTCTTTCCCTTCCTACCTTTTTTGTTTATATACCCCTAAAGGGAACAAGTATTACAGTAACATCTCAAATATATCCAATGGTCCCTTGGCTCCATTCAACACTCCATTTCACATTATTTTCACCTGAGTGTAACAATTTTGCAATGAATTGGCTAATATTTTATGGTATACTAACATAGATACTTAAAGGGAGGAGACTTAAAATGAATTTATCAAAAGGAAAAAACAGCAGGAAAATAATATTGCTGATGCTTGTACTTGCGCTTGGGGTGTTTGCAGGTGCCTGTGAAAAGGCAGAAGACCCAAGTGATGTTGAAGTGGTTGCAAAAATCAACGACGTGGAGATCACCAAGGACGAGTTCTACAACTACCTGCTTCAGCAGAATGGACCTGAAGTTCTTGAGGCATTGATTCTGGAAAAGATGGTTATGATGGAGGTTGAGGCAAATAATGTTGTAATCTCCGAGGAAGCCATCCAGGAAGAGCTTGATGTCATGAAAAGCTCCTATGGTGGAGATGAAGCCTTTGAAGAGGCCCTTGTCTACTACGGATTCACTGAAGAGTCAGTTAAGAAGAACATTCAGCTTAACCTTGGAATCGAGGCCCTGATGGAGCCATATATCGATATAACTGAGGATGAGATCCTTCAGTATTTCATTGCAAACAAAGCGGAGTTCGATACTTCAGACCAGGTAAATGCCAGCCATATACTTGTGGATACAGAGGAAGAGGCAAGGGACATCAAACAACAGCTGGATGACGGTGGAGATTTTGCAGAGCTTGCAGCCCAATACTCAAAGGATGCTTCAAATGCACAGCAAGGCGGAGCCTTGGGCTTCTTTGGGAAGGGACGTATGGTCGCCCCATTTGAGGCAGCAGCCTTCAGTATGGAGCCAGGGGAAATA
Organism: uncultured Bacillota bacterium; assembly: GCA_937951995.1. Classification (GTDB taxonomy): domain Bacteria; phylum Bacillota; class Clostridia; order Tissierellales; family Tissierellaceae; genus Gudongella. The sequence continues at coordinate 1,804 of CALGAG010000012.1, forward strand.
AGTGAACCGGTTCAGACTGACTTTGGTTTCCACATAATCAAGGTTGAGGATAGGAGTGAAGGACAAGAGGCACAGCTTGAAGATGTTTCCGAGGATATCAGGGAAATCCTCAAGGACAATAAAATGAACTCAGCATACTCTGTGTGGTATGAGGATGTTCAGGAGAAATATGATGTTGAGAACTTTATTCTAAATAACTAATGAAAAAATCTGGATGCTGAGCATCCAGATTTTTTTATGAATATCTACTTGTTTTTATTTCTCTCCAGGAATCCTGCAAGGTCAAGCTCCATTGTGAACCTATCCTCTCCCTTGCCGTACTCATCCTTTGAATACAAGATCGACTTGAATCCAATTTTATCCCTGTAGAGTCTTATGGCAGGCTCATTTTCCACATCAACTGTAAGGCTCATCTTATCAAACCCCTGGTCTAGAAGGTCCTCTGCTATTATCTTCAGGAACTCAAATCCAAGGCCCATGCTCTGGTAATCCTCGGAAATTGCATAGTCAAAAAGGTAGGCCTTGTAGAAGTCCTCCCAATCCCTCATAAGTATTGCCAGACCAACAACCTGGTGTTTGCCTTCCTCGGTTAGTATATATACGTTTCCATGTCTGATCTGTGGAACCAATCCCCATTGATCCATTCCAAGGTCACCAAATATGTCAAGTCCAAATTCAACCATGTTTCTCAATAGCTTAAGATTGAAGTCCTGTACCAGATAAACCTTTAAATTGTCCACACCTTCAATATTTTTTACTACCTTGTGGGGTAGGCCTTTAACTTCTGCTAATTGCATAATTCATCTCCTTTTCTTTTTTATGTAAATTTTATACCCAAAAGCCTAGACCTTTAAAGACTTTTTTCAGTGAAAGGTCATTTGTAAGATATTGGCCTATCGCTATATTGCACAAAAGCTGCCAAAAGTATATAATTACAAAAGAAACCCATAAG
>CALGAG010000013.1 GCA_937951995.1 uncultured Bacillota bacterium
CTTTGATTATTATGGGATGGGCCATGTTAATGGCCCTTTCTTTGTATGGAACAAAAAGAAAGGATGAATACGTATCCGTAGCTGCAATTATTACAGTTGTAGGCCTTGTTGTTCTTCTTCCAATTGGGGGAGGAAGCATCCAGGAAATCGGTGCAAACCCAAGAATCAGCTTTTCATCAGGTTTTTATATACAGGTTCTCTTTCTGTACATAATACTGTCGACCTACCTTCCCAGGGCAGGTTGGAAAAGAAGGCTCAAACTCCTTCTGGGAGTCGGAGCCTTACTTGTCATGGCAAGTCTTATGTACATGGGATACTTTGAAAGACTTTCAATTATCAAGGAGTATGGGGTCCGGCAAAGGCAATTCTACAACAATCTCTACATCCACGGGGTCCTTGCCTTCGGATCCGTTCTGGCAGGGGCCCTAATAGCCATACCCCTGGGATACCTTGCATACATCAAGAAGAGACTGGAGGGAAGGATAATGGTCCCCTTGAGCATAATTGAGACCATACCAAGCCTATCCCTCTTTGGGATTCTCCTTGTACCTCTTTCAGGACTTGGACAACTTCCATTTTTCAGGGCAATTGGGGTAAGTGGGATCGGATGGGCTCCGGCCTTTGTGGCCCTAACCCTCTACACCCTCCTGCCAATAGGAAGAAATACACTGACCGGCTTTCATTCAATAGATAAAAACGTCGTTCAGGCTGCCAAAGGAATGGGAATGAGCAGAAGACAGATCCTGAGAAAGATTGAGATACCCCTGGCCTTTCCAGTTATATTTACTGGAATCCGCATTGCCTTTATCCAGACAATAGGTGGAGCGGTCTTGGCAGGTCTTGTGGGAGGTGGAGGAATGGGAAGCTTCGTATTTTTGGGATTGGCAGAGGCATCCCCGGACCTGATCCTTCTGGGAGTAATCCCCATAGTGTTTTTTACCGTTGTTCTGGACTATTCACTAAAGGTTTTTGAGAGATATGTAAGGAGGGTTGTTTATGATTGAAATGCAGAATGTAACAAAATCATATGGAGATTTCAAGGCTGTGGACAATCTATCCCTTCATGTTGACAGGGGGGAACTTCTGGTAATACTGGGGCCTTCGGGCTGTGGAAAGTCGACTACATTGAGGCTGATGAACAAAATGGCAGAAAGGTCCTCGGGGACCATAAGAATAATGGAAAAGGATATTGATTCCTTTGTGGAGGAGGACCTAAGGAAGGGAATAGGCTATGTCATCCAAAGCATAGGTCTTTTTCCACATATGAACGTATGGAAAAATATTGCTACTGTACCCCAACTCCTGGGCTGGGATGAAAAGCGGATTGACGGAAGGGTCCAAGAGTTGCTCCTTCTGGTTGGACTGGACCCGGATAAGTACAAGTATAAGAAACCATCACAGCTGTCAGGCGGCGAGGCTCAGAGAGTGGGCGTGGCAAGGGCCCTTGCATCTGATCCTGATATCCTGCTTATGGATGAGCCCTTTGGGGCGGTGGACCCCATAAACAGGCTGAGGCTACAAAAGGAGTTCAGGCAAATCCAGAGACGGCTCCAGAAGACTGTGGTATTTGTTACCCATGATATAGACGAGGCCATACTCCTTGGGGACAGGATATGCATCATGAACCATGGAAGGGTGGTAAGCATAGATACCCCTGAAAAGGTGGTCCTCCATTCAAAGGATGACTTTGTGGATAGCTTCTTTAAGGGGGAGGGGATCCTTACAATCCTGTCAAGGAAGAACGTTGGTGACTACATGGAGGAAATTCCATGTAAAGGTGAGGAGATGGAAGAGGATTCCACCTTGAAGGAGGCACTTTCCCTGATGCTACTTACAGGTAGGGACAGGATACCGGTAAAAGGCGGAAGCATTTCATTTAACAGAATCCTACAGGTGGTTGGGAGGGATATAAATGAAAAGGCTTAATGTGAATATAATTGTTGCCCTTATTCTGACCCTGATACTTGCCATGATCGTAGTCTATTCAAGGGAATTTGAGGGCCTCTTATACAGGTATTTCAGCACAAAAAACACTACCGGCTCCAGAACCCCATTGCTTGTATACTTTGGACAGCACATTTGGATGGTACTTGTTTCAAGTGTTATAGCAGTTGGGATTGGACTTGGCCTTGGAATTTTTGCAACCACCAAGACCGGTGAAGACTTCAGGGACCCCCTGCTCAAGGTTGTAAACCTGGGTCAGGCATTTCCATCTCCGGCCCTTTTGGCACTGGTGGTTCCAATACTGGGCTATGGCCATGAGGGAGCCCTGATTGCCCTGGTGGTGTATGCCTTGATGCCAATAGTGTACAATGTTGTGGTAGGCATTGAGGAGGTAGCTGAGGATGTTGTGGATGCTGCCATTGGAATGGGCATGACCCCCTTCCAGCTCTACAGAAAAATAAAAATCCCCCTTGCCATGAATGTAATCCTGGGGGGAATAAGAACAGCCCTAGTTATCAATATAAGTGCCGCAACCCTTGCGGCTGCAGTAGGTGCGGGAGGACTGGGGGTGCTTGTGGTTAACGGAGTGAGAACCTTTGATATGGTCCTTATCCTCCAGGGAGCAATTCCCGTAACCATAATGGCGGTTATAGTCGAGCTCCTTCTTAAGGAGGTCCAGGCTAGACTGTCATTCTAGACCGGGGGGACGTACCCCGTGGGCACTTCCCGCCTGGATGGATTCTTCCTATTTCTCAG
>CALGAG010000014.1 GCA_937951995.1 uncultured Bacillota bacterium
GATTGCCTCCATTCGGATGACCCTTCAGCTTGTACTGGTGGGATATGTCCTTGTATATATTTTCGAGAGTACAAATCCTCTTATGACCATCCTTGCAGTTGGGGTCATGGAAGCATTTGCAATTGACAACATCTTTAAACGGACAAAGGAAAAACTTTCGGGCAAGCTCAAGAAAATCATAGCCTTTTCAATGGTTACGGGAACCCTTACAAGCATTCTGTACTTTCTTTTTGTGGTCATTAGGATATACCCTTGGTTCAATCTCCAATACTTCATTCCCATAGCTGGAATGATAATTGGTAATTCCATGACGGGAATATCCCTTGGCGTAAAGGGGATTGCAGAGGGTATGAGAAATCAAAGAGCCCTGGTGGAGTCATCCCTAATGCTGGGTGCAACTCCTGCCAGAGCCTCCAGAGAAATTGTGAACAGTGCTTTTGATTCCGCAATTCTTCCCACCATCAATTCCATGGTTGGAATGGGAATTGTTTCCCTGCCCGGTATGATGACAGGTCAGATCCTTTCCGGTACATCTCCTCTTATTGCAACAAAGTACCAGATTGCAATTATGCTGGGTATTGTGGGAAGCGTGGCTCTTTCTGTGATACTCTTTGTAATACTTGGCTACAGAACCTTCTTCAACCAAGAGGACCAGCTTATCCAAACTGACAATTAGTCCTCCATCAAGCCTGTTATTACCCTAAGCTTTCCAGGCAGCACCTCTATGTCCAGAGGAAGGTCCGGCCCCTTTTCCCCATCAACATCGCTTTCAATGTATGTCCCTTCAGATACTGAGATTTGGAGTCTTCTTGACCTGAAATAATCAACATTGTCATTATCCTCCAGGTTGCCCATCAGAACTGATGGGCTTATTTTTATTGCTTCCATAATGTCCAACTTTCTAAACACCAAGATATTCAGCATCCCATCACCCATATGCACTTTGGGTAGAATTTCCCTGAATCCTCCGATAGTGTCCAACAGGCCTGCTGCAAGAACTTCAATATCACCCTCCCAGTTTCCATCATCCATGGACAAACTAACTCCAAATGATGCATCCTTAGCCAGCACCCTGGCGGAAGCTATGAAATAGGCTAAAGGCCCAAGCTTTGATTTCTCATCACTGTCAACATTGTGAACGGCACTGGGAATTTTGCCAATTGCCAAGGTGTTTGTGTAGTACCTGTCATTTGCCTTGGCTACATCTATCCTCCTGATATATCCATCCTTGAGGAGATCAATTGCATCCTCTGGATCCTGCGGTATCTTAAGTGCTCTTGCCAAATCATTCACAGTCCCCATAGGCACTACTCCAAGAACTGGAGGATCATCAAAACCGGCAAGACCATTAACCGTCTCATTGACAGTTCCATCCCCTCCAAGGGCCACAACGATTTGAAAGCCCTTCTCACCTGCTTCCTTTGCATATCTTGTGGCATCCCACTTTCCTTTGGTATGTCTCACCTCAAGATACTCATAATCCTCTCCTATTACCTTCCTGATCCTATCTTCGAATTCTGCCGCCCTTTCCTTTCCTGATGAAGGATTGATTAATATCATGGCCGATTTCTTCATTGCTACACCTCCGAATTGTCGCCTATATTCCCTAATCTATGCGCCATATACTCAATTATCACTCCATACACAATCCCTGCCATAAAACTTACCGGATCTTGAAATCCCGATGTTGCATAGAATGCAAAGGAAACCAATAGTCCAAATCCGGCACCTCTCAAGAGAGATTTATTAAGTGAAACCCTCTTCCAGGAAGCACCTATCAAGATTCCCATTATGAGGCGATTATACCAGAGGGCAAACAGCCAGTATAGCTCCCTTTCAAATCCAGACCTGATGGATGCACCAACTATACAAACCACACCAAGGAGCATGCCTGTTATGATTGATATCTTCATTCTACGGGTGATCATGAGCAATCCCAACCTTTCCTGAAACATAAAATCAATAGTCTTATTTTTCCTATACTTACCCAAATTTTGAGGTTTGATTATTCATTCCATTAGGAAAAATAAAGGCCGGTGTAATAATAACACCGACCTCATTTTTTCCATTTAATTTTACCTTAAGAAATTCCTCATTCTTGTCAAATCTTTCCTTTTATGATTGTAAAAGGAGCCTTCCAATGGAGACTCCCCGCTTTTCAAAATCCTATATTCCAAACATATTCCTGCATAGCTTCCTTCCTGACTCCGTCCTGAAGATTTCCACATAGACTCTCTCAACTGTGCCTTTTTCCTTGCCCTTTTCGTAAAGATTGACCAGGAAGTCAGCCTCAACCAAAATCTGGTAGTCCCTTCCGTCAATGTCATCATAGGTATGGTGATGTGCCACCAGATAACAAACCCTTTTGATGGCATCCTCAGGGTAGTCTAGGCTCTCAAGAAGTCTCCTGGCATGTTCAGGTCCCTCCTTCTCTTGAAGCTTACCTGTGCTTTCCCCATACTTCTCCCTTGAAACCTTAATGCCGATGTCATGGACTATTGAAGCAGCTTCAAGTATCTCCATCTCATCAGCGGACAAGCCTTCCATTGTTCCGATTAGCCTTGAGAACTCGTGGACCTTTATGAAATGCTGTATCATCCAGGGATCTCCAGCATCATGGTCCATCATAAGCCCTATCAGTTTATCCTTCTTATCCATTGTGATCCCCCAATTCTGCCACTGCCTCAATTTCCACAAGGCTTCCTCCATGGAGCTCAGGTACCGGAACAACAATCCTTGCTGGCTTGTGGTCTCCAAAGAATTCCGAGTAAACCTCATTTACCGCATCCCAATTCTTCACACCTATTATATATATCCTGCACTGAACAACATTCTCCTTTGCTGCTCCAGCCTCCTTAAGGACCCTTTCAACATTTGACAGGGCCTGTCTTGCATGGTCTTTCACTCCACCGGTAGGAAGTTCCCTAGTGTCAGGGTCTA
>CALGAG010000015.1 GCA_937951995.1 uncultured Bacillota bacterium
TCAATATGGAAAAATATCTACCATCAGGACTATTGATTGAGGCAAATAAAATGGGATCAGGATCGATTTTGCAGATAGCTGGGACGATACTTCCGACGGTTGTCCTAATTGTTTTAATGACCTTGGCAGCAGTGGCAAGGATGAAGGGATTAACCTGGAATGAAAGGTAAAGGAGGAATCAAGATGGAACATTTGGCATATTGTGATTCAAAGGCAAGGGAACTTGAAAGGCTGTTGAAGGGTGAAAAATCAATGCTCATAAGAGGGGCGGCAGGAAGGAAGCTCCCACATGGTAAGGTTCGTGCCGGTGAGAAGGTCTATCTCATTGAAAATGATGGCAGTGGAAGGATCAAGGCCCTGGGAATTGTAAAAGGGGTTTTCCACTCTGATAAACTCACACCTGAGGAGTCGGAGCTTCTCATCAGGGAGAACCAGGACAAGCTGATGCTGACTCCGGCACAGTCCAAACGATGGACTGGAAAGAGATACCTGTGTCTTGTTGAGCTGGAGGATGTAAGGGAGGTTGAACCCTTCTCCTATGAGAGGGCAAGCAATATGGACGATTGGATAGTAGTCGAGAGTATGGACCAGATTAGAGTCTAATTATGTGTCTGGGATTCACTTGGAGGGAAAGCCATGTTTAAGGTAGGCGTGAAGGGAATAACTTCTGTGGTCGTTTTGGTTATTATGTTGGGGACCTTGTCAGGCTGCCTATGGAAAGGGGAAATCCATGACGGGATTGATGCCAGATTGGATGAGTACATCAGATCCTTCAATGAAGCCAACGGGGATAAAAGGATCAACGGGACAATAATAATAACCAATGGTGGGAGGATTGTCGCAGCCAAGAGTAGTGGGAAGTCAGACTTTAGAAATGGCACTGATTTCACTGAAAACACCAAGACAATGCTGGGTTCCACCACAAAAATATTTACTGCAATAGCTGTTATGCAGCTTTGTGAAGAAGGTATGCTTTCACTTCAGGACAAGGTTTCCGAACATATCCCGGGTCAATATAGGGGTGATGAAATTACAATCGAGAATCTTCTGATGCACTCATCGGGAGTGATCAGAGACCTTACAGATACTGGTGCAATAGGTCCATATGAGAGCATAGGATTTGATGAACTTGTGGAGAAAATTGGTGACAGGTCACTACTTTTTGACCCTGGCAGTTCAATGAAATACAGCAATGCAGGTTATCAGCTCCTGGCAGCAATAATTGAGAGGGCTTCCGGAAAGAGCTACGGGGACTACATAAGGTCAAATATTTTTGAACCTGCTGGGATGAAGTCTTCCGGTGTGGTGGATCGGAGGGATGAAGTGGAAGGCCTTGCGGTTGGGTATGAGTTTGATGGCTTTGGGTTTGTGGAAAAGGAATTTTACAGCATGTCCCATGCCTATGGTTCAGGTAATCTCTACTCCAGCGCATATGACATGTACCTCTTCGACAGTGCCCTAAGAGCAGGGAAGCTATTAAATGATGAGTCATCCAATGTAATGATTGATGCAGGAGTGGAGTCACTGTACAAATATGGCTATGGCTGCTATGTTGGAGAGCTTTATGAAAGCTTTTGGTACGGGCATCCGGGTAATCTAAACAGTGGATACTTTTCAATGTACTTAAGGTTTCCGGATGAAGACATCGGGGTTATAGTACTGTTGAACACCACCTGGGACGACAACAATGGAATAATGCTGGACACCTGCAAAATTGCACTGGGTATATGAATCTGCCCACGGGGTCAGTCCCCGTGGGCAGATCATAAGAGCCTAAATTTCAAGCAGTCTGTTCAAAATCAATGAAATCCCTATTGTAGACATCCAAATCAATCTCTCCAAGCCTTCTTGCAGTGACAAGACCGGCAACCATGGATCCGGAAACATTCAGCATGGTTCTTCCCATATCAATGAGAGGCTCGATTGCTATAAGCAGACCCACAAGGCCAACTGGCAGCCCCATGGAAGACAGAACTGTCAGTGCTGCAAAGGTCGCCCCTCCACCAACTCCAGCAATTCCAAAGGAGCTTATGGCCGTGATGAGAATCAGTCGTACAAAGAAGGATGCATCCATTGGAACCCCAGTTCCCACAGCAATCATAACTGCCAGCATTCCAGGGTAGATTCCCGCACATCCGTTTTGTCCTATGCTGGTTCCCAAGGATGCGGAAAGGTTGGCTATACCCTTTGACACGCCGAATCTTTCGGTCTGAGTCTCAACATTTATAGGCAATGTCCCTGCGCTAGACCTGGATGAGAATGCAAAGGAAAGGGGAACGCTTCCCTTCTTAAGGTATTTTAACGGGCTTAGCCTGAAGGCTGAAAGAATAGCAAGGTGTATCAGGAACATTAACATTATTGCAACATAGGAGGCCAGTACAAATTCGAAAAGCCTCGATATCTCTGAGAAGTTTGAAGTGGATACAAATCTGCTCAACAATGCGAAAACGCCATATGGAGTAAGTCTAAGGACCATGGTGACCATTCTCATTACAATGTCATGAAGCACGTTAAGAAATTTTGTGAAGGCTTCAGCGCTTTCCGGCTTCTTCCTTCTCAGGCCGATTGTGGCAATTCCCAGAAATCCTGAAAAGAAAACCACAGAAAGTGTTGCTGATGAACCCTGTCCGCTCATTGCATAGAAGACATTTCTCGGTATGATTTCAGCAATCTGTTCAGGTATGGATTTTGACTGAAATTCATTCAAGGTATTTTCTAGGGTCTCTCCTCTTGATGCTTCCGCCTGACCTGCCACAAGGTCGCTGGAGCTTAGGTTGAATGCACCTGCTACACCTGCACCCAGACCAGCCGAAATGGCGGTTGTCAGTATCAGGACAAGCAATATGGATGCCGCACTCTTCTTGAGGGCATTTGTGTCCTGGTTGACGATGGATGTTGTGATTGCAACAAATACCAAAGGAATTACTATCATGTTAAGAAGTCGCACATAGCCTGAGCCAATGATGCTGATCCAGCTGTAGGAAGCTGAAACCACATCTGATCCAGAGCCAAAGATGACCTGTAGTGAACCCCCGAACAAAATACCCAAAACCAGTGCAGTCAAGACCCTCCTGGTAAAGGACATGTGTCTCTTTTGCATCTGGGAAAGCGCGAAGACTATCCCTGTAGCTGCCAGTAAAACTAAAATAGTGTAAAATGTGTTCATAATTCTCCTCCTTAAGTGTAGTATACTTGGACTCTTAAGTGATACGTCTGGAGGGTTTGGAATGACCTGGTGGAGCTGTGCAAGTCAAAAATAAATCAAAAAAAGCTTTCGCCTCTATATCAGAGGCGAAAGCTAACTTCCACGGTTCCACTCTGTTTGTCCAAAAAAATGGATAAACTCAAAATTAGGTACAATCAATACCCTAATGCTATAACGGGCATACCCGCTGAAATCTACTATGACTTCGATCCAGTACTCAGAGATGCACTTGGGTCCCCATCAAACTAAGAATCCTCACAGCCAAGGGATTCTCTTTCTGCAAGTTCTCATAGGGACTTACTCTTCTCATCATCGTATTCCGACTAATTCACTAGACATTAAATACAATTACTAATATATCTTATAAATTGACAGATGTCAATATTAATTCTCTATAATACATGGTGAATGTATTACAAAACAATTACAGTTCTGCAAATATTCAGAATACGGTTTAATGTGGTTTAAAAGTGCGATATAATTTTAAAATGGGATGATGTAGGAATTTAAGGCGGAATTACTTAAAATACAGTCGACGGTAGGTGAATATCTTGCGTATCTACAAAATTGGAAAATGGATTAAATACATACTCTTTATGGCAGGTGTCTTGACAGCTACATTTTTGCTCTGGAATGACAAGGATTTTGATGAAACCATTTTGGACACGGATAATATAATAAATCACATCCAGGAGCTGTCATCAGGGGCTTACGAAGGTAGACTGGCAGGCTCCGATGGTGATGGAAGAGCCCTAAAGTATATTGAGGACCATTTCAGGGAGCTGGATATCGAACCCGCAGGGGTTGAGGGGACTTATTACCAGCCGTTTTCCGTTATGATTCCAAAGATAGATACAGAACCAACATTTAAAGTGGTTTCAGATGATGGCAAAATTATCAGAGAACTCATCATGTATGAGGATTACAATGCCCTTCCATCCATGAATGGAGGGAGTATAGACTTTTCAGGTGAACTGGTTTATCTGGGTAGTGACCTCTTAAGGACCGATCCTGAGCTGATCAGGAATAGGATTGTAATAATCGAAGCCAACAGACTCCTTCCCAAGCACCAGGAATATGTAATCCAGGCAGGTGGAGAAGGGATACTCTTAAGCGCCGATACAAACATCTTCGGGAGGCAGTTAAGGTATGCTTCTGAAAAGTTTTTAAATGTTGAAGGAAAAACAGGACAATCAATCTTGACCGGCTACATATCAAACGAAGCCTATCGTGACTTGAGAAGCCTTGTGGAAGGTGGGGACAAGGGAGATGAAAAACAGACTTTTCCTGTGCTTGGAGGGGTCAGGATAAAGGTGGACATGGGTTTCCCAATTGTTGATACTGCCAATATCATGGGAAAGATTGAAGGAAAAGGGACGGATGGAAGCGTTCTTTTAATATCAGCAAACATTGACGGCTTGGGGGAGGGAACTGATGGTAAATACTTTCCTGGTGTGGTAAATTACACTTCCGGCATAGCCACAATACTTGAAATTGCAAGGGTGATGGCAAGCCAGGAGAGTATTCCCTACCAAACGGTGGTGTTCGTCGGGTGGAACGGTCAACAGCAGCAGCTTGCCGGTTCAAGCCACTACATCGACTATCCGGTCTTTCCCATGGAGAGTTCCTCCCTGATCCATCTTGAGGGTCTGGGGAAAAAAAGCCTGGAGGGGATCAAAATTTCAGCACACATGGCCAATGGAGCCATGCTAAGGGATAGGGTTCTTGATTACTCACAGGATGCTGATTTAAGGGCTGTTGAGGACAGTTCAATCACAGGTGTCATAAACCAGTTCAACGACAGCAAGGCACCAGCAGTACTTTTGCGTGATTCTGCAGATGTTCAGGATACATATGATGATACGATTGAGAATATAGAAAGGGATACCCTTGAGAACTCTGCCTTGGTTCTACTTAACCACATCAAGAGGGATATCTACAGGGACCGGGGTTTTGATTACCTCACTATTATTGAGAAGGTGTTAGTTGCAATAGTGACTTTCAGTTCCCTGGTAAGTTATTTTATTGTCGCTGCCTATAACCGGGAACCAAACAGAAGAGTCTTTGGAAGGACATTGGAAAGCATTTATTATTCTACTCCAGCAGTCCTTCTGAGAAAGGGTATGACTTTGGTGGTGTCTTTGTTCATAGCCATATTCATGCTTTCCCTTCTTGCAAATATTGATCCTGGCACTGATGTTAGAACTACCAGCAAGGGTATATCGTCGAATTTTTCTTTGTATCTGACAATAAAGAGGAGTGTAATATACATAAGGACAATGTTAAGTCCGGGAAGCTATCAGCTTACGGGAACAGGCAATATATTCCAGATAATCTACAACTCAAGCAAGCAGAGCATTATGCTTATTTCTGCCTCTCTCCTGATTTCTACTTTTTTGGGAATACTCAGAGGAATGTATGAAGGATACAGGTCCAGAAAATCAAGACTGGGTTCCCTAGGAACACTGGTCTTCTTCTCCATACCAGATGTATTGATTGTACTTTTTACACTTTTGGGCTATATATTTGTGTTCAGAAAAATGCCCATAGTTGGTGAAATGGAGTACATCAAGGGCTTTTTACTACCGCTGTTCACCCTTTCGATAATCCCAACAATATACATTTCAAGGATTACATTTATCACTGTCCAGGGTGAGATGGGCAAGGATTATACCAGAAACGCAATGGCAAAGGGCTTTTCAAGGAGAAAGACCGTTTTTACGGAGCTTGCTCCGGCAGTTCTATTCAAGATTGTGGATACAATGCCTGCAATTATGACCATGCTCCTGACAAACATGATTGTGGTTGAGTGGCTTTTCAATTATCAGGGAATTCTTTATTACCTTCTGTATTTCAACAGCAGACAGGATGTTTATAGGTTTGTTCCACTTGCAGTGGTTCTTGGTCTGGTCTATGTCACTGCCACAATGGGATTTCAGTTCATTGCAAGACTTATCAATCCGTTGAAAACAAGGAGGGCCAATAAATGAAAAAGCCTAATCTACCCTTGATACTGGGAACCATAATACTTGTAGTTATCCTATTGGTCATGTCATTCCCAGATATGTTCACCGATAACAGCCCCTATACAATACAGCTTATGAGGTTTATCCACGAGGATGGTAAGCTTTCCGCTGAAAGAGCGCCATTTCCTCCAGGAGAGGACTACCTGCTGGGAAGCGATGATTTGGGAAGGGACATTTTCAGCTACATAATACATGGGACAAGATTGACCATATCTCTTGGAGTTCTTATTGCAGTGGGACAGTTTATGGTGGCAATTCCACTTGCACTTCTAGGGGGATTTGGAAACAGGTTTGCAAGGTCTGTGATCAGACAGTCAAACATAATCTTTTCTGCCATTCCCGCTCTGCTGATATCGATTATCCTTCTAAAGCTAAGATTTATTGCAAATCTGGACAAGCAAAGCTCCATAATCGCCTTTGTTCTAATACTTACAGCGGTGAGCTGGCCTAAGCTGGGGAGCCTTGTTTCAGAAAGGGTCGAAGGTATTCTACAGCAGCCCTTCATAAGAGGCGAGGTTGCAATCGGAAAAAGGAAATCAAGGATTGCCCTGGAGAATGTGCTACCCCACCTTGGACCTGAGCTTGTAATACTGTTCTTTATGGAGATTGCAAGAAATCTTTCCATGATCATGCAGCTGGGTATATTTTCGATTTTTGTTGGTAATCTTGGGATCATAAACGATACAACATCAGGAGCTCTTATAAACACTGATATAAGCTTTGAACCGGAATGGGCCAGCATGCTCAGTACATCGAGGACTTTGGTAAGCACTGCACCCTGGGCGGTTATCTTTCCTGCCCTGGCATTTTTTATCAGCGTGTTGGGCTTCAATCTTTTCGGTGAAGGTCTAAGAAACATAATTCAGAGGAAGGATTCCAGAATGCCCCTTGCTTTCAGGAAGCTGATTTCCTTTGATTTGAATTATGTCTGGAACATGGTGGACAGGAAGAGGAAAATCAGGTTTGCAGCAGCTATAATAATAGTGATCGGTTCATTTACTGCACTTAGCTTTGCAAATAAGGGTGACTACAGCATAAATCTGGAATCTGATCCCGCAAGCCATCCACAGGAGGCAATAATTGGGTCAGGGGGTATCGAGCAGGTAGTCGAGAGTATAACCGAAAGGATGGTCAAGCTTGGAATTGAACCTTTGAGGGAGGACTATGTAATGACCTATGACATAGGTCCGTCCTTTATGATAGAAGACCAGAGGCTAGGAATTGACACTGGTGATGAAATCCTCCAGCTTATTCCAAATGCAGATTTCAAATTTACCACTTCAAGGAACAATGAGGATCATGGATTAGTATACGATGCCACAAGGGTTGACCTTTTCAATATTGAGGACTTTAGTGGCTTTGCAGATAAGTTCATTCTCATAGACAAGGCCTTCTACAACGAAAGGTCAATTGATCACTTCATTGGGGAGGTATCTGAGAAGGTTGCTATAAAG
>CALGAG010000016.1 GCA_937951995.1 uncultured Bacillota bacterium
TAAAGTCCACTTATTCCCTCAAAACATCATAAGCTTCCTTTGTAGCAGGAGCAAGTGCATTCACGTTTCTAAAGTCAACAGCCTGAGCGGCACACAAAAGCTCTATGCTCACAACATGCTGTGCATGGTCTACAATGGTCCTGGCATGTCTGGCACCAATAGTTCCCATGCTGACATGGTCCTCCTGGTTTGCTGATGTGGGAATTGAATCAACGCTGGCAGGATGTGCCAACACCTTGTTTTCAGATACCAGGGCAGCAGCAACATACTGAGGGATCATAAATCCATCGTTGATGCCCCCATTCTTCACCAAAAATGCTGGCAGGCCATTGGACAGTGCAGGATTAACCATCCTCTCAATTCTTCTTTCAGATATGTTGGCTATTTCAGCAGCCAGTATTCCCAGGGTATCCATGGCGATTGCCATTGGCTGTCCGTGGAAGTTTCCACCTGATATGCAAGCTCCATCCACACCAGGGAATATCAAGGGGTTATCTGTAACAGAATTTATTTCCGTTTCAACCACAGACTTTACATAGTCAAAGGCAAGCCTTGACCCACCGTGGACCTGTGGAGTACACCTTAGACTGTATGCATCCTGCATCCTTTTTTCGCCCTGTCTTGTAACTGATTTTGAACCCTTTAAAAGTGTCCTCAGATTCTTTGCGACATCAATTTGACCCTTGTGAGGTCTAACCATGTGGACCCTCTCATCAAATGCATCGATGATGCCTTCCAGTGCCTCCATAGTGAGTGCACTGACTATGTCAGCCTGCTTCAGTAGCTGTTCCATGTCGTATACAGCCAACACTGCATTTGATGTTATTGCCTGGGTACCATTTATAAGGGCCAGGCCTTCCTTGGCCTTAAGGGTAATTGTATCCACCCCAGCCTTTTCCATTGCTTGTCTTCCAGTCATTTTCTGGCCTTCAAATTCAGCCTCGCCCTCTCCCATCATTGGAAGCACCATATGAGCTAGAGGACACAGGTCACCGGAAGCTCCAACTGAACC
>CALGAG010000017.1 GCA_937951995.1 uncultured Bacillota bacterium
TCTGGGAGCTTGAGGTTGGCCCATCAGGCCCATGCTCAGAGATATATATAGACAGGGGAGAAGCCTACGGCTGTGGCCACCAGGACTGCAAGCCAGGCTGTGACTGCGACAGGTTCCTTGAAGTCTGGAATCTTGTATTCACTCAGTTTGACAAGGATGAAAAGGGAGTCTACCACCCCCTTTCAAATCCCAACATAGACACAGGAATGGGTCTTGAGAGAATTGCTGCGATCATGGAGGATGTAAACACGATTTTTGATATTGGGGCAATCAATGACATCCTTAGAAAAGCCGAGGAAATAAGCGGCTACAAGTACGGTACAGACGATGCCAAGGACGTTTCCGTAAGGCTTATCACAGACCACACAAGGGCAATGACCTTCCTTGTAAGTGACGGAGTAATACCAGGAAACGAGGGAAGGGGCTACGTCCTTAGGAGACTTATTAGAAGGGCTGCAAGACACGGCAAGCTGCTTGGAATAAATGAAAGCTTCCTCTACAAGATGGCAGGTGAGGTAATCGACTCCTGGCAGGTTGAGTACAAGGAATTGAAGGAAAATGAAGGACAGATCAAGAAGATAATCAAGGCTGAGGAAGAGAAGTTCCAGGAGACTATAAATGCCGGACTTTCAATCCTTGAGGACTATATAGGTGAAATGAGGGAAAAGGATGACCAGGTATTCAGTGGAGAAAGGGCCTTCAAGCTATACGACACCTATGGCTTTCCACTTGAGCTGACTGAGGAAATCCTTGTTGAAAGAGGAATCGACCTTAACAAGGAAGAGTTCAAGGTCCACATGGAAGAGCAGAGACAGAGGGCCAGAAGCGCCAGGAGTGAAACCGATGGGGGCTGGGGCGGCAATGACGACGAGCTGACAAAGGGAATCAAGTCAGCCTTTAGGGGCTACCTGTCCACTTCACTCCAGACAAGTCCCCAAATCCTAATCAAGGAAGGGGAGAGGGTAAGCCTCCTAAGTGAAGGGGAGCATGGACATGTGATACTTCAGGAGACCCCCTTCTATGGAGAACAGGGAGGTCAGGTTGGAGACAAGGGAACCTTCACATGGGAAGGCGGCAAGGCAAATGTGCTGGACACAAAGCTTAGTCAGGAGGGAGCGCCAATTCACCTTATTGAGGTCCTGGAAGGACAGCTTAAGGAGGACACCCAGGTCCTTGCACAGGTGGATGACGACCTTAGGGATTCAACAAGAAGAAACCACTCTGCAACCCATCTTCTCCACAAGGCCCTAAAGGATGTTCTCGGCAACCACGTAAACCAGGCCGGATCCCTTGTTATGCCAAACAGGATGAGATTTGACTTCACACACTTTGAAGCCATAAGCAAGGGAGACCTTAGAAGGATTGAGGAAATTGTAAACCAGCAGATCCTTAAGGGGCTTCCTGTAATCACCCGTGAGCAGTCACTTAAGGAGGCTCAGGAAGAGGGGGTTACCGGACTTTTCGATGAGAAATACGGAGAGACAGTAAGGGTTGTCAGCATGGGAGACTATTCCCAGGAGCTGTGCGGAGGAACCCACGTATCAAACACAGGTCAGATCGGCCTCTTTAAAATAGTTTCAGAGGCTGGAATCGCATCTGGAACGAGAAGGATCGAAGCCCTAACTGGGATCAACGTATACCATTACCTTAACCACATGGAGGAGGACCTGGACGAAATAGCCTCATTGATCAAGGCAAACAGGCAAAATCTTAAGGACAGGGCCAAGGGCCTTGTTGAGGAAGCCAAGGAAAAGGACAGGGAGATAGGCAGGCTCAAGGACAAGCTGTCAGCAAACATCGCTGATGAGATCCTTGCCCAGGCCCAGGATATAAAGGGCGTCAAGCTTATCACCCACATCTCGTCAGACCTGGACATGAACGGTCTGAGGAATCTTGGAGACGAGCTTAAGTCAAGACTGGGGTCAGGAGTTGTTGTACTTGGATCCACTGGAGGGGACAAGGTGTCCTTGGTTGCAATGGCTACAAAGGATGTCACCGGACTTGGGGTCCATTCAGGAAACATCGTCAAGCAGGTTGCACAGGCAACAGGCGGAAGCGGTGGAGGAAGACCAGAGATGGCACAGGCTGGAGGCAAGGACAAGTCCAAGCTGGCTGAGGCAATGGAATCGGTTAAGGAAATTCTTTCAAGTCAGATAAAATAGCCATAAAAAAAGCTTCCAATGATGGAGACTTATGTTATAATAGATGAGAGGGGTGATAGTGTGGATGAGAAAATGAATGAAACCATGAAGTTTGAGGCAGCAAAGGAAACACCGGCGGAACCTCGTGAAATTCTATTCTCTGTGTTTGATTCCCTGGAGGAAAAGGGATACAATCCCATCAATCAGATAATAGGGTATATACTATCAGGGGACCCTACCTATATTACAAGCCATAACAATGCAAGGTCGTTAATTAGAAAAATCGAGCGGGACGAGTTGTTGGAGGAAATACTTCGAGCATACTTAAAATGCACTAAAGATTAGATATAATGGATGGATGGCTGACACAGGCTATCCATCCTTATTTATGATATGATATATATAAAGGGAGCTGTAGGGAAAATGGAAATGACAAAATTGGGCAGGTCAGGAATTGAAGTGTCAAGACTTTGCTTCGGATCCCTTACAATGACCCCCTTCCAGGCAAACCTGTCAGAGGAGGAGGGTGCTTACCTTATCCGGTATGCCTTTGAAAAGGGGATAAACTTCCTGGATACGGCAGAAATCTACGAAAACTACGGCTACATCAAAAAAGCCCTAAAGGGGATCAAAAGAGAGGACTACAGGATTGCCACCAAGACCTATGCCTATACAAGGGAAATGGCCCAGGAGAGCCTGGAAACGGCCATGAGGGAAATAGGCACGGACTATATTGACATATTTCTTTTACACGAGCAGGAGAGCGCCCACACAGTAAGGGGGCATTACCCTGCAATAGACTACCTCTTAAAGGCCAAGGAAGCGGGCAAGATCGGGGCATTGGGAATTTCCACCCACAAGATTGCTGGAGCAAGGGCCTTAAGGGACTACCCGGAACTTGACATCCTACACCCCATAGTTAACATGAAGGGGATAGGGATACACGATGGGGACATTGAAGAAATGCTCACTGAGCTTGAATTCCTAAGTTCAAATGGAAGAGGGATATATGGAATGAAGCCCCTTGGAGGCGGACACCTTATAAGGGATGCAAGGGAATCCCTAAACTTTGTCCTTCAGAAGCCATATATACATTCAGTTGCAATAGGGATGCAATCAACCGATGAAATAGATGCAAATATTCAGTTGGCCCAAAATGGGTATATAGAAAAGGAAGTTGAGAACAGGCTAAAGAAGAGCAACAGGAGATTGATCGTACAGGACTTTTGCCAGGCCTGCGGAAATTGCGTGGACAGGTGCCAACAGGGAGGAATTACCCTGGTGGACGGGATGGCAAGGCCCAATGACAAATGCATACTTTGCGGATATTGTGCAACAGTATGTCCGGAATTTTGCATAAAGGTGATATAATGGAGATAATATGGAACGAATACTAGGATTGGATGTAGGAACAAAGAGAATCGGAGTTGCAATAAGCGACCCCTTGGGATTTACTGCCCAGGGAGTAATGACCATCGAAAGAATTGGGATGAAAAAAGATATGGCAGCCATTGAGGACCTTCTTGCAGACTACAAGGTGAAGAAGGTCGTAGTGGGTATGCCGAAGAACATGAATGGGACCATCGGCCCATCAGGGGAGATGGCAAAAAAGGTTGGAGAGAAAATCAGGAATAAGTTCAATTTGGAAGTTATCTATGTGGATGAGAGGCTAAGCACGGTCTCTGCGGAGAGGGTCCTGATACAGGGAGATGTCCGCAGGGAGGACAGGAAGAAGTACGTGGACAAAATAGCGGCTACATACATTCTGCAAACTTATCTTGATATGATATATAAGGGCTAAAGGAGGAGAGCAATGACTGAGAGACACACGTTCTACGATGAACTTGGAAATGAGATTGAATTTGTTGTAAAGGCGAAATTCAGCTTGGATGACACTGACTATGTCGCGCTTTTACCGGCAAATGAAATAGATGCAATGACATACATCCTGAGGATTGAAATGGATGATGAAGGAGACGAAGTACTGGTAGGAATAGATGATGACGAACTTGAGGAAGCAAAGGACGTCTACGAGGAACTGGTTAAGGAAAACCTACAATAACAGGCGGGTGATGACTGTGGAAACCACGATAAAGCAATTTATGGAGAAGCTTCAAAAGGAAGGATACAAGTACACAAACCAGAGGGAAGAGGTCCTAAGGATCCTACTCAACCACAAGGACTCCCACATGAGCTGTGACGAAGTTCACGGCATTGTATCCAATGAAAGGAAAGACGTGGGAATTGCCACAGTTTACAGAACCCTGCAGCTTTTTGAAAAGCTGGGAATAGTATACAGGATTAATTTTGACGATGGTGTAAGTCGTTATGAACTGAATTTCGGAACGGAGAACCACCACCATCATCATTTAATATGCACAAATTGCGGAAGTGTGACCGAAGTGAAACTGGATCTGTTGGAATCCCTTGAGGATGAAATCGAAAAGGAAGAAGGGTTTACAATCCAGGACCACAACGTCAAATTCTACGGAATATGCAAGGACTGCAAGAATAAGAAATAGAAAGCCAAATAGAAAAAACGAGGAGTGATAAAGTGGCAAAGCAAAACAAATTAAAAATAATCCCTTTAGGTGGATTAGGTGAAATCGGGAAGAACATCACCGTACACGAGTACAAGGATTCCATAGTCATAGTTGACTGTGGAATGACCTTCCCAGAGGACGAAATGCTGGGTGTGGATGTTGTAATACCTGACATATCCTACCTTATAAAAAATAAGGAAAAAATAAAGGGACTGGTATTGACCCATGGTCATGAGGACCACATAGGGGCTATTCCCTATGTCCTCAAGAAACTGGACATGCCAATCTACGGTACCAGGATGACCCTGGGCCTCTTGAGGAACAAGCTTAAGGAACACAATCTAAAGAATGTTGACATGAACGAGGTTTCCCCAGGAGACTCAATCAAGCTTGGACATTTCAATGTGGAATTCATCAGGACTACCCACAGTATTCCAGGTAGTGCTGCAATTGCATTGACAAGCCCAATTGGAACTGTAATCCAGACCGGGGACTTCAAGGTTGACTTCACACCAATAAACGGTGAGACAACAGACCTTAACAGGTTCGCCGAGCTTGGAAACAAGGGAGTTCTGGCCCTACTGTCAGACTCCACAAACGCAACCAGACCTGGCTACACAATGAGTGAGCAGACAGTTGGAGAGACCTTCAGGGACCTTTTCTACAAGGCAGAGGGAAGGATCATCGTTGCAACCTTCGCATCAAACGTCTTCAGGGTCCAGCAGGTAATTGACGCTGCGGAAATGAACGGACGTAAGGTTGTCCTTTCCGGTAGGTCAATGATAAATGTAACTACGGTTGCATCAGACCTTGGATACCTTAGACACAACGAGGATACAATAATCGACATAAATGAAATGCACAAGTACAAGAAGGATGAGCTGGTCCTCCTTATGACAGGTTCACAGGGAGAGCCAATGAGCGCCCTTACAAGGGTGGCGGCAGGTGAACACAGGAAGATCGAGCTTTACAAGGACGACCTGGTAATCCTTTCAGCAACTGCAATTCCAGGAAATGAAAAGGCTGTATCCAAGACAATCAACAGACTGGTAGAGAAGGACATAAATGTGATCTACGAGTCACTTGCAGACATTCACGTTTCAGGCCATGCCTGCCAGGAGGAGCTGAAGCTGATCCACAACCTGGTCAAGCCAAAGTTCTTCATACCGGTACACGGGGAGCCCAAGCACCTGAAGATACATGCTGAACTGAGCAAGTCAATGGGAACTCCAGAGGAGAACATCTTTGTCATGGACACTGGACAGACCCTGGAGTTTACAAAGAACACAGCTTCAATTGGACCTTCAGTGCCTTCAGGACACATACTGGTTGACGGCCTTGGGGTTGGCGATGTAGGAAACATAGTCCTTAGGGACAGGAAGCACCTTTCCGAGGACGGACTCCTGGTTGTGGTAATAACCATGAACAAGAAGGAAGGCAAGGTTGCAGCAGGACCGGATATCGTATCAAGGGGTTTTGTCTATGTAAGGGAATCCGAGGACCTTATGGAAGAGGCCAAGAAGGTTGTTGCAAAGACCCTGAAGACTTGTGAAAGCAAGAAGATATCAGACTGGTCAACCATAAAATCAAATGTAAGGGATGACCTTAGAAGCTTCCTTTACAGCACAATAAAGAGAAATCCAATGATACTTCCAATCATCATGGAGGTTTAGAAAGGGAGATCAGCAAATGGGAACTAGACTTTTAATGTACCTTGCAGTCATACTGCTTGGAGCGATCATAGGAGCCAAGGCAAAACTTGGGGATAATCTCAAAAAAAGACTGGGCAGTATTCAAACTGCCTGTCTTCTTTTATTGCTCCTGACCATGGGAGTAATGATTGGAATGGACAAGGATGTAATCAATTCCTTCTTCTCCATTGGCTACTCGGCAATTGTAATCAGCATTTTTACAGTTGGCTTCAGCATTTTAGGGGTGAAGCTTGTCAGTGGCTATGTGACTGGAGGTGGGAAGAGATGACCGGAAAAATTGTTGGGGCAGTGGCAGCAGGGGTCCTGCTTGGACTCTATGTCCTACCTGTCACCATACTTGATCATACTGACATGATAATTGACATTGGACTTATGCTCCTCCTGTTTTTCGTTGGGATTGAAATCGGCCTCAACCGGTCTGTCTTCACAAGGATCAGGAGCATGGGGCTTAAGATCCTACTGATACCCCTTATGATAATAACTGGGAGTGTAGTGGGAGGAATAGTTGGGGGAAGCCTTCTTGGGATGCCCTTTAACGAGTCGGGGGCAGTTGGGGCAGGACTTGGCTGGTATACCCTTTCATCAATACTTATGGCAAACTACTCCAATGAGCTTTCAACCTTGGCATTTCTTGCAAATGTTGTAAGGGAGCTAATGGCATTTATGATAATACCACTTGTGGCCAAAAGGGTCGGCTTCTTAAGTGCAATAGGACCAGGGGGTGCAACCTCAATGGATACGGCACTTCCACTGGTATCAAAGTCAACGGACCCTGAAACGGCAATCATAGCATTCATATCAGGTGCAATCTGCACCTTTTCAGTACCCATCCTTGTGCCGCTGATCTTGAATCTTTAGTAAAAGAGAGGAATGAAAACATGAAAATTCGTTATATCACAAAGGCAAGCCTAATAGCTGCAATCTACCTTGTGCTTATACTTATTCAGGCCCTGCCCTTTCCAGTTGCAAACCTGACCTTCGGTCCGGTCCAGCTGAGGATTGCGGAGGGACTGACCCTACTGCCTCTGGTTGAGCCAGCCGCGGTACCGGGTCTTTTCATAGGGGTCCTTTTGGCAAACTTTCTGCTGGCGCCCTATTCAGGCTTTGGTCTTGTGGATATCATAGGTGGGTCACTGGTTACCCTCCTTGCTGCCTACCTGACATCAAAGGCCAAGAACAAGTACGTGGGCATGGTGCCGCCGATTCTTCTGAATGGAATCATAGTATCCATATGGGTGTCCTACTTCACCAGAATTCCCTACATCTACACTGCCCTGGGAATAACTGCTGGACAGTTTGTTTCAGTTGTGGTATTCGGAAGCGTGATCCTTTACGTATACGAAAAGGCATCAAAATACAGGGAATGGTAGAAGGTGAAGGGATGAGTAGTGTAAACGAGGACTATATAACAAGCTACATCAGGGAGATAACACCCCAACGGACCGGACTTCTAAGGGAACTCGAAGCCTATGCCAGGGAAAATAATGTACCCATAGTGGAGCCGGAGGTGGGCCAGCTTCTTAGGGTTCTGTTGAAGGTCCACAAGCCCAGGGAGATACTTGAGGTTGGAACAGCCATTGGCTATTCGGCCCTCCTTATGGCCCACAGCCTTCAAGGGGACTGGTCCATAACAACCATGGAAAGAAATCCCCAAATGATTGCAAGGGCCAGAGACAACTTCAAGGAGTCCGATTTTGAGGACAGGATAAGGATCATCGAGGGGGATGCCAGGGAAACCTTTCCCCATCTGACCAAGGAGTATGACCTTATTTTTCTTGATGCTGCCAAGGGCCAGTACATGGAGTTTCTGGGCTATGCCAAGGACCTTTTAAAGCCTGGCGGACTGATTGTATCCGACAATGTCCTCTACAAGGGAATGGTGGCATCTGATGACCTGGTTGTAAGGAGAAAGCGGACAATAGTCAACAGGCTCAGGGAATTTCTTGACTACATCAACAATATGCAAGGGTACACATCAAGCGTCCTTCCTTTGGGAGACGGGGTTGCCCTTACCTACAAGGAGGAGAAATAGATTTGAGGAATATAGAGCTTCTGGCACCTGCAGGTGACCTGGAGAAACTGAAAATGGCCATAATTTATGGAGCGGATGCCGTCTATCTTGGTGGAGAGGCCTTTGGTATGAGAAAGGCATCAAAGAACTTCACCCTCCAGGATATTCAGGAGGGAGTCCGATTTGCCCATGAAAGGGGAAAAAAGGTATATGTTACCCTTAATATAGTACCACATGACAGGGACATGGAAGGCCTGGAAGAATATGCCCTGGACCTTGAAAAAATAGGCGTGGATGCATTTATAGTATCGGACCCTGGAATGTTCACCGTCATAAGGAGGACCACTCCGGACATGGAGATCCATATCAGCACCCAGGCCAGTGTAACCAACTACGAAACAATCATGTTCTGGTACAACCTGGGAGTAAGGAGGATTGTCCTGGCAAGGGAGCTGTCCTTCCAGGAGATAGAGAACATTACAGAGAAGCTGCCTGAAGACCTTGACATAGAGGCCTTTGTCCATGGAGCAATGTGCATGAGCTATTCAGGAAGGTGTCTGATTTCAAACTACATGACAGGGAGGGATGCCAACATGGGTGACTGTGCCCAGCCCTGCAGGTACAAGTACCATGTGGTTGAGGAAAAGAGACCTGGAGAGTACTTCCCAATAGAGGAGCATGAGGAGGGAACCTTCCTATTCAACTCCAAGGACCTTTGCATGATTGAACACCTGCCACAGGTTATAGGTTCAGGTATAATGAGCCTTAAGATAGAGGGTAGGGTAAAGTCCTCCTACTATGTTGCCACTGTAATAAGGTCCTACAGGATGGCCCTGGATGCCTACCTGGCAGACCCAGTAAACTACCGATACAAGCCGGAATGGCTGGATGAGATAAGAAAGGTCAGCCACAGGGACTTCACAACTGGATTCTTCTTTAAGAAGCCAGGAACGGAAGACCACGTCTATACCCACTCCTCGTATATAAGGGGCTACGACTTTGTTGGAATGGTTCTTGACTATGACAGGGAGACCGGTCTTGCTACAGTTGAACAGAGAAACAGGATGTTCCTTGGGGACGAGATCGAAATATTCGGCCCCGGCAAGGATTATTTTGTTCAAAAAATAGAGAAGATGTGGGATAATGAAGGAAATGAGATCGATGTTGCACCGCATCCTCAGCAGATAATCAAACTAAGGACAGACCATGAGGTCGGTCGTTTTGACCTCATAAGAAAAGGCAAGGAGGGGGAGGAATAAATGATGGACAGATCCATTCTGATTGGAATAGCCGGAGGAACAGGCTCGGGTAAATCAACAGTCACCAGGGAGATTTTCAAGGCGATCACTGACAAGAATGTTGCAGTTATTGAACAGGACTCCTATTACAAGGACCAAAGCGAACTGAGCTATGAACAGAGGGTCCTGACAAACTACGACCATCCCTTTGCCTTTGACAACGTCCTTCTAAAAGACCACCTGGAAATGCTCCTTAGGGGGGAGTCAATAGAAAAACCCAGCTATGACTTTGAAAACCACAACAGAAAGAAGGAGACTGAAACGGTGGAACCCAGGGATATCATCATACTTGAGGGGATACTGATCCTCTATGATGAGGATCTCAGGGACCTGTTGGATATAAAGATATTTGTGGATACGGATTCAGATGTAAGGGTTATAAGAAGGATCCTCAGGGACATCAAGGAAAGGGGAAGGACCCTGGATTCTGTTATCATGCAGTACATGAACACAGTCAGACCTGCCCACCTGCAGTTTGTTGAACCTTCAAAGCGATATGCCGACATAATAATCCCCGAGGGTGGCTACAACAAGGTGGCAATTGACATAATAATAACAAAAATTAATGATATTATTAACAAAAAGCAATAAATAGAAGAAAATCATAAAATTCCCGGTAAATAATTGAATTCAAAAATTTGCTGGGAATCATTATTTTTTTGTAACTAATAGGTAAAGATAATCTAGGATATGGAATGTAGGTGAGACCCTTAAACAGCTGGCCCAGAGGGAAATGGCAGAAAGAAGACCATGAAATTTACTGAAATTTAAGAAAAATATGTCATAAACCATGCCAGGGTTACATAAAACTGAAATAAAATGTTGATTATATGGCTCTAACATAGTAAAATAAAGAGAAGTAGAAGTCTGACCATATAATATGTAATTGGATTTGCGACAGAAATCTGAAATGGGGAAAAAGAATGCAAAAATCCACATTAAAAATTGGAGAACTCCTGCTCTATGCAGGTAAAATAAATTCAATGCAACTGAAGGAAGGACTCAAGGCCCAGGAAGGAACCTCAAGGAAGCTGGGAGAGGTCCTGGTTGAGCTTGGCCATGTTTCCCAGGATGATATTGTTGAGGTTCTGGAATTCCAGCTGGGATTTCCAAGGATAGACCTTAACAAGTACGAAATCAACCAGTCAGTGGTAAACCTTTTGCCTGAAAGCATTGTACGAAAATACAAGCTAATACCCATAGACAAGAGGGACGGCAAATTGATCGTTGCAATGGTTGACCCCCTGAACTTCTTTGCGGTTGATGATATCAAGCTGTATACAAAGATGGAGCTTGAATCGGTACTTGCAACTGCAGGTGACATTACAAAGCTAATTGACAAGTACTATACAGGCTCAAGCACCAGGAAGGTTCTGGAGGAATTTACAGGAGAGGGAATGTTTGAGGACGACCAGGAGGAAGTGGAGGATGCGGAGGTAACCTCAGCCCCCATCGTAAGGCTTATAAACTCCCTGTTCGACCAGGCGATCAGGTCAAAGGCATCCGACATCCACATCGAGCCCTATGCTGATGAGATCAGGGTAAGGTTCAGGATTGACGGTGACCTTAAGGAGATTACATCCCTGCCAAGGTCAAACTTGTCAGCCATTGTAACCAGAATAAAGATAATCGGTAAGATGAACATAGCGGAAAAGAGGGTACCCCAGGACGGTCGTGTAGAGACCAGAATAAACGATAGGGACATAGACATGCGTATCTCAACCCTGCCAACGGTTTACGGGGAGAAGATAGTAATCCGTCTCCTGGACAAGACCAGCTTCAACTTCACCAAGGAAGGTCTTGGACTAAGCGACCACAATCTTAATATTTTCGACAACATACTGAAATCACCATATGGAATGCTTCTTGTAACAGGGCCAACTGGAAGTGGAAAGACCACAACCCTCTACACGGTTCTTAGGGAGCTGAACCAGATTGAGAAAAACATAATCACCGTTGAGGACCCTGTCGAGTACAGACTGGGAGGAATCAACCAGGTACAGGTAAACGTAAAGTCGGGACTTACCTTTGCATCAGGACTTAGGTCCATCCTTAGACAGGACCCGGACATTGTAATGGTTGGAGAAATCCGTGACGGAGAGACGGCCCAGATTGCAGTAAGGGCTGCCATCACTGGTCACCTGGTACTTTCAACCCTCCACACCAACGATTCACCGTCCACAATTGCCAGACTTATAGACATGGGGATCGAGCCCTACATCGTATCCTCTGCAGTTGTTGGGATAGTTTCACAGCGACTTGTAAAGACCCTTTGCGAAAAATGCAAGGAGCCTTACGAGGCAGATTATTCAGAGAAGAAGATGCTGGGAATGGAAGAAGAGGAGACACTTGTCCTCCACAAGCCTGTAGGGTGTAATGCATGTAATGCCGGCTATTCGGGACGTGCCGCAGTACACGAGATAATGCCTGTTAACGAAGAGATTCGTAAGCTGATAGATTCAGGAGCCACCACTGATAGAATCAGGGAGGAGGCCTTGAGGCAGGGTATGACTACCCTGTTCAGGTCGTCACTGGCTCTGGCAGAACAGGGAAAGACGAGCTTTGAGGAAGTTATGAGGGTAGGCTATACTCTCGGATAAGGGGTGATATGGATGAACATAGAGGAAATTGTCAACGAGGGAAGCGCCAGGAAAGCATCGGATATCCATATAACAGTTGGAATTCCACCTACATTCAGGATAAACGGAGAGCTTGTTCCATACAGTGAACACAACCTGTCTCCGGAGGAAACAGAGATTCTCATCAGGCAGACAATGTCTGAAAAACAGTTCAGTGCCCTGATGGAAAGGGGAGAGTACGACTTCTCCTATTCAAGCCCAGGAAAGGGACGGTACAGGGTAAATGCATATACCCAAAGGGGAAGCCTGGGAATGGCCTTGAGGATAATCCCTCTTGAGATACCCACCATGCAGCAACTTGGACTTCCGGCAGTGCTTTCAGACCTGGCCAGACTACCAAGGGGACTGATTCTTGTAACAGGACCAACGGGAAGTGGTAAGTCAACAACACTTGCAACAATGATTGACCAGATAAACAGGGAGCGGAAGGAGCACATCCTGACCCTTGAGGACCCAATTGAGTACCTTCACAGGCACAGGTCCTCAATAGTGAACCAGAGGGAGATCGGTTCGGACTCACAGAGTTTTGGAAATGCCCTAAGGGGGGCCTTGAGACAGGACCCGGATGTAATACTTGTTGGAGAGATGAGGGACCTTGATACAATATCAATTGCCATAACGGCAGCTGAGACCGGTCACCTTGTACTTTCAACCCCCCATACACTGGGAGCGGCCAAGACCATAGACAGGATAATCGACGTCTTCCCGCCACACCAGCAGCAGCAGGTAAGGGTTCAGCTGTCCTCGGTTATCCAGGCGGTAATATCCCAGCAGCTACTGCCAAGGGCAGACGGCAAGGGAAGGGTTGCAGCCCACGAGATCATGATTGCCACACCTGCAATCAGGAACCTGATCAGGGAGGAAAAGATCCACCAGATCAACACCAATATACAGACAGGTGGAAAGCACAGGATGCAAACCATGGATTCATCCCTTGTAGACCTGTACAACAGAGGACTGATCCGTAAGGATATTGCCTTAAACAGGGCAATTGACCACGAGGAAATCAAAAAATATATTGTGTAGGTGAGGCCAATGAAGTACAAATACAAAGCAATGACCAAGAGCGGCCAGGCCGTTGAAGGCATATTTGACGCAAATTCAGAGGCCGAGGTTGTAGCCATGATAAAGGGCAACAACTACATGCCGGTCAAGGTGGAAAGGGATGTGGGTTCAGAGGCCCAGCTGGAGCTTTTCGCTTCCAAGGTCAAGAAGAAGGACCTGGCAATATTCTGCCGGCAGTTCTTCACAATGATCGACTCAGGTCTTGGAATTGTAAAGTGTCTTGATATCCTGGAGCTTCAGACTGAGAACAAGACCCTGAAAAAGGCCGTAGGTACTGTCCAGGAAGATGTCCAGAAGGGTTTGACCCTCTCAGAGGGTATGGAGAAGCATCCAAGAATCTTTCCGTCAATACTCATTTCAATGGTTGAGGCAGGAGAGGTCTCCGGTAACCTGGATGCGATCCTAGAAAGGATGGCAGTCCACTTTGAAAAGGAAAACAAGATTGAAAACAAGGTAAAAAGTGCCATGATCTACCCGGCAGCCCTGATGTTTGTAAGTATAGCGGTTGTAATATTTATGCTGACCTTTGTAATGCCAACATTTGTTGGGATGTTCCAAGGAACTGACGTACCCCTGCCAGGACCAACAAAGGCTCTTCTGGCAATATCAGATTCCCTTAGGAACTACTGGTACCTCTACTTTGGAGGGATTGCACTTCTTTCATTTGGTACAGGGGCATACCTTAGGACAGATGAAGGCAGGAAAAACTTTGATATGCTTAAGCTGAGATTTCCAGTGGTTAAGGGTACAACAGCCAAGGTCATAACATCAAGGTTTACAAGGACACTATCCACCCTGATGGACTCGGGTATTCCGCTGATAAAGTCAATGGAGGTAGTCTCAAGGGTAGTAAATAACAAGGTGATAGAAGTCAGGCTACTGGACAGCATCGAACAGGTCAGAAAGGGAGTCCCCCTATCAAAGTCTGTCAAGGATGTTGGAGTCTTCCCGCCAATGGTTGATTCCATGATAAAGATAGGTGAGGAATCCGGATCCCTGGATGAGATTTTGCTTAAGACAGCAGATTTCTACGACGAAGAGGTGGAAGTTGCCCTAACCAAGTTGACAAGTCTTCTGGAACCTATTATGATAGTTGGTATGGCACTGGTAATTGGATTTATTGT
>CALGAG010000018.1 GCA_937951995.1 uncultured Bacillota bacterium
ATTTCAGCACTGACAAACCTTTATGGCATCCTTCCAGCAGAGCTTCTGGTAGAGATTTTCAACAGCCAGAATGACGAGAAGATAAGTATAGAAGAGGTCAATAATATTCTAAACAATTTTCCTGAGGAACTGACAAAGGCTTATGTCTATTCCTACCAAGGGTATTTTGTCCACGAAGCTGTGATGGAGTTTGATGAGTTCGATTCCCTGATGGGTGAAAAAGCTGGTAAGCCATACTACATTCCTGTGAAGGAAGAACTCCTTAAGCATACGGATGACTTTTATTATGAAGCCACGAAGGAATTTGAGGCTCTTCTGGACTATGTGAGCAAGAATTTCATCAAGGATAGAGATAAAGCGAAGGAGCTGGTTGAAGAAATCCAGGGATCTTGCCAGATTGGTTCGGATATGAAGTTTGTCATGGACAACTTCAACCATTTCAATGTCAACTTCAAGAGCATTGAG
This sequence comes from uncultured Bacillota bacterium, assembly GCA_937951995.1. Classification (GTDB taxonomy): domain Bacteria; phylum Bacillota; class Clostridia; order Tissierellales; family Tissierellaceae; genus Gudongella. Next base: position 466 of record CALGAG010000018.1, read on the forward strand.
CAGATTAATGAGGTCATGAAGCTTGTTATGGAGCTTTCAAACAATACCAGGATTTGGGAGAACAATGGTCATACTCCCATGGAGATATTCAATAAGTTTGAAAGGCCAAACATGAGACCATTGCCTAAAGTACCATTTGATTTTAATGCAACCAATGTGATTGATATAAAGACCAGGAAGAAGATTGGCAGGAATGATCCTTGTCCATGTGGAAGCGGGAAGAAGTATAAGAAGTGCTGTCTGGGCAAGGAATAATTAAAAAATTAAGGAAAGCTTCCAGGTGGAGACCATTAAAGTATTTTGGTCTATACCTGGAGGTATTTTTATTTAGCCTGAGCGGGTGGATAAAAGATTTGCTCATTTCGTAGCTTTAAAAATGCAATTGGTAGCAATTTTCAGACTATTGGTCGTATTCTAGTCACAGAAATTCACCCAGTTGATATACTAAAGCTACAAAAATGAAGGGGGATGAGTATTGAATGAAAAGGTTTTCTACATTAATGATTATGATGATGTTGGTATTATCTTTGACCTTGGTAGGATGTAGTAGTGGTGAGGAGGCTGTTGTTGAGGGAGCAGAGTCCCAACCAGAACAGAGTGCTTCAGCATCCGAAGGCTATCCTGAGAAGCCTATCAACGTTATTGTTGCCTACTCAGCAGGTGGAAATACTGACATAGCTGCACGTATACTGTTACCATATGTTGAAGAGGAGCTGGGAGTACCTCTTAATGTAATTAACAAGCCAGGTGGTGGAGGCTGGACAGGATGGACTGAGTTTCTGAATGCCCCAAGGGATGGCTACACAATAGGATACATAAATACTCCTAATCTTATGACTGGATACCTAAATCCTGAATTCAACAGGGACAATAGTCTGGATGATTTTGATGTAATTGCAAATCACGTACTTGACTATGGTGCAATAGCTGTAAGAACTGACGACACCAGATTTGAGACTATAGATGATCTTATTGAATACGCCAAGGAGAATGAGGTAACAGGAACCACAACAGGCTTTGCAGGTGATGACCATATTGCTCAGCTAAGATTAAATGATGCTGTGGGTACAAAATTTGTAGCTGTTCATCAGGGTGGAACCAGTGAAATGCTGGCAGCGGTTATTGGTGGACACGTGGATGTATTCTTTGATAACGTTGGAAGCGTTTCAACTGCAGAGCAGAATGGAGAGCTAAGAACTCTTGCAGTGCTTGCACCCGAGAGAAGTGAATTCCTTCCGGATGTACCAACCTTGGAGGAAGCTGGATACCCAGCAATATACACTTCCTCAGCAAGAGGTTTGGCCTTTGCAGATGGAGTGGATGAGGAGATCGTAAACAAGGTCACAGAGGCCTTTGTAACAGCACTGAATAACCCAGAGCACGTTAAGAAGATTGAAGACCTTGGTTACCTGGTTCATCCAATAGCAGGAGAAGAATATGAAGCATTCCTGAATGATGATGAAGCTGGAATAATTGAGATCAAGGAAGTATTGGGCTGGTAGGCAAAAATTGGTGGGCGGTTCTGATTCTAATTTCGGAATCGCCCTTTTTGTAAATTGTTTAGCAATACTTTTAGGTATCTAAAGTAGCTGGACTCAATTGTAAAATCAAGCAATAGCAGAGGAGTGGAATGATGAAAAAGTATTCAGATGTTTTAATTGGGATCATTCTGATAATATTTGCAGTGGTGCTTATTGTTATGACTAAGCCATTGCCGGCACAAAGTGCAATTTTTCCAAAGGTAGTTGCAGGAATCATGATATTCTTATCAGTACTCATGATTATAAGCAGCTATAGGACTGGAAAGAGGGAGGAGGTTGCTGT
>CALGAG010000019.1 GCA_937951995.1 uncultured Bacillota bacterium
CCATGACGGTGAATTAGTTTACCGGTTAAATGGATTATTAAAAGGTTTTATTTGAGCAAATGATTTCAGTGTGACTGTAGCCGATACAATGGACCCGTATCGCCGTGATGGTGGGTCTGTTTTACCGTTACAGTGGAGTAAGTGTACCCAAATACTCAACTTAGGGTAACTATATTACAGATAATCCAAGTGGATAAGGTTTAAATGAAATTTTCAAGGAGGAGTTAGATGACAAATTACAATGAGTTTATGAGTGAATTTAACAGAATAGAGGATTTTCTTAAGGACCTGGTAAATGCAAAATACAACATGCCCTTCTATAAGCTATTGGAGGAGGCCATGAAAAGGGACAAGCTGGTTAAGCAGTTTTATCAGGAGTTAAGAACCATGTCTGACTTGCGTAACATAATTGCCCATGGAGATCCAAATGATCCCGTGGCACTGCCTTCAGAGTCAACGCTCAATAGGATAAGATTCATTGAGGATCAATTTACCAATCCACTAAAGATTATTGATGTTTTTAAGAAAAGCGTAGATGCTTTTGATGCCACTGACAGCCTGGAAGAGGTCTTGAGCGAGATTGATAAATACCATTATTCGCAATTTCCAGTTGTGAAGTCTGGGGAGTTCATTGGCCTTATTACAGAGAATGGAATTACAAATTGGCTGGCCTCGAGTGTGAAGAATGATAACATCTCCATAAAAAATACAACCGTACAGGATGTGATCCTTGGGGATGAGGAAAGTGACAGCTACAGTTTTATGCTTACTTCAGACACACTGTATGATGTCATTGATAAATTTGAGGAAATAAGAAGGAAGAAAAACAGAACGGCGACAATCATTGTTTTGAACCGAAAAGTGAATCCAGTTAATGTTGAGGATATCTACACAATATTAACTCCTTGGGATTTGGATATAATTTTTAGTAAATTGGGAATGGGCTTGGAGTAATTACATCATTCTCTTGATATGCAATTAACTTGTTCATAGAGGAGATTTAATCAGCAATAGAATTGGCTACTTAATATATATGGTACTTAAAAGCACCCCTGGAATGTTTTGATTCCAGGGATTTCTGTGTTTGTTTACACATTGATATGGTTCTGTCACGTTTTTTAGGGTATTACATAACTAAAGTATTCATGGAGGTGAATGAATGAGAAATCTAATGAGAACATCTTTAATTGTAGTCTTTGCATTACTATTTACAGTTTCTGTCTCATTTGCAAGTACAAATTTTTCCGATGTAGATAACCACTGGGGACAGACCTACATTGATTATCTGGCATCTCAGGGCTTAATCAGTGGTTTTCCAGATGGCACTTTCAAACCAAATGAGACATTAACAAGAGCACAGGTCAGTTCAATACTTTCAAGCGAATTAAACCTTAATCCTGAGCCCGCAAGCTTTCCGGATGTGTCGGCTTCACATTGGGCAAATGGTCATATTGGTGCTGTAGTATCCCAAGGGATAATGAACGGCTATCCGGATGGTAGCTTCAGACCAGACAACCCTATGACAAGAGCTGAGGTTTCTGCAGTTATCGCTGCAGCTTACAATATGACCCAAAGCACTTCAAATAGTCCATTTAGCGACTTAGCACAAAATCACTGGTCATTTTCAAATGTTATGGCTCTTTTAGACAGCTATGTAATCTCTGGTTACCCAGACGGTACCTTCAGGCCAAACAATTCAATGACCAGAGCTGAATTTTCAGTGGTCATGGGCAAGGCAATAAATCCGCTGTTCACCCAGGAGGCGGCTCTAACCTCTGATGCTCTAGACATAGCCCAAATTCTTAAGGATGAAGATATGGCTGCTCTTGCAGGCTATGCTCATCCAGTTGATGGCATAAGGTTTTCTCCATATTACTATATAGAGAACAGCCATCAAGTCTTCACTGCTGCTCAAATCCCAAGTCTGCTTGCCGATAACAGTGTATATTTCTGGGGTATTCAGGATGGGTCAGGTTTTGACATTGACGAGACCCCTCAAGACTACTTTGACAGGTATGTAAATGCCAGGGACTTTACGTCTCCTGATGAGACCGTATACAACAATGTCATAGCCAGGGGAAATCTAATAAACAACATTCCTTCCTTCTACCCAAATGCAGTATTTGTGGAGCTTCATGTGGAAGGGACCCAACAATACAGCGGAATGGACTGGAGAAGTCTCTATCTGATATTTGAGGAGTACAACGGAGACTTTTACCTTATTGGTATCGCAAATGGAGAATGGACAACTTAGATCAGGGACAGAACATGCAAAGACAGCATTGAGATGACAAATACCAAGAAAGATCGAGGTACACCCCAAATGTTAGACTAAAATCTAATGTTTGGAGGTGTATTTTTTATTGCGTGATTTGGGATTTATTGTTTGAGAATATGGAAGATGATATACTGATTATAGCTAAGGTTTATGACCAATGCTCCTTGGAGGGCTTAGGCAAAGGGAGCGGATTAATATCTTGTTCCTGTAGGATGACAGAAAACAAAGAAATCAGAGGGATTGTGTTATGAAGAAAATTTTAGTTTTGTTGCTGGTGGTTGTTCTAATCCTTGGAAATGGAGTATTTGCGGAGGATATAGCCGTTGAGGTCGACGGGAGAAAGCTAGATTTTGATGTTGCTCCTACCATAATCGATGGGAGGACAATCCTGCCGGCAAGGACAATCTTCGAGTCATTGGGACTTGAAGTTAAATGGGATGATGTGACAAGGACTGTGACTGGGATTGGAGAGGGAACTGAGCTTTCACTTGTCATAGGACAAAGTGTTGCCTATGTAAATGGAGAGCCTGTAAATCTTGATGTGCCTCCAAAAATAATTGATGATAGAAGCATGGTTCCTGTAAGATTTGTGGCTGAGTCAACAGGGGCGGATGTGGATTGGGATAATTCCACAAGGACAGTTCTCATAAGAAGTGAGACCAATCTTAAGGAAGATCCATTTGGTGACAACATCTACATAGAGGTCGACGGTGGAGACCTATCAGGGCACAGGCTTCCAAATGTGGTAGTTGACATTGGATATGGTGATAGGGAATACTGGGCATATACAAATGAGTATGGTCAGCTGGTAAGGGTTGTTGCAGATGAGATTGTGCTCCAGGATGAGAGCACGGAGGATGTGCTCCATTCAGGAAGATACTTCCATGATGAGGCAAAGGTGCCGGGTACAGAGCATCCTGAGCTTGACGAAGGCCATGTAATTGCAGATTCACTTGGGGGAGTATCAAATGCATACAACATAACTCCTCAGAATAGTACACTTAACAGACATGGTGATCAAGCCTATATGGAGAAGACCATAAGGGAAGCTGGTGGAGCCACCAATTTTGAGGCCATAATTACCTATCCAAATGTGAATACACAGATACCAAGCCATTATAAGTACACCTACACCGTCTGGGGGAGTGAAGTAGTCGACGAGTTTGACAATATCAATCCGGATGATTACAGCTCCAATACAGGGATATTAAATCTTGGCCTTGAGGATCTGCTTGGAGTGGATATGGACCTGCCACATATATTCAATGGGTTGGACCTGGAGAGTACAGTTGATGGCATAAGGATCAAGGGTAAGCAACTACTTGAAGCCATAATGTCCAATACAAGGCTGCCTTAGGAAGAGGAGATAGGAGGTTGTAAAGTTGAAAATAGGATTTAGAAAGCCTAGCTTGAACAAAAGAATAAGATCCAGGACAAGTATAAAAAGACAGATTATCCACAGAGCTGGCCTGAAAATGCCACGAGGATACGGATGGGCCAGGAATCCAAAGAAGTATGTTTACAACAAGGTATACAACAGGACGTCGTTTGATATTTTCAAATCTTTAAAGAAGCTCCTTAAGTAGAAGGATACTATTTAATAATTCCCGATCAACAATCATCAATACTCAAAAAAAACAAAACAGAAATGAAGGGATAAAATGGAATTTGGAAGAAAATTATACTCATTGGGAGAAATTTACACGATACTGTACAAGGGAATTGGTTCAGCCCCACATATGACAAAAGCAAAGCGTAAGGGTGAGATGACCAGTGAATTTATAGAGAGGATCATGCTTGCTGTAACCGAGGTCAACGGGTGCCCCTTGTGTTCCTATGCACACACCAAGATGGCCCTTGAGGCTGGGATGAACAACGAGGAGATTCACAACATGCTCTCCGGTGTGATGGAGGATGTTCCTGAGGAAGACCTGCAGGCTGTAATGTTTGCACAGCATTATGCAGATTCCAGAGGCTACCCTTCCAGGGAGTCTTGGGACAGGGTTGTTGAGAACTATGGAATTGTTAAGGCCAAGGGAATCCTTGGAGCAATAAGGGCAATAATGATGGGAAATGCACTTGGAATTCCCTGGGGATCGTTTTTCAATAGATTTAAAGGACAGCCTGATGAAAGAAGCAATCTTGGCTATGAGCTTGGAGTAATGGTAATTGGAAGCATCATGATTCCTGTGGCTTTGGTGCATGCGCTACTTGCTTCAATGAAAACAAGGAGTTGAAGGAATTTGGGTGGAAGAAAGAAGCAAAAGAAGAAAAATAAGGACAAGGAAGTTGAGATATGGACAGAAGAGCAATACGAAGATTATCTTAAGGGGGTATATGGGCTGGATTTCATTGCCGGTTATACAGAGGGAGGCATGCCTTTCGGATTACCTGCAGATGAGACTGCCGAGGAGAAGATTATTGAAACGGAAAATGTTGAAAGGAAAACAGGAGCTTGCTGTGATGACGACGATTTACCATTCTAATTGTGAGGGCAGGTTTTTCGGGGATCACATACAGTATGTAATTCTTTTAGGAACAATTACTAGACATATCTGTTTCCAGTGTTTAAATTAGAGTCATAGATAGACTCAAACGACTTGGAGGAAAAGGCAATGGCAATCAAAAATACAAAAATGCATATGGCGTTGAATGCATACTTCGTACCTGGAGGTTTTGTTATAGAGGAAACACCAGAAGAGATAGTGTCTTCGGGCAAGGAGTGTGAGGACCTGCTGAAGGAATGGATTATTAGGTTTGATAAGGATAAGTATCAAGCCCTGTATCATTTGGGATTTTCTGAGAAAAGGAGCTGGTTTACTCCATCAATTGAATACCTTTATAAAATTTCCGATATGGTCATTCAGAAACTCTTAAGATATCCCGGGATTGAGTATGGCAGAGAACTGGTGATAGATGAAATAACCTTGAGTCCAGAGGAGATTGATTCCTTGATTGAGAAGGTACCCTTTGTAGTTGGAGGGGAACATGTGGACCACTATTGGATTATCCATATTTTCAATAACCTGTTGACAGTTTTTAGCAATGAGATTAGAGCATATGAGGGGACTGTTGCAAGATATTTTTCGGAACTGAATTCAAACATGAATGTTGCAGGGAGGGTATTCTTTCATCTGGTTGAAAACAAGGACAGTGACTATCCCTTTGCTTTTATGGCAACATACTCGACTAAGGCTGAGAAGAGCAGAAAGGCACTGCACACACCTCTGAAAAATGCCCTTTCTGAGTACAAAGGAGACGAGAAGCTGCTGCTTTCACTTATGTCCACCGTTATCAAGGCTGCAGACAGTAGTCAATTGATATCGGACCTGATGGAAAGCGGAGAACTGTTCTCCCCGTTGAAGTTTACAGCCGATGAGGCCTACACCTTCCTTAAGGAAATCCATATCTATGAAGGTGCTGGGATAATGTGCAGGGTTCCAGATTGGTGGAGGAAGAAGAGGAATTCATTCCAGCTTTCAGTTTCAATAGGTGAAAAGGAACCATCCAGGGTTGGATTGGATGCAATAATGGACTTTTCCCCATCCTTGAAGGTGGGAGAGGAGGATTTGACAGAAAAAGAGCTTCGTGAGTTTCTTGCCATGGCAGAAGGGTTGGTCCAATACAAGGGGAAATGGGTGGAAATAAACAAGGAAAAGCTAAAAGCTGTGTTGGAAGCCTTTGAAAGGCTTAAGGACATTTCCGGTGATAGTGTTATCTCCCTTGGAGATGCCATGCGTATGGAGCTTAACATTGACAAGGTAATGGACATGCCAAGTGAAGATGTTGAGATAAGTGTAAGCAATGGTCAATGGCTCAGGATGCTTAGGGAAACCTTGGTCAAACCAAAAGCATACAACTTGGTGGAAGGGTCGGACTCATTTAAAGGGGACCTGAGGGAATATCAGGAAATAGGTTTCCAATGGCTAAACAAGATGTCACAATTTGGATTTGGTGCATGTCTTGCTGATGATATGGGACTTGGAAAGACCGTTCAAGTCATAGCTTTTCTTGAACATTCAAGAGTGGACCATGGAGGCAGGGCACTTCTTGTTATACCTGCATCCCTGATAGGTAACTGGCAGATGGAAGTGGAGAAATTTGCCCCGGAAATGGAGTATAAGGTACTACATAAGAGCGCAGGAAATGGGTTCGAGGGATTGGATGAGGAGGATTCTACTTTCCTGTATATAACAACATATGGGATGGTTTCAAGATTGGATGAAATCAGGGAAGGAATCTGGGACTACCTGATACTTGATGAGGCCCAGGCAATAAAAAATCCCAGAACCAAACAAACCAGGTCAGTCAAGGAAATAAACTCTAGAGTGAGGATAGCATTGACTGGGACACCAATAGAGAACAGATTGGGAGACCTGTGGTCACTGTTTGACTTTCTAAACCAGGGACTATTAGGCACTGCCAAGGAGTTTTCAGGATTCACAAAGCAGCTTTATGAGGATGGAGGAGGCTATGAGAAGCTGAGGAAGATGATCCAACCTTTTATCCTTAGAAGATTGAAGACGGACAAGAGCATAATATCCGACCTTCCTGAGAAGATTGAGATAAATGAGTATTCAATACTATCAAAGAAGCAGATTGCTTTGTATAGGCAATTGGTAGACAAGATTGCCATTGGTCTGGATAGCGCCGAAGGAATTGAGAGAAAGGGACTAATACTATCGAGCATAATGAGATTCAAACAGATATGCAACCATCCTGACCAGTACATGGGCAGGGAGGAGTTCAAACCTGAGAATAGCGGAAAATTTCAGCTTTTAAGGGAGATTTGTGAGACAATACATGAAAAAAGAGAGAGGGTGCTTGTTTTCACTCAGTTCAGGGAAATGACCGGCCCCATTTCAGATTTCCTGGAGGAGATTTTTCAAAAGGAAGGCCTGGTGCTCCATGGTGGTACACCAGTGAAAAAACGCAATGAAATGGTTGAAAGGTTCAATGGGGACCACTATGTTCCATTTATGGTACTTTCTCTCAAGGCTGGGGGTGTTGGGCTTAACCTTACTGCAGCCAATCACGTTGTGCATTTTGACAGATGGTGGAATCCAGCCGTTGAGAACCAGGCTACGGACAGGGCATTCCGAATTGGACAGAGTAAGAATGTTATGGTCCATAAATTTATAAGCAAAGGGACCATAGAGGAGAAGATAGACGCCATGATTGCTGAGAAGCAAAAACTTGCGGGGGACATATTGAGCTCAACTGGAGAGCAGTGGATTACTGAGTATGACAATGAGCAGCTGATGAAGCTGTTTCTACTGGGAGGTGAAGATTGATGGGAAGGTATGGATACCCCAAACAGGCTTCTGCAGCCGAGAAAAAAGCCAAGGCAACCAAGGCTCTGGAGAAACTGAGAAAAAAGAATCCTGACATTGAACCTGTAATCATAGAAGGAAGGGCCTTGGTAAAGACTTGGTGGGGTAAGGCCTGGAACCAGAATCTTGAAAGCTACGCTGATTACAGCAACAGGATTGCCAGAGGGAGAAGCTATGTGAAGAATAACGCTGTTCTTGACCTTAAGATAGGTGAAGGGGTGGTGGTGGCACTTGTTCAGGGAAGTGGCTCAAAGCAATATTCTGTAAGAATAGAGATTGATACCCTTAGTGATGACAAGTGGAAGCAGGTCACAGAAATCTGCAACAATAGAATCGAGAATCTTGAACAGTTGATAGAAGGCAAGTTTCCAGAGGAGTTGGAGGTTCTGTTTAAGGAAAGGAAATATGGATTATTCCCTTCCCCTAGTGAAATCCGGTTTGGATGCAGCTGTCCCGACTGGGCTGTAATGTGTAAGCATGTTGCAGCTGTTTTGTATGGAGTGGGTGCAAGACTTGATCATGACCCAATGCTTTTCTTTACCTTGAGGGATATTGATGGTAAAGAGCTTGTCAGAAAATCAATGGAAAGCAAGTTGGATAATATGCTAAAGAATGCTGGGAACAAAAGCGATAGGCAAATAGATATTAGGGAAGCAGAGGAGATATTTGATTTATAGATTGTCAGTAAGGGGCAATCTGCAGCTTGGATATGAGCTATTTAAAGTAAATTTAGTATGACATTGGAGTAAGGATATTCATTTCTAGGTGAAGGAATTCCACTTTTCACGAGGGTAAATCATAAACTTGAAAAGATAAACATAGACACCGAATTGGAGGAATATTAGTGAGGTGAAATGAACAATGAAAATAGTATTTAGGACAATGATTATAGTAGTTTTGATACTTGCACTTGTAATTGTTGGAGCACTTTTAATGAGCAATGATACACTATTTCAAACCAAGACAAATATAACGTCGGAAGCAGCACTTATACAGGATAGATTGGTTGAACTATCTGAATGGACAACTCTTAGGTATGATTATAGCAACGTCATTATTAGTCGTACGGAAAGGACACTATCTTTAGGTGTCACTGATATCAATTACGGGGAAGCCATAAGATTGATTGAGTATTCGGGATACCTGAAAGTAGGAACTGACCTATCAAAACTTCAAATCTCTTACAATGAGGAGACAGAAAAGATGTTTATCAGGGTTCCAAAATCAAAAATCCTTGATAATGTTGTGGATACTGATTCGGCAATTGTGGAAGACGTTAAGGGCAATATATTTTCGGATTATCCTACACAAATAATCTTTGATGAGATCAATGCAGAGAAAAAGCTTCTGGAAGAAGAAAAAGTCAGACAGGGATTTTTGGATGAGGCTGACATAAGGATACACTCCCTCTTGACATCGTTTTTAGCAACAAATGGGTACAATGATGTGGTGATTGAGTTCTATTGATTAAGATAAGGAATTTCATATGCTAAAAATAGATGAACATGCTAGAGACTAGATTTGAAAAATTAGATAAATTCAAAAGGGAGGCTTGAGTTCATATGAAACATGTTGATATGTTGGTCCATGCTAAGCATATGTTCACCATGACAGGAGAGGGTGTGGGCTACCAAGCGGAAAGATCCATGGTGGTTGATAGGGGTGTGATACTGGAAATTGCTCCGACAGGTGAGGTGAAGAGGGAGTATGAATCTGACCAGGTTCTTAATTTAGAGGACCATGCGGTATTTCCAGGGTTTATCGATGCCCATATGCATACCGGCCTGTGTATAATGAGGGGTCTTGCCCAGGATACCAACAACTGGATGATGTATGGTCTCCAGCCCTTTGACAATGCTGCAACCGCCAGGGAAAAGTCTGCAGGCAGTAAATTGGCAATTATTGAGGCCATTAGGGCTGGGACCACAACACTTGGAGATTTTGAGGACGGTATGGATTCCACATGTGAGTTCATAGACAAGGTTGGGGCAAGGGGAAATATCACCCAGACAGTTCGTGAGGCTAAGAGAAGGGTCTATGATCCCGGAGAGCTTTACGAGTTTGACAGGGCTCTTGGAGAGAAGAGTCTTGAAAAGAACATCCAGCTTTACGAAAGGTGGCACAACAGGTCGGATGGAAGAATCAAGATCCTTTTTGGGCCACAGGGTGCAGATTTTCTTAGCCAGGATCTTCTCCTGAAGGTCCAGGTAATTGCCAAGGAGAGGAATACTAAGATACATATGCATACCCAACAGGGAGACAGGGAAACCTATCAGGTTGAAAAAAGATATGGTAAAAGGCCTGTTGAATGGCTAAGGGAGATTGGATATTTGGATGAAACCCTGATTGCTGTTCACCTCACTGATGCAGATGATAATGAGGCAGCTTTGGTTGCACGAAGTGGAGCATCCATGATCGTGTGCCCAGGTTCCATTGGTATCATCGATGGCATAGTTCCTCCATCAAAGGTATTCCAGGATAATGGTGGGTATGTTGCCTTGGGATCTGACCAGGCACCAGGAAACAACAACCATAATATTATAAACGAAATGAAGCTTGTTACACTGTTTAACAAGATAAAATATACTGACCCTGAGGTTATGCCTGCCTGGAAGGCATTGAGGATGGCGACAATTGAAGGTGCCAAGGCTATTGGTCTTGGAGACTCGATCGGGTCCCTTGAAAAGGGGAAAAGGGCGGATTTTATAGCAATTGACCTTAAAAAGCCAACAATGCTGCCTTTATATACAAAGCCAATGAGAAACATTGTTCCCAATCTTGTATATAGCGCCAGAGGAGATGAGGTTGCACTTTCTGTTGTCGATGGACGAATAATATACTCAGAGGGTAAGATTTTGGCCATAGATGAAAGTGAGATCCTCAACCAGGTAAGTGGCTACACAGAAGGTATAGGTGAAAGGGCAGCAGATGAATTTTGGAGGGTAAATGGAACTAATGCTGTGTTTATGAGAGAGGACAAGCTGTAGGTTACTAGTTTTGGATTAGACACTTCAAGGCCTTTATGTTATCCTGGAAATCCAGCCCCCACAAAACCCCGAAGCATCTTTCCTTTAGCTTATTCTTCAGTTTATACAATGCCTCTTCATAGGTTTTTTGAGTCTTAATTTCAATCATTGCTAACTAAGGCGGTCTAGATATTCCACTCACCTGGAATAATGCATTAGTTTGTCAATTTTAGAGTTTAGTGCTGCTAGGGGTTGTTCATCCAGAGATTGGAAAATAAATACAATTTCACCAGAAAATGTTTGAAATACTTATTAATATGTTATAATCTCAGTAATAGCATCAGAGAAAATAAGTTGGGTGAGAAATTATGAGGTTGCTTATTTGGATAATCAACAGGGCAGCACTAATTGCAATTACAATACTAGTGGCAGCACTTGTGCTGTTTTCTTTTATGGACTACAGTGAGGCTTCTGGCGCCAGTGCTGGAAGTGATCCAATTGTTTTTCTTGGCAACGAAAATCTCGCTCCAATTGTCTACAACGACCATGGAAGGGCAAAGGGTGTGGCTGTTGATATTGTTGAAGCCCTAGGAGAAAGGATTGGGCATGATATCGAAATAAGGGCCATTAATTGGGACAGTGCTCAAGAGGTGGTCTTACATGGGGAAGCAGATGTACTTATCCATATAAATCCAGATCCTGAGAGGAAAGAGCTTTATGATTTTTCAATAGGCATGCTTGAATCTGAGTTTTCTATATTTACAGGAGTTGGAAATGCTGGAATAAGGAGTGTTGAGGACCTGGTGGGGAGGACGGTTGGAGTCGAGCCTGGTGGATATCCAATGAAGTTGATTGAGGATAGGGAAGGAATTTCCATTGAGTTGATCTATGACTGGGAAATGGCGTTTCAGGATCTTTCAAGCGGTGAGCTAGATGCCATAATAGTGGATAGGTGGATAGGTGAATACGAGCTGGCCCAGAGCAAGGTTGATGGAGTAAGAATAGTGGAGGAACCAATTGAGACCCAGTTTTCCAGAATGGCTGTAAGAAAGGGAAATGAAGAGCTTTTAGTTGAAATCAACTCATCTCTGACAAAAATGCACGATGATGGCACAATAGAAAGGATACTTAACACGTGGAAAGGTTCCAGGATTGTATACCTCACTGAGGATAGGTACAGGAGAATTTTTACGCATTCTGTGCTAGCATTACTTGTTTTCGTAGTATTGATTTCAACCTACACCATAAATAAGTACAAGAAACTGAGTAAAAAGCTGGAGGCTGATGTAAGGGAAGGGACAGCCCAACTCCATGTGACAAATGAGCTCTTAAGGGAGGCTAATATTGAGCTTAAGCGAATATCCATGGTTGATGGATTAACATCCATTGCAAACAGGAGAAGCTTTGACGATGCATATGATAAGGTGTGGAAGCTCAGTTTAAGAGAAGAGAAGTCCTTGTCAATTATAATGATGGATATTGATAATTTCAAGGCCTACAATGACACCTATGGCCACCTGGCTGGGGATGACACCCTTAAGAGTGTGGCAAAGGTACTTAAGAACTCCGTAAACCGTCCAGGAGATATGGTTGCTAGGTATGGTGGAGAGGAGTTTGTAGTTCTTCTTATGAATACCGATGAGACGGGGGCAAAGATCATTGCTGAGCGAATCAGAAAACGCACTGAGGACCTTGGGATAGTGAATGAGAAGGTGGATTCAGTAATAACAATAAGTTTAGGGGTTGCTTCATCAATACCAAAACCCGAAATGCTTCCGGATGACCTGATTGATTCTGCTGACAAGGCATTGTACAAAGCAAAGAAGGAAGGCCGAAATAGGGTTGAAGTAGCTGGTAAGGTGTAATGATTAGAATATTAAACCATTTGGCTGATAATAAAAAATATCCCTTTGTTCTGCATTGTAATATTACAGAACAAAGGGATATTTTATGATGGGAAGTTATATTATCAGCACATTTTATTGTGTGGAAATCCTTTAAATTTGACTGCTCAGATAGCTTGAAGCAGCAATAGAAACTAGTTTGTCATCAACTGAATCTGACCTTGAGGTCATAACAATTGGGCTTTTGGTACCAATAATAACAGAGCCTATTCTTTTTTGTGCAAAATAGGTTATGGCCTTGTGCAGCACATTGCCCATCCGGATATCTGAAACTGCCAGTATGTCAGCCACTCCTGCAACTGGTCCAGATACACCCTTGTGATCTGCTGAGGCTTTTGAAATTGCATTATCCAAGGCAAATGGTCCGTCGATGATGCAGTTCTTAATTTGACCCCTGTCATTCATTTTACTCAGTACGGCTGCATCAAGAGTTTCCTGCATATTTGGGTTCACTGTTTCCAAAGCTGTTATCATTGCAACCTTTGGGCAGTCATATCCAAATTTTCTAGCCAGGTATACTGCATTGTTGACTATACTAATCTTGTCTTCCAAGGTTGGGTTAATGTTCATGGCACAGTCAGTAATAAAGTTTAGACCTGATCCATCGATTTTGTCGGTAATTGTAATTTGTGTAATGATTGAACCTGTTCTTAAACCCTTTTCTTTATCCAATACCGCTCGTAAGAAGGTTGCTGTTGAGATTAGACCCTTCATTGGCATTTGAGCTTTTCCAGTTGTCACCAACTCTACAGCTTTATCTGCACAACTTTTATCATCATAGGCTTCAACGATTGTGACATCTTTAAGATTATAATTTCCTTCAGCGATGTATTCTTTTATTGTCTCTGGATTTCCAACAAATATGAAGTTGGAGATACCTTTACTGATTGCAGTCTCAGCTACGCTTAGAATATCATGGTCTGCAGCCTGTGCTACAGCAATAGTATTTTTTGGCAGGTCTTTAACCTTATCCAGTATATCATCAAGTGATTTAATCATAGTGCTCTCCTTCCGTTAGTTCATTGATTTTAGTTTCTAATTGTATTCCTGAATTTCCCAGTGTCCTTCGATGGCATTCATTGTACCATCAACCAATGATGCAAGCTCATCCTCACCAGGATATAGGTGAACTGGGGCAATGAATCCACACCACGCAGTAAGTCCATCGACAATATATTTTGAGTATGCAAGGCCACCAGTAAATGCAATTGCATCAACCTTACCTTTAAGTGTTACAGCTGCCGATCCAATGCTTTTTGCAATCTGATATATCATGGAGTCGTAAACTTCCTTAGCGTAAGTATCTCCATCCTCAATCATCTTCTCAACTTCCCTAGCATCTTTTGTTCCCAGGTGAGCAAAGAGCCCTCCTTTTCCGTTTACCATCCTATAGAGTTCCTCATACTTGTATTCACCTGAATAGGCTGCCTTTAACACTTCTCCAATTGGTAGGGTGCCAGCTCTTTCAGGTGCCATTGGACCATCACCATCAAGTCCATTGTTTACATCCTCAACCATGCCCTTTTTATGAGCAGCTATGGACATTCTCCCACCCATATGTATAATTATTGCGTTTAGTTCACTGTAGTCTTTTCCAAGATCAGCAGCCAGTCTTCGACCTACACTCTTTTGATTAAGTGCCTGATACCAACTCTTCCTGCTGATGCCTTTCCAACCAGTATATCTGGCTTCCACAATCAACTCATCAATACAAGGAATGTATGACCAGGTTGCGAAGTTTTCCCTGACGCCGATTCCTTTCTTCATGATTATGGGGGAGGTATTCTATCAGTCAGGTTTGGTTTCCAGAACCTTGGACTCCTTATCAAAATTCGTCAAGAAAGTACCTGGTAGACTTAGTATTATAACCTTGCTGGCAGGAGGAGTTTTTGCAGCACTATCAGGTTCAGTTGTAGCAAATACAGCCATGTTCGGATCTCTGATGCTTCCTGACATGATGAAAAGAGGCTACAATAAGTCCCTGATTGCAGGCTCGATTATGGCTTCGGGCGCTTTGGCCATGGTAATCCCACCAAGTGCTTTGGCGGTATTGCTTGGATCAATATCAGGAATATCAGTAGGTAAAATCCTAATTGGTGCAATCCTACCAGGGGTCCTACTTATGCTTATGTATATAATTTATGTTATGGTAGTTTGCATAATAAAACCACATTATGCACCTTCCTATGAAGTGGAAAAGACTCCTTTGAAGGAAATGCTGGTAACTGCAGCTAGAGATCTTCTTCCATTGGGATTCATATTCCTAGCTGTTATGGGGATCATTTTCACTGGTGTTGGAACTCCAACAGAAGCAGCTGCAATTGGCGCATTGGGCTCATACGTACTGACAGCCTTCTATGGCAAATTATCTATCAAGTTAATTGTTGATACACTGGTGGATTCACTTAAGGTTACATCAATGGTACTGATTATTATTGCAGGATCTGCTGGTTTTAGCCAAATTCTAGCTATGACAGGTGCAAGTAGAGAAGCGGTAATTGCGATAATGGATCTTTCAACATCACCGATCCTGATACTTGGACTGATGCTGACAATAATCGTAGTTTTGGGTTTCTTCATGGAACAGACAGCTATAATGATGATTACCCTACCGATTATGATGCCAGTAATTATAAATCTGGAAATAAATGCAATTTGGTTTGCGGTTATGTATCTGATTTGTTTGCAAATTGGTCAGCTTACGCCACCGGTTGGACTTGCCCTATTCACAATGAAGGGTGTATCTCCTCCAGAGGTTAAAATGACTGATATATACAAGGGAGCAGTTCCTTTCCTTGCTATGGATGTACTTGCATTGTTTATCATAGCATTGATACCTGCTTTGGTAACCTGGTTGCCAAGCCTGTAGTCAAGTAGTAACTTAGATTGTCTGGATTTCAAACCAAAATATGAAAAGGAGGCAGGACAATGAATATCAGGAAAATTATGATGTTAATGTTGGTGATTGTTGTAAGTATGAGCTTAATCGCATGTGGAGGGGCTTCAGAAAAGGCAGATGTAGGTTCTGCAGGATCGGGTGAAGAGCAGGCGGTTGTTTTGAAAGTAAACTCAGCCTGGGCTGAAGGAAACAGCCTGTTGTGGAACATGGATGATTTTGTCCAGAAAGTGGATGAGAAGACAAACGGTACAGTGAAAATCGAATGGGGCGGAGGTCCTGAATCAATACCTACATACCAGCTTGTTGAAGCTCTTAAGAATGGGATTGTTGACATAGCCTGGACTTCACACACATACAACGTATCAAACATTCCTGTTCTGGAAGCAATGAAGCTAACTGATGCAGCTACAATGAGAGAAACCGGCGGCTTTGATTTTGTGAACCAACTGTATAATGATAGATTAAACAGTCACTATATTTCAGCTTCTACCGACGGACTGACATACAACCTTTACACCAAGAAGGAAATAACAAGTTTGAATGACTTCAATGGTATGACCATAAGAGCAACCCCAGCATATCAGCCATTTGTTGAAGCTTTGGGGGCTGGTGTGGTAAACATGGATCCAGGTGAAGCATATCAGGCTCTTGAAAGAAATGTTATTCAAGGATATGGATGGCCAAGTGTAGGTGTAACTGACTTTGGATGGCAGGAGGTTTCCGAGTACATCATTCAACCTCAATTCTATACAGTTGACGTAGCAGTAATGATGAGCGATAAGGCTTGGAACAAGCTAAGCGAAGGTCAAAGAGCAGCAATCCTTGAAGCTGGAGAAGAGCTTGAAGAAGAAGCAAGAGCATACTATGCAGGTAAAATTAAAGAAGAAAATGAGTTCCTAAAGGGCGAAGGAATGAAAGAAATTGCTCTTGAAGGAGCAGTGGCGGATGAATTCATGAAGCTGGCACTTGATAAAGGTTGGGAAAGCGCAATAAGTGTAGATGAAGAAAATGCCAAGAAACTTCAAAAGTATGCAGGACATGCAGAATAAAAAGTAGTTACCATCAAAAGGAATAGTACCCCTTTAACACACCCTAGATAGGATAGACTGTCTAGGGTTTACTGTTTATTATAAAAATCAATATCCACAAAAAACCACTTAGCTGATTAAATATTGCAGATAAGTGGTTTTGTTTTACACATTTATTGGTATATGAGTAATGATGAGCATTTTTTAGGTTAGCGTAATAATGTGATAAGGAGAGTGGTGCATATGAAAACAGTTGCTGTTGCAGGTACATTTGACAGCAAGGCAAAGGAGCTTGCCTTTGTGAAGGAGGTTCTTGAGGGTGTAGGTCTTAACACCCTGACAATCAACTGCGGTGTATTCAGGCCAGAGGTTCACACAGATATCAAGAGCATTGATATTGCTGCTGACATTGGTGAGGACCTTGTGGAGATTGCAGGCAAGAAGGATAGGGCACTGGGTACAGAGGTAATGGCAAGAGCAATGGAGAAGGCAATCCCAAGACTGTACTCAGAAGGGAAGTTTGACGGGATAATATCCCTAGGTGGAACCGGGGGAACATCCCTTGTAACTCCAGGAATGAGGGCCCTTCCTATTGGGGTTCCAAAGGTAATGGTCTCAACAGTGGCTTCTGGAAACGTATCCCAGTATGTTGGTACCAGTGACATCATGATGGTGCCTTCAATTGTTGATGTATCAGGTCTTAATTCCATATCCACAAGGATATTCACAAATGCTGCCTTGGCTCTTGCAGGCATGGTCAATTTGGAGCATGAGGAGAAGTCCTTGGCCAAGAAGCCACTAATTGCGGCTACAATGTTTGGCGTCACAACTCCATGTGTCAACATGGCAAGGGAGTATCTGGAGGAGAAGGGCTATGAGGTACTTGTATTTCATGCTACAGGAACCGGTGGAAAGACCATGGAAAGGTTGATCGAGGAAGGATACTTTGTCGGAGTCCTTGACCTTACTACAACCGAATGGTGCGATGAGCTTGTAGGTGGTGTGCTAGCCGCAGGACCAAACAGACTTGAGGCTGCTGGCAAGGCCAAGGTACCCCAGGTGGTTTCAGTGGGTGCACTTGATATGGTCAACTACGGACCTATTGATACTGTTCCCAGGGAGTTTAAGGACAGGAATCTCTACAAGCACAATCCGACTGTTACCTTGATGAGAACAACAGTTGAGGAGAACAGGAAGCTTGGTGAGATAATTGCTGAAAAGCTTAATATGACCGAGGGTCCAACTGCCCTGATGCTTCCACTTGGAGGAGTTTCAATGATAGATGCAGAAGGTCAGCCATTTTATGGACCTGAAGAGGATCAGATGCTCTTTGATGTACTTAGAGAGAATATTGACAGGAAAAAGGTGGAGCTTATAGAAATGGACAACAATATCAATGACGAAGAGTTTGCCCTGGCAGCAGCCAGGAAGTTGGTGGAACTAATAGAGGGGTGATGAGTGATGGATAGACAAGAGGTACTTAAGAGGCTTAGGGGACAGGTAGAAAGCGGAAAGGCAGTAATAGGTGCAGGGGCTGGAACTGGAATATCTGCAAAGAGCGCTGAAAAGGGTGGAGTTGACCTTATTATCATCTACAACTCCGGAAGGTACAGAATGGCAGGTCGTGGATCCTTGGCAGGACTGCTTCCATATGGGGACGCAAACCAGATTGTTGTTGACATGGGTAGTGAGGTTTTGCCAATTGTAAAGGACACACCGGTCCTTGCTGGTGTCTGTGGAACGGACCCCTTCAGGGTCATGGACAAATTCCTTGAGCAGTTGAAGGCTCAGGGCTTTGCAGGAGTGCAGAATTTCCCAACAGTTGGCTTGATTGATGGTGTCTTCAGACAGAATCTTGAGGAGACTGGCATGGGCTATGACCTTGAGGTTGAGATGATAAGAAAGGCTCATGAGCTTGGCCTTGTAACCACCCCCTATGTATTTGATACAGACCAGGCCAGAAAGATGGCAGAGGCAGGAGCAGATGTTGTAGTTGCACACATGGGTCTTACAACAAAGGGATCAATCGGTGCTCAGACTGCCTTGACCTTGGATGAGTCAGTCGTAAGGGTCCAGGAGATCTGTGATGCTGCCAAGGAGGTAAATCCTGACATAATGGTTATTTGCCATGGAGGACCAATTGCAATGCCTGAGGATGCCAAGTATGTCCTGGAAAGGACTAAGGGAGTATGCGGTTTCTTCGGCGCATCAAGCATTGAAAGACTACCTACCGAGGTTGCAATCAGGGAACAGGTTGAGGATTTCAAAAGGATTGAGCTGTAAAACAGATAAATAATTTTCAATAGGCAGGCAGGCTAAAAATGGGTCTGCTTGCTTTTTGTAATAGAATAATTCAAGTATTAATGATTATTATCGATTTCGTATTAATTGCATATCGTGCTTACAATATTTCATGGGATATATTACAATATAGTTATACCTTGCTACTTGCAGTTAGAACCCTAAAAGCAATGGAATGGAAGGCAAAAATATTAATAGTAAGAGTGAGGAGTACTGTAATCACAGCAAATTAGAAGATAATACTCAATTTTTTAACTCTGAATTTTGAAAATGGAACTTTAAAAGTTTAAGGTAGGTGAGCTTATGAAGGCTGATGTTACCAAGAGGGCGTTAGCACAATCCGTTAAGGAACTTGTATCGAAGCACCCTCTAGAGAGTGTCAGTGTAAAGGATATAACAGATCACTGCGGACTGAGCAGACACGGTTTCTACTATCATTTCAGGGACAAGCAGAATCTTGTATCCTGGGTATTCAAGAATGAGGTTATGGTAAATCTTGAACAGAAATGGCCCAGAGATATCTATAGAGATACTGTTGCCTTCTTCAAAGCAATTGAGAAGGATAAGGAGTTCTATATAAATGTATTTAAGTATGAGGGGCAGAACAGCCTTTCTGACTTTTTATATAACTGGAATAGAAAAGACATGGAAAACTATCTAAGGAGCTTTGTTGATGAAAACAATCAGTACAAGGAGCTTCTTGAGGATGAGTTCAGCTTTACCTTTGTCGTAAATTTAATGGCGCATACATTATCAGGCCCGACAATTGATTGGATAAGGATGGGAATGAAGTCATCTGCGGAAAATGCAGCAGAAGTTATCGCCAATGTACTGTCTGATTTTCTTCCAAGTTTTCTAAAGGAAACCTATAGAATGAAATAATTGATGTTCCAGAAAATAATTTAGCCCTTGGGGTTGTTCAGTGCTTGGAAGGCAATGAACATTCCC
>CALGAG010000020.1 GCA_937951995.1 uncultured Bacillota bacterium
ATATTATTGGAAACTCAGGTGAGGACTACCCTGACCTACCAATAATAATGGAGGAAAACCAGTTTACAATTTCAAAGGACCTCTTAAAGTCTGCAATAAGACAGACTGTTTTTGCAACAACCCAGGATGAGACAAGACCATCACTCACTGGAGTGCTTTTGGAAATCTCCAACAAGGAAATTTCATTTGTATCCCTTGATGGGTACAGACTTGCACTTAGAAAAATGCCAACCCAATCTGATATAGATGAGAAGATAATAATACCCGGAAGGTCACTGAACGAGTTGAACAAAATTCTTGAGGACAAGGAAGAGGACCTTACAATAAGCATTTCCCAGGGTCAGGTGATATTCAACCTTGGAGATACAATAATGTATTCAAAGCTTCTTGAGGGACAATTCTTCAACTACAAGGACATTATGAGGTCGGACCACAAGACCAAGGTTGTTGTAAACAGAAGAAGTCTTCAAAATGGTCTTGAGAGGGCATCACTTCTCGCCAAGGAGGAGAAGGCAAATCTAGTGAAGATTTCAGTCACAAACGGAGAACTGATCATAAAGTCAAATTCCGAGATGGGTGATGTATATGAGGAAATCAACTCATATCAGGATGGAGATGACTTGAACATAGCATTTAATTCAAGGTATATACTTGAGGGAATCAAGATAATGGACAATGAGGAAATTGTTATGAACTTTGTTGGAAGCCTAAATCCATGCATCATAAATGGTGTGGATGATGATACCTACACATATCTTGTGTTGCCTGTGAGATTGGCACAGGATGATTTTTAAGGGAGTGTTTACGATGGAAGAAATAAGAATTGATACGGAATTCATAAAACTGGACCAGTTTCTTAAGCATTGTGGCATTGCACAGACTGGTGGACAGGCAAAAATGATGATTGCCGATGGAATGGTAAAGGTCAACGGACAGGTTGCCCTGGAGAGAGGCAAAAAGATCAGGAAGGACGACAAGGTTGAGATAGAAGACCAGTATCGTTTTCTTGTGGTATAATATATATTGTTAAAATTCCTAAGTCCTGGGGAGTGTAATCATTGATTGTAGAAGGAATAAGACTGATAAATTTTAGAAATTACAATAATGTGGGAGTTGGTTTCAGTCCTGGCATAAACATTCTGATTGGTAAGAATGCCCAGGGAAAGACAAATTTACTGGAAGCAATCTACATGTGCTCTACAGGCAGGTCATTTAGAACCAACAGGGACAGGGAAATAATCAATTTTCAAAAGGACGAAGCATATGTAGGAACCCAGCTAAAAATAGGTGAGAGGGACAAGCTCACTGAAATAAAGCTTGAAAGGGACAAGACTAAGCGGATAAAGGTAAACAAGATTGAACTTAAGAACTACAGGGAACTTGACACAGGACTTAAGGTTGTCCTGTTTTCACCGGAGGATTTGAGGCTCATCAAGGAAGGACCCAGTAACAGAAGGAACTACCTTGATATGAGCATTTCCCAGATAAAGCCTCTTTACCACTATAACCTCAGAAGATATAACAAGATTCTATTCCAGAGGAACAATCTTCTGAAATCCTTCAGGTTCAAGGGAGACTTGTCAGGCCTGCTTGATGTTTTTGATATGCAGCTTGCAAAATCAGGGGCATTGATCATGCTTGAAAGGGACAATTACCTTAAGCTGCTTTTAAAGGAAGCAACAAATATCCACACCATTATTGCCAATGGTAAGGAGACCTTGGATATTGAATATAATTCAAGCGTAACCATTGAAGAAACCTTAAGTCAGGTGGAGACCAACCTTTTGGAATCTTTAAGAAAAACCAGACAGAAAGATATTGAGGTCCGTACTACTGAAATTGGACCCCACAGGGATGATTTCAGTATTTTGATAAATGGAGTTGATTCAAAAACCTATGCATCCCAGGGACAGCAGAGATCAATCGTTCTGACACTAAAGCTGTCAGAGGTTGAAATACTTAAGAAAGATACAGGGTATTACCCTGTTCTTCTTCTTGATGATGTATATTCCGAGCTTGATGAGGACAGAAGAAGATACCTTACAGAATTGTTCAGCAGGATGCAGACATTTATAACAACAACTGACGCTGTTGAGATAAATGGTTTTGAAAGATTTGATAAAGAGTATTTTTATGTACAGGAAGGATGTCTGTATAAAGGAATTAAAACTTGGAGGGAAGTAAATGGCCAATGATATTAATGTAAATGAAAACGGCAGACATTATACTGCCAATGAAATACAGGTTCTTACGGGGCTTGAACCTGTAAGGAAGAGACCTGGAATGTATATTGGCAGCACGGGACCCAAAGGACTGCATCACCTTGTATACGAAGTGGTGGATAACAGTATAGACGAGGCTCTCGCTGGTATATGCGACACAATAAACGTAACGATACTTGAAGACAACTCTGTAATGATTGAGGACAACGGTAGCGGTATACCGGTTGAAACCCATCCCCAGACCGGGAAATCAACTGTGGAAACAGTACTTACAATACTTCATGCAGGTGGAAAGTTCAATAATTCTGCCTATAAGGTATCGGGAGGACTTCACGGAGTAGGTGTTTCTGTTGTAAACGCACTGTCAGAATGGTTGATTGCAAGGGTTAAAAGGGACGGTAAACTATACGAGCAGTCATTTAAAAGAGGAGAGCCGGATGGAGACATCCAGTGTATTGGTGAAGCAGATTCAACCGGTACACTGATTCATTTCAAGGCTGATGATGAGATATTTGAAACCACCGTGTTCAATACGGATACACTTGAGCATAGGTTCAGGGAAATGGCCTTCCTTAACAAGGGAATAAAGATAACCCTTGAGGATAGAAGAACTGGTACAAGCAAGGAATTCCACTATACAGGCGGAATTAAGTCTTTTGTTGAATATATAAACAAAAACAAGACTGCACTTCACAAACAAGTAATTTACTTTGAAAACGAGAAGGACTTTACAACAGTGGAACTGGCCATCCAATATACGGACGGATACACTGAAAACGTCTTTACCTTTGCAAACAACATAGGAACTGCAGAGGGAGGAAGCCATCTTTCAGGACTTAGAACAGCACTTACAAGATGCATCAATGATTATGCGAGAAAATATAATTTCCTGAAGGACAAGGACGACAATCTTTCCGGTGAGGATATCAGAGAGGGAATGACTGCAATCCTTTCTGTAAAGCTTCCTGAACCCCAGTTTGAGGGACAGACCAAGGGAAAACTTGGAAATAGTGAGACAAGGGGAATTGTTGAATCCCTTACCTATGAATTTTTGAACGACTACCTGGAGGAGAATCCAAAGACCTCAAAGGTGATCCTTGATAAGGCCATAAGCTCAAAAAGAGCAAGGGAAGCTGCTAGAAAGGCAAGAGACCTCACTAGAAAGAGAAGTATTTTCGACAATACAACCCTTCCAGGCAAGCTTGCTGATTGCCAGTCAAATGAGTCCAGTGAAACCGAGATATATATAGTCGAGGGTGATTCAGCGGGCGGAAGTGCAAAGCAGGGAAGGGATAAAAAGTTCCAGGCCATACTGCCACTTCGAGGAAAAATCATGAATGTTGAAAAGGCAAGACTTGACAAGATACTAAGCTTCAATGAGATAAAAGCAATGATTACAGCTTTTGGAACGGGAATAGGCGAGGACTTTGACATTGACAAGCTAAGGTATGGAAAGATAATAATCATGACAGACGCCGATGTTGACGGTGCACATATTGCTACCCTTCTTCTGACCTTCTTCTATAGGTACATGAGGGGACTGGTTGACAATGGAAACATCTATCTTGCTCAGCCTCCACTATACAAGGTATCAAAGGGCAAGCAGGAGTATTACTGCTACTCTGACAAGGAACTGGACACCCTGTTAAATGAGCTTGGTAGAAATTCCAACTATAATATCCAAAGATACAAGGGTCTTGGAGAGATGAATGCAGAGCAGCTATACGATACAACCATGGACCCTGAAACCAGGACACTGATAAAGGTAAACATTGAGGATGCAGTTGCTGCAGATGAGATATTCACAACCCTAATGGGTGACAAGGTTGAACCGAGACGTGAATTTATTGAAGAAAATGCTAAGTATGTTAAGAATCTTGACATCTAGGAGGAGAATATGGAAAACGAAAACGTAAGAGATAAGTTGATTGATGTAAATATAGAAGACAAAATGAAAAGCTCTTATCTGGATTATGCCATGAGCGTAATAGTAAGTCGTGCTCTCCCTGATGTAAGAGATGGACTTAAGCCTGTTCACAGAAGGATACTCTATGCCATGGACGAGCTTAACATGACACCTGACAAGCAGTACAGAAAATCTGCAAGGGTAGTCGGAGACGTACTAGGTAAGTATCACCCACACGGTGATAGTTCCGTATATGGGGCAATGGTAAGACTTGCTCAGGATTTCAATACGAGATACCTGCTTGTGGACGGTCATGGTAACTTCGGTAGTGTTGACGGTGACAGCGCTGCGGCAATGCGTTACACAGAAGCAAGAATGACCAAGCTTGCAACTGAACTGCTTAGGGATATAGGCAAGGAAACCGTGGATTACAGACCAAACTTTGATGAGACCCTAAAAGAGCCAGTTGTGCTTCCAAGCAGATTCCCTAATCTTCTTGTAAATGGTTCATCAGGTATTGCAGTTGGTATGGCCACAAATATTCCTCCACATAACCTTAGAGAGGTTATTGAAGGAATAGAAATGATGATTGAGGATCCAGATGTTGTAGTAGATGACCTTATGAAGGTTATAAAGGGTCCTGATTTCCCGACAGGTGCAACAATCATGGGAAAGGAAGGCATTAGAAAGGCCTTCAGAAGTGGTAGGGGAAAGGTCAAGATGAGGGCTGTAGCTGAGATTGAGGAATCAAACAGAGGAAAGCACAGCATAATTGTTACAGAGATTCCATATCAGGTCAACAAGTCAGCTCTTATTGAAAAGATTGCCGAATATGTAAGGGACAAGAAGCTTGAGGGAATATCAGACCTTAGGGATGAATCCGACAGGGAAGGTATGAGAATTGTAATCGAGCTTAAAAGGGATGCAAATCCCAAGGTTGTTCTTAACAACCTTTACAAGCAGACCCAGCTTCAGACAACATTTGGAATAATAAATCTTGCTCTTGTAAATGGGGAACCAAAGGTCCTTAACCTTAAGGAAATGCTCCATCATTACCTTGAACACCAGAAGGAGATTGTAACAAGAAGGACTCAGTACGACCTTACAAAGGCAGAGGACAGGGCCCACATCGTTGAAGGATTGAAGATAGCCCTGGATAACATAGACCAGATAATTAAGATAATCAGAGCCGCAAGTGATGACCAAAGCGCAAAGAACGCCTTGATGGAAAACTTTGCACTTTCAGAGAAGCAGGCTCAGGCAATACTGGATATGAGACTTAGAAGGTTGACAGGTCTTGAAAGGGACAAGTTGGACGAGGAATACGAGGAGTTAATCAAGCTAATAAACAAGTACAGGGAGATTCTTGCAAGCGAAAGACTCATCCTTAATGTAATAAAAGAAGAACTGATTGAAATCAAGGACAAGTATGGTGATCTTAGACGTACCCAGATAAAGTTATCAGAGGATGAAATAAACATAGAGGACATGATAGAGGAAGAGGATGTTGTAATTACCCTTACTCACTTCGGATATATCAAAAGGATGCCTGAAGGTACCTACAGACCTCAAAAGAGAGGCGGAAGAGGCGTAATTGCACTTTCCAAGAAGGATGAGGACTTTGTTGAAGACCTTTACATCACATCAACCCACAGTACAATCCTCTTCTTCACTAACAAAGGAAAGGTCTACTCCCTTAAGGCATATGAGATTCCTGAGGGCAGCAGGACTTCCAGGGGAACTGCAATAGTTAACCTGCTCCAGCTCAATGCAGATGAGAAGATATCTGCAATAATACCTTTGTACAAGCAGGATCCCGACAGTAACCTTGTTATGATCACAAGGGAAGGGACCATCAAAAAAACTGAGCTTGACCAGTTTGTAAATATCAGGAAGAATGGTCTGATCGCAATTTCACTACATGATGGTGACGAGCTAATAAGCGTAAGACTAACTGATGGAAACAAGGATCTAATTGTTGTTACCCATGGAGGAATGGCAATAAGATTCCATGAAACTGATGTTAGGAACATGGGCCGGACTGCAATGGGTGTAAAGGCAATGACACTTAATGAAGAAGATGCAATAGTTTCAATGGAAATTGTCGAGGAAGACAAGCACCTGTTGGTAATTTCTGAAAAGGGATTTGGAAAGAGAACAGAGCTTTCTGAGTACAAGGCCCAAAACAGGGGCGGCAAGGGGCTTATTACCTACAGCATAAAGGAAAAGACCGGTGAAATAGTGTCCGCAAAGGTAGTTAGCGAGCAGGATGAGGTAATGATGATAACCATGAACGGTACAATCATAAGACTGGCCGTAAAGGATATAACCATAATGGGAAGAAACACCCAGGGTGTAACCCTTATGAGAACAAAGGACGATAAAATAGTTGCAGTGGCAATGTATATGGAAGACTAGGAAACGAGGCTTTTCCTTTACATTGCAATATATATGTTATAAAATGAACTAAAATAACACGAGATGGAGGGAAGAATGAATGTCATTGAATACGAAAGTTGATTTTAATTACGACGACAACCAATGGGTAATCAAGCCAATTGGTGAGATCGATATCTATACCTCATCTGTATTCAAGGAGGAGATTGTAAACGCCTTTGAAAACAGGAAAGCGGATCTCGTAATAGAAGGAGAACACCTTGAATACATTGACAGTACGGGACTTGGGGCACTTATCAGCGTATTGAAGATGCTCCAGGAAACAGAGTTCAAGATCTACATTGACAATATTAAGCCTAATATCAGAAAACTATTTGATATAACGGAACTTGACAAGCTTTTTGTCATAAGAGGTGAAGGAGATGAATAACGACATTATAGTTGTGACCATTCCAAATAAGCCTGACTACACCAGCATGATAAGATTGATATCCTCATCAATTGGAAACAAGGCGGGGTACAATATTGACCAGATAGAGGACCTCAAGGTTGCCATGGGAGAAGCCTGTATCCTTTCTTATGGGAAATCATCCGATGAGTCCATCCAGATTGAATTTGAGATTCATAAGGATAAGCTTGAGGTATCCCTCCATTGGGATACTCTCGGTGATGGCGAAGAAAGCAAAGAGGCGGCACTTGGCAGGATGATCATTGAATCATTGATGGATGAAGCCTATTATACTGATGAAGAAATCAGATTGATTAAATATATAGATTAAGGATGGTTGTCCTATGGCAAACAAGCAGCAACACGACAAAGAAAAGAACAACGCTTCAGAAAAGGCAGAGCTGAAGAAAATGTTCAGACAGTACAAGGATAACCCTAGCAGAGAGCTAAGGGATGTGCTGATCGAGAGACATCTTTATATTGCTGAGATCTTAGCCAAAAAGTATGCCAACCGCGGGATAGATTACGATGATATCTATCAGGTTGCCAGCATAGGTCTAATTTATGCCATAGACAGGTATGATATCGACAAGGGTTTTGAATTCTCGAGCTTTGCTACCCCAACTATCATAGGTGAGATCAAGAAGTACTTCAGGGACAAGGGCTGGACAATAAGGGTTCCAAGAAGGATCCAGGAGCTTTCAAAGAAGATAAACAATGCCAAGGTCCATCTTAGCCAGGAGCTACAAAGGGTTCCAACGGTGGAGGATATTGCCAACTACCTTAACACCTCCGAGGAGGACATTCTGGAGGCGATGGAGGCCAGCAAGGTCTACACTCCCCAGTCACTGGATGTAACCTTTGATTCACACAATGACGACAAGGAGGTTAATCTGGCTGAGCTGATCGGTGAGGATGACCTTTACTTCAGCAGGATTGAAAACAACGACTTTCTGATGAAGACCATGGAGAAGCTCAATGAGGTTGAAAAGGAAATACTCATTGAAAGGTACTTCAACAAGAAAACCCAGGT
>CALGAG010000021.1 GCA_937951995.1 uncultured Bacillota bacterium
TTTCCAAGGAGCTTTCTAGTTGTGACAATGAACCATCCAACTGATTTACAGCCAAAAGAAGGTCGCTTTTCCTCTGAATCAACATTTGGAGTTTTTCAGCAACTTCATTCAAGGGGCTTGAGTTCATGTCCTTTTTACCATTTGAGTAATCATTGTGGAGCCTAGCAAGCTCCTCAATACTTTCTCCCTCAAGAATTCTCATTATGGTCTCCTGGTTGTATTCAATCTCCCTCTTGATCTCCCTTAACCTAAGTTTTTTCTCCAAACCTTGTCTAAAGGAGTTCATATCATGGGCATGATTCTTGCTCAACAAGCCCTCCAGCCCCTTTTCCAATGCAAGCAACTCTGTGCCAAGGCTACTAACCCTTGCGGTTAAGCCTTCCCTTGATTCATTGAGTTCTGCCATGAGTTCAGCCTCCTGCTCGGCTTTCATCTTATCTACCTTGGCTTTTTCAAGCATTTCATAAAATTCGAATCCATTGGATAATTTATACTTTGTCAATATGCTATCCTTTTCCAACTCAAGATTTACTCCAGTCTCCAATTTATCAATCTGTCCATTATTGGTTCGTGCCCTTACCATAAGATATAAAATTGGCATCAGTAATGTTTGTGCAATGCCTAGAAGCAAATAATTGACTTGACTAAATGAATAAATGGTTGAGGTTAAATATGCAATAACAAATACCATTTGAATCAGTCTTAATGACATTCGTCTCTTTTTTTGCTTTTCCAATTCTCTTACCAAAGATTCCAGGTCATCCTCCCCAGTGGTCCGGTAGTCCAATTTCTGAAACCTTTGTCCATCTTCCAGTATCTCCTTGAATTCCTCTTTTCCATGATTCTTACTTCCATACAATCTTCTGGTCCTTCCTTCAATTTCTGCAAGTTGCTCCTCCATGGACCCTATCCTTGACTTCACAAGACCAATCTCTTCACTTATTTTCATTGCTTCATTGTAATCATCCTGGTCCTTTGTATCATGAACCAGCAATGTCTCCAGTTCTTCACCCAGCCCATTGTTTTTCTTCCTCAAGGCCAGGATTTCTTGATATTTTCCTATCTTTTTTTGCCGTTCCATTTCACCAATGATAGTTTGACTCTTCTCAATGTCAATCTCAAGGTTTTTCACCTGGTCAAGAATCTGTCTTCTCCTCTTTGCCTTTTCCTTATACTTTGCAACATCCGCTTCAACAACCATTAAGCTTTTTTCAGCTTTGTCGATTTCTGCCACAAGCCTACCGTATTGTGATGTGGATGCCCTAATAGTACCAATTTCTTTCAGTTGCTCATCCAAAAACGAAAGGGCCTTCTCCACTGAGATTTTCTCATCTCCACCAGTTGATGCATTAACCAATCTTTCCCTGACTTCATGTGCCAGTGAGCCTAAAGGTGTTATGTTCTTCTGCTCAATAAAAAGTGTATTGTTGAATATTCCACTGTTCAAACCAAAGAAGTACTCACCAGGCTGTAAAATCCTTGAATTATCTCCCTTGGAGATCCTGTCTGTTATATCCTCACCTGTCTCTTCCTGGTAAACCTTTGTTTCTTCTCTGCCCTTTTCAAAGACCCTGAATATCCTATACAGTTGACCTTCCTTCTCAAATACGATGCTGCCACTGTAATGTGTTCCTGACCAAGGGGATAGCCTGTTGTGGTCGTTGGAATAAAGTGTCCTCCTTGTGTATGGTTTTTTAAACCCATAAAACATACCGTTTATAAAGCTGTGAAGGGTTGATTTACCACTTTCATTGGGACCATGAACAAGATTGAGTCCTGACTGGAGTTTCAGGGTGTAGTCATTGAACTTGCCAAATCCATGAAGATGGAGTTCCCGAATTACCATGGCCGGTCACTTCCTTCCAAAAGAGCATAGACTCCCGCATACAATGCATCCTTTAGAATAGGGTTCTCCAGGTCCTCATCCCTGAAGCTCCTTATGTACATCCCTAGAATATTGTTTCTATTTTCATCAAACAATCCTTCAAGATCAATATCTGGCTTTGATTTGTCAAATAGCTCAAGATAGTAGAGCTCATTTCTCAAGGAAGTCTCCAGGGCCTCCTTG
Source organism: uncultured Bacillota bacterium (assembly GCA_937951995.1). Lineage (GTDB taxonomy): Bacteria > Bacillota > Clostridia > Tissierellales > Tissierellaceae > Gudongella. The sequence continues at coordinate 2,069 of CALGAG010000021.1, forward strand.
TGAAAAAGTGTCGGAGCTATCCCTTCTAGGATTATCCTGTGAAGGTCCTCCTTCCCATCCTCGCCAATCAAACTCATGATTTCAGATTTTACATGCTCAATTGTGGATTCCCTATTCAGTTGATACTCAAGTATCTTAAATTCTCTCTTAGAAAATGGAATGAATCTGAAAGTGCTGGCATCAGAAAGCTTGCCCTCAATGAAGCCCCGCTTTCCCCTTTCTCCAAAATCCAAGGGCTCCAAAGAACCTGAATATGCTATGTTATGGTCCAAAAACTCAGGTTTATGTATATGCCCAAGGGCTATGTAATCCATGGATAATTTCTTTAAAAACTTTAAATCAGGAAGTGGATAGTCCACATTTGCCCCAAACTCACCATGGAGCATTAGAATGTTAAAGTGTCCACTGGTGGGATCTATATTGTCAAGCTCATTTAACATGGCTTCCTTGTCCCTCTTGGCATCAATTGCCCAGATTGTTGTTTTCAAAGCGTCAAGTTGAACATGCTGAAGACCCGTTTTTCTCAGTATTGTTACATTATCAGGCCAGTCAGTTTCTGCATAAACCGTTTCCCTAAATACCATATCGTGATTTCCCAGGGATATTATGAATTTCTGTTCCCCTGCGTATGCAAAGGAGTCCTTGAGCCTCTTGATATCCTTAAGGGTAAGATTATTCCCTTCAAAAAGGTCTCCTGTTATGAGTGTTATATCAATGTTCTCGCTTTTCCCGTACTGAATCAATTGGCTAAAGGTATTCCAGACTTCCTCTCTTCTTTCCTTGCCCTTCTCCCCTGCGAAGCTTGATTTATTAAATTTCATTCCCAGATGAATATCTCCAGAATGTATAAAGCTAACCATCATATCACCATTCCTATTGATTATGAAACTTCCTTATGTCAATCTTGTTCATCAGAGCCTTGATATCAGCCATATCAGGGTTCCCATCATGACTCCTGATATCAAGTGAACCACATGCAAATGATAACCTTGCTGTTGTCTCCAAATCATATTTTCTCTTCATTCCAGCAGCGAAACCTGCCAATAGACCACCATGCATAAACTGTTTTGACTTCAAGCCACTATCGGCCAGACTCATACTTAGTCCATTTTCGCTATTCATGACCAGCAACCTATTTTCTCCCATGTCTACAAGTACATATGCAATATCATTCTGAAAAAGGTATTGGCTTGCCCTTATTAATTCACCTTCGTATTGAAGCTTAAGATTTGTTAATTTTTCCATGCCTTCAATATCCAAAACTATCAGAAATGGTGCAGCTTCAACAACCTCCAACAATGCGTCCATGCCTGGTGATATCAGGATTCTCCTACCCCACTCTCTGGATAGGTGCAGGATGTCTGTTGGCATGTCGTCTGGCATATTCAAGGGGTAGCCACCGCACAGGCATACTATTTCACAGTTGTTAAGGCCCTCCTTAAGCTCCCTGTGAAAAAGACCTATTTCATCTCTGTTTATTTCTACATTTTTTTGGTTGATTTCAATTTCCCTATCATCAAAGGTTAAAATTAACCTCTCAGGATTCCTATCTCCTATCCCAACAAATCTATCAACTACTCCGACCCCTTCCAGGTAGCTTCGTATGAAGCTTCCAGTGTGTCCTCCTGCGAAGCCTGTAATTGTAGAATCCTCATTCATCAACCTTAGAATCAAGGAAAGATATGAACCTCCATCCCCTGGTATCATACCTGTGTTTTCTGCATTGAAGGATTCAGCATTTCCTGAATTCCCATTGATTTCCAGCCATTTGTATACTGAAGGACTTAAATCTATGGATAGTATCATTTCCTCCACCCCCATCGCTTTCTATTATACCCTTATATGCCTGTATCTTGCAATTGTCTTTACCAATTCATCATTGAAAAGCAGGACTCTTAATTATATAATTGAAGTAACCAAAGGAGGGGTATTCTATGATGGATAATATTAATGGGGGTTCCATGGAAAAGCAGATGGAATTGTCAAGAGAAGACAAGAAGCCTGGTTTTATTTTTGAATACATTGACCAAAAGGGTGTAATAAGTAAAATAAGCTCTATTCTCGCCCAGAATGATATTAATATAGCCAGTATTACAGTAACACGAGAAGGTGAGATTGCAACAATGAAATGTGATTTTGACCATGTTCTGGATGAGGATATAAAGGAAGAGCTCCTTCACTCCATTGAATTTATAAGGACTGAATTTCTAAACATGGATTAGGATTTACATTCCATTTATACTCAACGAGGAGGAAGACCATGGATATTGGGCTACGTTTAAAGGATTATCTTGATAGCAGCAACAGGAGAGAAAGAATAGAAGATATAAGGGAAGACAGAGATAATTCTGTCCTTTCTTTTATGGAGATCATTCATGATTTCCTTGTAGAATTTAAACCTGTTGAAAAAAATGAGTGGATTCAAACACTTTATGACTACGCTTTGTATAAGTCCTTTCCACACAAGTGGAGTGAAAGGATTGATATGGATTTAATTGCACTTTACGAAGAGATTCTAAATCTACTTAGATATGTTAATGGCGATGATCATTTTGATTATGACCTATCCGGATCCATAGATGAGTTCCAACGTTTTAAGGAGGCCTACAACAAGCTTTTCATTTATGAAATCATGCAGCTGGACATGGTCATCAACGGCTACAACACAATTGATCACGTCATAGGAGTCAAGGATGTGGCCATGCATGTTGCACTGCAGCTTAAGGAGTTGAGTCTTCCTGTTGACCTTGGAATAGTTCTTGGCGCCAGCCTTGGTCATGATGTTGGAAAGTATGGCGTGGTAAAGGATGAGCAAGCCAGGGTACCCTACCTTCACTACTACTACACCGAGCAATGGTTTAAACAGCTGAGACTGGAGAAAATTGGCCACATTGCGACGAATCATTCAACATGGGACCTGGAGCTGGAAACACTTCCCTTGGAGTCTCTGATCCTGATCTATGCAGACTTTAGGGTTAAGAATAAAGAAGTGGACGGCAATTATGCCATGCATACATATAGCCTGAATGAATCCTTCCAGGTTATTCTGGACAAGCTAGACAATGTTGATGAAGCCAAAGAGATGAGATATAGGAGGGTCTACAACAAGCTGAAGGATTTTGAGGATTATATGGAGTCAATGGGGGTGGATACAAGCCTTCAGGGAACTCTGGAAAGACAGGAAAAAATCTACTGGAGCCTGCTTAGAGGTGAAGATATTGTAGATTCCTTCAAATACAAGGCCATGGAAAACAATATATTCCTTATGACAAACCTTATGAATCAGGAAAGATTCCTTGAAATCCTGGAGGATGCAAGGGGAGAATCAAATTGGAGGATTTTGAGGCTATATATTGAGGTTCTTAAGGAGTACTCGACCTATCTTACCCAGAAACAGAAAATAATGGTCTTAAGCTTTCTAACAGACCTCCTTCTGCACAAGGAGGAGGATGTCCGAAAGGAATCAGCCGAATTGATAGGTAAACTCCTGGCAAACTACGATGAGGAGTACAGAAAGGAACTCCCTTCCTCAATAGCACGAAAAAAACCTGAGGAGACCAGCACGGTTGTATTCAAGGAGATACTTGAATCTCTCTTGTTACCCAGCCATAAAATCACTGATTCTCACAATATCTGGCTGTACAACCTTAAGCTGATTGTAAAGTCATTGTTTGAAACCTGTGGCATAGATAGCTACGGGGAGTATTTTGATGCCTTGAACTACTTCTATCAACGTTCAGAGGAGTTAATCCCTGTTTCTCAGTTCTATCTTGTTCAAACAGTTAACTACATTCCCTTGGAGGAGTTGGACGAAAATAGAAGAAGTCTCTTCTACACCTACATCCTAAAGATGGTTTCTTCTGATATCTCAAACATCAGACTTAGTGCGCTTGACAGGGCATCTGAGGTAATAAGCAAGGTAAATGACGGAAGCCTTTACTCCCCTATGAGAGATTATCTTGAGGCCAGGCCGCTTAAGTCCCCCATCCCTGCTGAAAACTACCTTAAGTATATCCTTTCAAACAAGCTATCAATGGACCAGGAGATAGTTGGTAACTTCAGGGAAAACTATATCCAGGACCAGGCCAATGTGTCCGAATTGTTTCTGGAGAACCTTAAGACTGCAACAGGTTGGACAACAAAGAAGATAAACATTGATATCCTATACGATCAGGTGCGTAAAAATCCCAAAGAGACTGGTATTCACACAGCCATACATCTTTGCAACGTGCTAAAGGTCAGTGCTGTGGAAAGGGTTAGAAATTACAGCGGATATACTCTGCTAAACATTATTCCTATGCTCTCACTGGAACAGCGAAATGATGTTGCAATAGAGCTTCTTAGGGCTCTGGAAATGGAGAATTACCAGTTCACCAAGTTCATACCTGAGTATTTGGGACATCTTTTCCTATACCTACCGCCTCAGGAACTGGAGGAGGTAATTGAGGACCTTGAGGAGAAAATCAAGATTGCAAGGCCACAAACCATAATGCTATTGCTCAATACCATTGGTACAACAATAGTAAATTATCCCAAATATAAGGATTTGTTCCAGGAGGATGAAGTGACTAATATGAAGCGTCTTAATAGGCTGTTGGGACTGTTACTTGTTCCCATTGCATCCTATAATGTCGAACTTAAGACAGAAGCCCTTAGGGTTATCGCTTCAACGGTTTTTAATTCTGACAAGCTTACCCACCATGAGAAGCAATCAGTATTTAGACGCATTGGAAAGAAAATACTTACTCTAATCGAGGATTCACGTGAAAACAATTTCGTCTTCTACAACAATGCAGCTTCTTTAAATCATATATACAGGTATATATCCGATTTTGAATTTGAGCATGGGATGCTGGATGTAACAACAGATGAAGATGTTGTCTTCTTCCCTGGCTCCTTTGACCCATTCAGTCTTGGCCACAGGGAGATTGCAAAGGAAATAAGAAGAAAGGGCTTTGAGGTATACCTTGCTGTGGATGAGTTTTCATGGTCAAAGCGAACAGAAGCCCATCAATTCAGACGTAATATCATAAATATGAGTATAGCCAAGGAGGATGGCATCTACCTCTTCCCAAAGGAAATTCCAATAAACATCGGTTCAGATCGGGATATGGTTAAACTAAGGGAAATTTTTGGGGACAGGGAAATATATATAGCCGTTGGCTCAGATGTTATTGCCAATGCATCAGCGTACAGGAAAAACAAGGAAATTCTGGATTTTTCACATGTTATCTTCGATAGGAGGACAGATCAGTCTGATACGGTTGATTTTTCCGCTTCAGATGAAACCATTTCCAGAATAAGAGGCAAGGTGATCCAGCTTACACTCCCAACCCAGTATGAGGATATAAGCTCAACTCAGATAAGGGATAATATAGATAAGAACCGGGATATTTCAAAACTTATTGACCCAATGGCTGCTGACTATATATACAATTATGGTCTTTATATTAGAGAACCTCTTTACAAAACCCTGGTTGAGACTAAAACATTGGATGTGGAGGTTCACAGAAACCTAAGTAGTGAAATACTGATATACCTTATGGACAACTTTGGCAATCAGATACTGGAAGAGGGAATACTTGAACTTAGAAACAAGCTAAGCTATAGGATAATACTTCTAAAGGATATGGAGACCGGTCTACCACTAGGTTTTTCAGCCTTCTATTGGGTCAGGCACAGTATGCTTTATGATGAATTCAAAGACCAGGACCTAACCCAATATATCAGAAACTACGCAAAAGGTAGAACAGCATTCATAACCTGCCTTTATGCAAGGGATGATAACGACAACCTTATGGATATGGTTCTCAACGAAACTTTGTCCATTGCTTTGAATAGGGACTACAACTATGCCCTCTATTGTAACACCATGATTTCAGGTGAGAACAAAAAGGCCGAAGAGTACCTGCTAATGCAGGGCTTCTCCCAGATGCCATTTGATCACAAGGATTCACCAATGTTTATGGTTGATATGAATAATCCCATAAGTATTAATCTCGATCTGGAAAATACTCTGAAGGCACCCTATGATAGCGATCCAAGAATTCAAAAGGTCATTACAGACACCAGAAAGAAACTTAAGAGAGCCCTGGCTGACCTTTATCCAAATGAACTCCTCATATCCTTCAACAGGGATATGGTCTACAGTAAACTCATTCAGAAGCTATGCGATGAGAATGGTGTATCCATACTGGACAACAGGAAAAAAAACCTGGGTGAAAAGATGTGTGTGCCCTTTGGGATTATCCTTAACAATTCAATAATACCAAACACTGTTACAAAGACTCTTCACACAGAAAGAATTTTCGCACCTGACATACACAGCTTCACAGTTGGTGAATTCCCCAACTATTTATCCCTTGAGGGCCAGTGTAAAACCATAAAGTCATTTGAACGGCCAGTAATGCTTATGGATGACCTTCTTCACAAGGGTTACAGAATAAAGATTGTTGAGCCTCTGCTTAGAAAGGAAGGCATTGAGATTTCCAAGCTCTTTGTTGGGATCCTGTCAGGAAAAGGCAAAGAAATCGCCCAAATAAGAAACCTCGAAGTGGAATATGCTTATTTTGTTCCCAACTTGAGATTGTGGTTCAACGAAAGTAGCCAATACCCCTTTCTGGGCGGTGACATGGTACGTAAGGATTATCTTGAATCAAATCTGATTCCTAGCATTAATTTTATACTTCCTTACGTGTCCCCTAGATTCATAAAGAATATTACTCAGGATGCAATTTATAATCTATCTGAAATATGTCTGAATAATTCATTGGACCTATTAAGGGTCATTGAGGAGGTATATCAGGAGATTAACGAGAAGAACCTCACCCTTGCCTCTCTTGGCGAGGTAATCTTCACACCTAGGTATCCTGACCTTGAAAGAAGTGTTCTTCAAAAAAGGCATCAAAAGCCATCAACATTCCTGGAGATGGACATCCACTACCTAAAGAGACTGGAACATACTCTTAGGGGACATACGAGGTGATTGAAATGTATTACTATAAATATAATAACAAACTAATGTTTTCCAAAATCCATATTGAAGATATGGATAAAGCAAGTGTAGATGAACTAGTCAATACAAATGACACGATTTACTTTCTTAAAGCCATGGACCCCTTTTCTTCCAGGAGGGGGTTTTTGGTTAAATCAGCATCCCAAATTGAAGAAAACAAGGAGGGTCTTGAAATTCTTCAAAGAGACGGGAACAAATATGAATTGCCTGGCTGGATTGATGAAAAGATAGGAGAAGAAAAGGTTAAGGGGATAAACATCTCCTTTCCCCACTGGAAGGATGAGCTTGGTGACCTTCCCTCCCACTGGAGAATCAATGTCATAGCTCTGGGGGATGTGGGTAGTACACTACTCATAGGATTGAGGCTCCTAGGTTCCAACATGACCATAGGAATCTATGATAGATCTCCAGACAAGGTTAAGAGATGGGTTCATGAGCTGGGTCAAATCAGACGACCCTTCCAGGAAAAGTCCTTCCCCACCGTAGAGGCTGTTGATAAGGAGAACCTGTTTGATTGCGACATGGTTGTTTTCTGTGCATCAAAGGGTATCCCTCCTGTGGGCTCTGAAAATGTTGATGTGAGAATGGTACAGTTCGAAGGTAACAGAGAGATCCTCAAGGAACATGGGAAAACTGCCCGGGAGAAAGGATTTAAGGGAATATTTGCAGTTGTAAGCGATCCTGTTGATCTCTTGTGTAGGGGACTCTATCTGGATTCCAATACAAATGACATGGGACAATTGGATTACATGGGCCTTGCACCAAATCAAATCATAGGCTATGGTCTAGGTGTTATGAATGCCAGGGCCTGCTTCCACGCTGAGAGAAATCCTGGTTTGGATCATTATTTCAAGGAAGGTCAGGTCTTTGGTCCCCACGGAAAGGGTTTGATTGTAGCTGATAGTATGGTAAACTACAATGAGGAAAACTCTTTGTTTTTGACAGATAAGGCGCTTAAATCAAATTTGGAAATCAGAGGGTTTGGATTCAAACCCTATGTGGCTCCCAGCTTGTCCTCAGGGGCATTATCACTGATAGCCACAATTGAAAATAACTATTTTTATGGGTCTTCCATGATGGGAGAGGTTTTTATGGGTGCTAAGATGCGACTAACAAGGAATGGCATTGATATACCTTCCTACGATCTACACCCCTTGCTAAAAACCAGACTTGAGAAAACCTATAACCAATTAAGGAGTATGATATGAGACCATTTACGTTAATTTTGCCTTCACAACCATCCCCACTGCTCCAAAAAATGATCGACCGGGCAGTGAACGGTGAAAATCCAAATATTGTAAAGAACGATGAAGATTTGCCAGATTTAAGAGGACACAACATTCTATTTGCAGTGGAACTGAACTCCATTGGAATAAATCCAAACCTTAACAGAATTCTTGAAAGTATGGCAAGCAAGGGCAAAAATGCTCTTGAGAAGGCTAGAGCCTCAATACTGATACACAGTAGCTACGATAATTTCACAAAAACCGCTGCCCAGGATATAGTCTTTATAGCAAATCAGCTAGGCTGTACCTTCCCTGGAAGACCGGTTATAGAAGCAAACCAGAATCTTGATAATTATATACCTTTAAGAAAGATTTACGATTTACCCTTGGAGGAGATTTGCCTTCAAAAAAGTGAAGAGCTTGGTAGAAGACTTCTCTCAACCCAACAGTACTTCAGAAACAAAACGATTGCTGTGCTCCACTCTTCAAACAAAGGAACCTCGAATACCTACTCCCTTTGGGAAATGGTAAAGTCAAAGTTGGAGGACAAGGTTCACATAAATGAAGTATACCTTGGAAACGGTACAATAACAGATTGTAGGGGCTGTAGCTACAAAACCTGCAAATACTTTGGCAAACAGGCAAAATGTTTTTATGGCGGCGTTGTTGTAGAGGAGGTCTATCCTGCTATTCAGGATGCATCCACCGTTATTCTACTCTGCCCCAACTATAATGATATGGTGACAGCCAATATTGTAGCCACAATCAACAGGCTGACCGCTCTTTTCAGAAAGACAAAATTCTATGACAAGAAAATCTTCACGGTAATCGTTTCAGGATACTCAGGTGGAGATGCATTGGCCAAGCAGCTAATTAGCAGCTTGAATATGAACAAGACCTTTGAACTGCCTCCAAACTTTTCAATTATGGCCACAGCCAATGATCCTGGGGCAATCCACAAGGTACCTGGCATAAGAACAAAGGCTCAAGTCTTTGCAAACCACATACTTGAAAATCTATAGCCTGTTTACAGGCTATTTTTTTGCAAAAAAATAAAGGCTCCTTTCCAACGATGGGAGGTCTGACCGTTTCCAGTCAGGCCCTGGCTACAGCTCCATAGACTCTGGTCCTTAGAAAATGTAGCTCGGAAACCTTTTACTATACATCTATTTTTTTTCTTCCTTCAAGTCCACATTCAAATCCTCTGTTACCTTGTTTGCATGTCCCTTGAATTCACCAATGGCCTTGCCAAGAGATTTTCCGATTTCAGGAAGCTTTGATGGTCCGAAGATCACCAATGCAATTGCAAGTATCAGTATAAGCTCTGGAGCTCCTAGTCTACCAAATCCCATTATAACCCCTCCTTTCGCAAATCATGGGCTCTGCTTCATTCATTCAAATAGTTACATCATAATTCTATCTTTATGCGTGAAAACTGTGGCATTTCCTGAAGCAGCTCTCCCAACCAAGGTAATGCCTAGTTTAAATCCAAGATCAACAGCCAGTGATGTCGGATTACTCCTGGAGCAGATTATTGGTACACCTGCTCGGGCAGCCTTCAACACCATATCTGTTGAAATTCTTCCTGTTGTGATTATTGTAGACTTACTCAGATCCCAGCCTCTATATGCTGCGTATCCGACTACCTTGTCATGAGTGTTGTGCCTGGCCACATCCTCCATTGTTACAATATCCTTCTTGTACAAGATGGCACTGGCATGAATTCCACCGTGTCTCTTATACTTTTCAGCATCCTGGTACATCCTTTCAAAGGCTGTCTTTATCCTCCTGAAATTAAGGAGAACATCACATTCACCTATGGCCAACTGGGATATCTCTTCCGGAAAGTCTAAAGTAGATCCGCAGCCAGTACCATATATATCACCTAAAGTGTATCTCCTATCTGTTACATTTTCAGCCATCACATATATCTGACGGAGGTCCTCGCAGGCTGCAACAGTCATTATGTCAGAGAAGGAATTTACCACTCCAGTATTTATAAGATGTCCAATTGCCAGTTCTCTCAAATCTGTTGGAGTGCACATTAAGGTGACCAGCTTTTCACCATTCAGATTTATGGTAACAGGAAACTCTTCAGATAGCTCTATTGCATTTATCATATCCAGCATCTTAAAACCTCCCCATTAAGGATTCTCATCCTGTCCTACCTCAATCCATTCTGCCAGATAGTCGGCATATCCTTTCGACATATGCTTGTTGGAATATACAAATAAGGTTCCATTGCTTGCATTGGTGAACTTAAGGTCTGCATATTCACTATCATTGGATAACTCTGAAAGCATGTCAGTCAGCTCACCCTCAGTGAGATTATAGGGTGGTAGATTGAACATGGTAACATATGTTGGTCTTGGATATCTCCTTGACTCCTCTCTAACAGTATCACCTATGAGCTTGAGGATATCCTTATCCTTAACTCTAATTATTATTCCTGCATACTTATCTGTCATCTCATTTCCCGAGTAATAGAAGGTATTTCCCTCAGCATCATCGATTTTTTTCAAGTCCAAATCTGTTCCAATACTTTCAAGTATTTGGGATATATCAGTTGCCTGGTCTTCATCCCCATACACAAGTGAGGCCTCAATCTCAGCAAGGGTAACTATTTTCCCATCCCTCGAGTTCCTGACTATAAAATCTGCTACGTCTTCCTGCATATACTTCATTTTTTCATCCATGTGATCACCCACTACGGCAACAAATTCATTGATTCAAGCTCACTAGCTGCAAAGTCCAGACCAAGTCTTTTCAGAGTTTCCTTGGTTGGAGCTCCTGTTTTTTTGTCCCATCCCATTTCCTCATAGAACATGGTAAGAGCCGTTTGCATATCTTCTCGCTCCATCTTGACTGTACCCTCAGTGAATGGTTCCATATCCGGATCCATATCATAAACCCAGTCCATTATAACATCGTGCTCATTTCTCATATCTACAGTGCCCATTTGCTTGACTGTCAATGCCCTGTGCAGGGTAAATACCCTTTCAGCTGCCAAATCAAGTGATTCCTCAGTGTAATTCTCTCCTGTAACTATAGACATATATTTGGATTCCAAAGCCGTATCTCCACGATAATTTCTTTCCTTTACAGGGGAAACCATCATTGGCCACATCCAATTACACACTGTAAGGGAATCGTGAAGAACGTTCCTTATTATTGACCACTTGGCAAATTTTGCCTTATATTCATTCATGGGAGTATATTTTGCCGGAAAATCGAATGCTTCCTCAGATCCCCATATCTCAGCAGAAACCTCTCTTAGAATATCCGCTGGCAAGCCTGAACCTATAAGATTCATATGTGTATGAGATTGGGAATCCCTATTGAACATGCAGGAAATCAAAGCTCCCACCTGTGCTCCTGCCTCATTGCTGTGATGTACTGGGTATCCTAGAGGTGACCAAATCTTTTGATCCTTTCCATGCCAGAAATCATCTCCAAGATTCCATCTTTCTGCTATCCAGTATGTTCCATCTCCCAGATGACTGAATTCTCCCTCCTTGAATGTAATCCTTCTGTAGAAATCCTTCAGGAATGCAGGGTCTCCAGCTTCCAGCAAATCAAAGGGTATTGAGTTGTACTCTTCCTCTGACAATACTTCCTTAAGTTTTCCTGATTCATAAATATATTTGAATTCTCTTCCAAGCATTCCATAATTGCACCAGACACCATAATCATCAGCAAGCTGTGAACCAAGTGTTTTAGCAATAAAGGAGCCATCATCCTTCTCAAATTGATCAGACGTTCCCTTTATCATAACTCCATTTGGTGCTGAGTATCCCATACATGTATTTGAAACATATCTTGATACACCATATTTTTCAAGCTGGGGCATTTCAAGCTGTGAAAAACATCTGATCGGGCAGGATTGACATCCACCCATTCTCTTGGTGTACTTTTCAGCTACTGGTCCAAGGTCCTTAACACCCTTTTGTGTTCTCAAGCCAACAGTTGTAATGTCACCTGGAGGAATTTCTCCAGTCTCAACTGGTGGTTCGGCAGCTCCCCAATATAGGCCCTTTTGAGCTGTCCATCTGCTTCCCTTTGAATCAAATTCTGCCCATGGCTGTGGTGTACTAGGTACAACGTGATTGTTGTTTGCCCCAATTAGCTCCTTTAGCATATAGCTGTTGGTGTCCAAAAGCTCCTTGGAACTTCCTGCTATCTTTAATGAGCCTGTCCCTATTATTCCTATAGCCTTAAGCTTCTTTGCCCCAAGTATGCTGCCATGACCTCCTGCAGAGTGTGAGTAGCCGTTCATTATTACTGAAAGGTTGACAAGATTTTCACCGGCTTGACCGATTGCAGCTATACTTGCCTCCTTGCCCATCTCCGAAGCCACAAGGGCAGTTGTGTTGTAGATTCCCTGACCCCACATTTTTGAGGCATCCTCTATGGTTACCTTGTCATCCTCTATTCTGAGCCACACCGGACCCCTAGCCTTACCTTCAACTATTATTGCATCGTAGCCAGCATACTTCATTGATGCTGCAAAATTCCCTCCCATATGGGAATCAGCTACCATATGCTTCGGATTCGTTGGAAACAAGGATGTTACATTTGTTCTGGAGCTACAAGGGGCCCCTGATCCAGTTAGGGGACCTGTACCGAATACAATCTTATTCTTAGCGTCATGAGGATGTGTCCCAACAGGAACCTCATCAAACAGTACCTTGTAACCTATTCCCATTCCACCTATGTAATCCTTATACTTACCGGTATCTTCAGTTGTGATCTTTCCATTGGACAGGTTGACTCTTAGAACCTTTCCTGCCCATCCGTATGAAACCGCCATGTTCTTCCCTCCTTTGATCAATTATGAAAATCTGTATCCATTTCTTCTCATTGCCTTCTTTACATCTTCCCATGGAATCATCTTTAAAGCCCCAGTTGGACAGTTCTCAGCACAGAATCCACAAGCCACACATTTTGTGGATTTCTTGGTCTCAGGATCAACTGTAGGCAAATGCCATGGACATGCCTCCTCGCAGGCACCGCAGCCAATGCACTTTGAAGCATCCACAACCCTTGCGTTACCTTGCTTTGGATCGGAATAAATAGCACCAGCGGGACATGCTCTTCCACAGTATGGGTCTCTACACTGCTTGCAGGTTTCAGGACTCATCGAGAGATTTCCAAATTGTCCATTCTGCCTGTAGTAATCAATTCTAGGACCGTCACTTCCGAAATTGTAGTTCTCAGAAACCTTGATTCTGGATATGAATGGTTGGATCTTTTCATCGTGTATGGAAGTGCAAGATATTTCACACCTTTGACATCCCGTACACCTTGACGCATCCGCTACCAAAAGTCCGCTTGGGAGTGCATAGGCAACAGTCTGCTCACTTTCACAGCCCAGCATACTCAGTATGGACATTGATATGACCGCTCCTCCGAAGCCCTTTCCTGTTAGTTTTAGAAACTCCCTTCTTGTGGTCTCACGCTCCAGAAATTTCTTTTTTGACTTTTCTTCCATGTTTACCCTCCTTTGTTTGTTATTTCTCAAACATCTTTTGCAAATATAAACCATCCTTGACAATATGGTTTATGTTAACATTTTATCATATTCTTGCATTATTTCAACAAAATGAGCCAAATACCAATTTAAAACATATGCCCATTTTTCGCATAATAATAGCGGGGATTTCTCCCCGCTATTTCTTCCTACTATTCAACCGATTCCATTCTGTGTCTTACAACCTTCTCTATAAGCTCTACCTTCTCCTTGGCATCCTCTCTGGATTTACCCTTGGAGTAGATGTAAAGCTTTATCTTTGGTTCAGTTCCAGATGGTCTTACCGCATACCATGATCCGTCATTCAGGTAGTATTTCAATACATTTGATCTACCTGCATCTGTCTCATCTCTCATGAAGTCTACAGTTTTTTGCAGCATCATTTCTCCAATGGAGTCTATTGAATGATGTCTGATGTCATCCATCATTCTCTTTATCCTCTCCTGACCTTCCACTCCCTCAAGTACAATGGAGATAAGCTTCTCATAGTAGTATCCAAACTCCTTGTATATGTCCTCAAGAACATCAAGGAGTGATCTTCCTTCCTTCTTGTAGAAGCCTGCCATCTCAGCTATTATCATTGAGGATACAACAGCATCCTTATCCCTTACAAGGTCCTTGTAGACATAACCTATACTTTCCTCGTATCCGAACACAAAGCTGAAGGCTCCTGTCTCGTCCCACTCATTAGCCTTTGCGCAGATGTTCTTAAAGCCTGTCAAGGTTTCAAATGTAGCAACATCGTATTTCTTTGCAATGGCTTTACCCAGATCTCCGGTTACTATACTTTTGACTATGGCTGGATTTTCTGGCAAGTTACCTTTCTTACTTCTTTCAGATAGAATGTAGTATACAAGCAAAGCTCCAATTTGGTTGCCGTTTAGGTAAGTGTAGTCCTGCTTGCCATTCTTGACAGCAATGGCCACCCTGTCGCAATCCGGGTCAGTTGCAAGCAATACATCAGCATCCTCTTCAAGGCCCAGTTCCCTTGCATACTTAAAGGCCTTATTGTCCTCAGGGTTTGGATATCCTACTGTTGCAAATGTATAGTCAGGTTCAGCCTGCTCTGGTACAACTATAATGTTGTTAAAGCCTCTTTCCCTTAGGATTCTTCTTACGGGAATATTACCAGTTCCATTCAGGGGTGTGAAGACTATCTTCACGTCTTTGTCTATATCGTCATGTATGGTCATCTTTAGAAGCTCTGAGAAGTACTCATCGTCTATTTCCTTGCCGATTATTTGGATCAAGCCCTTTTCCTTTGCTTCCTCAAAATCCATCATTTCAATGTCTCTGTAATGGTCTATTCCATCAATTTCTTCCAATATCTCATCTGCAACATCATCCAGAATCTGTGACCCTTCTTCCCAATATACCTTATACCCGTTGTAGTCCTGTGGATTATGGCTGGCTGTCACAACTATGCCTGACTGAGTGCCCAGTTTTCTAACAGCATAGGAAAGCATTGGTGTAGGTCTTATGTCGTCAAACAGATATACTTTGATGCCCTTTGCAGCCAGGACTCTGGATGCTATTTGGGCAAATTCATCAGAGTATAATCGCACATCATATGCAATCGCAACCCCTTTTTTCTTGGCTTCATCACCATAGTTCTCTATGGTCCTTGCCAGTCCCTCGGTTGCCATGCTTACAGTATAAATGTTCATTCTGTTGGTTCCAGCCCCAAGCTTACCCCTTAATCCAGCAGTTCCAAACTCAAGATCCTGGTAGAATCTATCCTCAATCTCATCCTCGTCGGTCAATCCCATAAGCTCAGCTTTTGTTGCCTCATCAAAAAATGGATCATCAATCCATGATTGATACTTTTCTCTATAGTTCATCTTCATCCCCCCATTGGTAGTATCCTTACATATCTCTATAATTTATACCCTCTATTGATTCAAATACCCATCCTTTTGACAATAGAATTCTAACTTGGTTCAGTCTCCAAAGAAGGTGAACTCCTTCCCAAGGTTCTGTTGAGTCTAGCTCCTGCCCCCTCCAAGGTCATATAAATCAAAGGGATAATGATAATTGTCAAAAGGGTCGCTGCAAGCATTCCACCTATTACAGTTATTGCCAGGGGTGAAAATCTTTCAGATCCCAATGCCAGCTGCAGTGCGAGAGGCATCATACCAACTATGTCAGACAGGGCAGTCATCATAATAGGTCTGAATCTTGACCTTATGGCATCCTCTATTGCACTTGAAATTTCCATACCAGTAGCTCTATTGTCGTTTATTGCTGACACCAGCAGAATGGAGTTGTTTACTACTGTTCCTGCCAGTAATATCAATCCCAATAGAACTGGCATGGACATGTATTTTCCTGTCAAGGCCAATGCTGGGGCTATACCAATGACCACCATGGGGATTGCTGCCATAATGGTGATGGGATGCAGGAAGGACTTGAACTGTGGTACCAGTATAAGGTATACAAACACTATGGCCAGGGAAATCAAAAACACCATGTCCCCAACAGAATCCGTCAGAGTCTGTTGCTCTCCGCTAAATTCTATGCTATAGCCCATTGGCAGAACCATCCTGTCTATCTCATCCTGTATTTCAGAAACCACATGACTGAATGCACGGCCCTCAGTGAATCCGCTTATGTTCACAGTATATGACATGTTTTCTCTTTCCACCATATTGGCCCTGTTTTCAACCTGGATTGAGGCTACTTCACCAAGTGGAATCCTTACTCCCAATGGTGTTGTGAGGTAGGTATCCATAAGATAATCAAGGTCAGATGAGGAATTCCCACTGTATCCCACCTTTACATCTATGGAGTCCTCACGGCCCAGGGTCATTGATGTGGCATCTATGCCCTCCATCCTTCCATAGAGCTGGGTTGATACCGCTGCGCTTGTAAGACCTAGTTCAGAGAGTCTTTCCTTATCAAGCTTAAGAGACATCTGCCTGTAATCATTATTGAAGCTTGTGAATACATTGGTGGTCCCTGGTACATGTTCAACCCTTTCAAGTGTTTCATCTGCAATATGATAGAGCACGTCCAAGTCTTCACCAGTAATCTTGATTGCTATGGGGGCAGAAGCTCCTGTTACGGCTGTTCCACCCTTTTCCTTTACAACATATCTGTTCACATCAGGTATTCTTTCAATTTCTTCTCTCAGTCTCTCCTGAAGGTCCCATATGGTTAACTTTCTATCCTTCCTTGATGTGAGATTTATGGTTATCATTGCCTGGTCACTTCCCATGATTCCAAAGTCACCCTGCTGGATGTTACCTTCCTCGTAGCCTATTCTAGAATCAAATGAGACCACTTCCTCAAGCTGAAGGAGATAGTCCTCGATGAGTCCCACTGCTTCCTCAGTTTTCTCCAGGGTTGTTCCTGGGACCATTTCAATTGTTACATATGAAACACCGCTATCGAACTTAGGGAGCATCTCCATTCCATTTGACCTTATAAATAATGCGCTCAGTGCCATAAGGGCAACCATTACAGCCAATGCTCTCTTTTTCCTCGTCCTGGTTTTGTGGAAAAGAGCAATATACTTTTCCTGTATTGCGTCCATAATTCTATTGAAGGGAAATGAAAGCTTGGAAACAAGTTTTTCAGTCCTTCTAAACTCCAGAGGTTGGAACATCACAGTCAGCAAAGGAATAATCACTAATGCAACCATTAACGACGAAGAAATCGCGAATATCAATGTGGCCGAAAGGGGTCTGAACATCTCTCCGACAAAACCTGTAATAAACATCAAGGGTATCAGTACTATCAAGGTTGTTGTAGCACCTGCTATACTTGGTAGTGCTATCTCGTCTGTTCCTTCTATGGCAGCCCTGGTCATTTCCTTTCCCTGTCCAACATGACTACTTATGTTTTCAACCACAACTATTGCAGTGTCCACCACAAATCCAATACTTAGAATCAAGGCAGACAGGGTGACAAGGTCAAGGTCCATATGGAATAGCTTCATCAACCCCATGGTGCTTAAGAATACCAGGGGCATGGATATTGAAATTACCAGGGATCTCGAAATGTTGTTTATGAACAATAGAATTATTATCATGGTAAATGCAATGGCTATCAGAACACTTGTGGCCATGTTTGAAACCATTTGATTTGTGAACTGTGAATCATCAGAGGCAACGGTCATCTGCACATAAGGATAAGCCTCCTCCAGCACCACCATCTTATCATTAATGGTTTCTATCACATCCACTGTATTGTAATCTGCTTTCTTGGTAATAAGAATAGCCAAGGCGTCCTCACCGTTTAGCCGATATGAACCTTCCCTGTCAACAGTTCCTGATTCAACCTCCCCCAGAACAGAAAGGGGAACTGAATTGCCATCCCCAAGTGGTATGTTTATATTCTCCAACTCCTGGATTGATAGAAGGCTTTCCTCAACCCTTAGGAGCAAGTCCCTATCCTCATAAAGTATGCTTCCTCCTGGTGCCTTTATATTGGCGGTTTTTAGCGAACCGACGATTGTTTCCATGGACAATCCATAGGCCCTGACAGTAGCTTCATCCAGATTAACCAATATTTCCTGGCTATAGCCTCCAAAAATATTCACAGCTGCTACACCCTCAACCAACTGAAGCTCGTATGCAAGCTTGTCCTCTGTAAGGCTTCTCAAGTCCTTCATGGAAAGAGAATCACTCATTAAACCTATTGTCATAATGGGCTGATCTGAAACGCTAAATTTCAGTACCTGAGGATCCTGAAGACTTTCAGGTAATTTATTCTTGATGGTGGCAATGGTATTCTGAATATCAATTGCTGCCTGGTCAACATCAGTGGAATAATCAAAGGTTAATCGGATTATCGAAATATTGTCCTGACTTGATGAACTGATGTTTTCAATTCCATCAAGCTTCGCAAATGCTTCCTCCATGGGTTTAGATACATCTGTTGACACATCCAGAGCCATTGCCCCAGGATATACGCTCATAACTGTTGCAGCTGGAGGACTGGTATCCGGTGATAGCTGGGTGTTCAATGTGAACATGCTGTAGATCCCGAAAATCACCATACCAATTATTATGGAAAGTACAATATACTTTTTACCTGTGGAGAATTTTCCAAAACTCATTGTGTGACCTCCTCCAAAGTATATACTAGTGTGCCATCACTTAAGGATTGGATGTTTCTCACCGCTATGATGTCGCCTTCGGCAAGTCCTTCAATAACCTGATATTGATCACCAATACTGTTTCCTATATTTACCTTTCTTTCATAGACTCTCCCATTACCATTGTATACATAGACCACCCTTCCAGTTTCAAGGGTTTTAACAGCAGATGAGGGTATCATAATCTCATTCCTGCTGGTATCGAGAAAAATTCTAATGGTTGCGCTTGAACCTATTAGGACCTCATCCTCTGAAAGCTCAACTCCCACTCTAACTTCACCAATTCGGGTCTTAGGGTTTACACTTCCACTCTTATAGGTAATGTGACCCTCAATGGGGTCTCCAAGTCCTGAAAGGGTTACCTCAACATCCATTCCTTTTCTGATTTTTTGAAGATCCGATTCCGCCACCTGCGTCACTACCCTAAGCTGGTGTACATTATCCAGACTTACAAGAGTCCTTCCAGGAGACGCCAGCTCGCCAACTGACACCATGACCTGAGTAATTTGACCATCAAAGGGAGCCTTTATGAAGGAATCTCTCAGCGACAGTTCCATCTCATCCAGGGAAGCCTCAAGCTCTTCCAGCTGGGCTGTAGCCACATCCCTTTCTTGTTGAAGCTTATTGAAGCTTGAGTCCATGGTCTGCTCCAACTCCTGAACCTGCAGTCTCATGGCCTTAAGTTGATGTTCACCTTGATCAAGCTGTGAACTTGATATTGCCCCTGCTTCGTATAAGGTCCTTAACTTTTCTACCTCTGATACTTGAAAGTCAAGTGATAGTCTTGCAGACTGAAGCTTTGAGGCCAATGGATTAGTCGAATGGAAACCTTCCAACTCAGAATCCAGATATGACATTGTTTCATAGATTAGATTCTTTTTTTGCTCCATGGTCCTAATCTTGGCTTCCAATTGTTCACTGTCAATCTGAAGTAGAACTTCTCCCTGGTGTACAATATCTCCTTCAGATACGTTTATACTGACTATATTCCCAGTGACTTTTGGGCTAAGCATTGCCTTTGTTTCACTTTCAAGGGTTCCAAGGTATGTCAGATCCTGGATCATTTGCACCCTTGAAACAGAATGAAGCTGTGTCACAATACCCTGCTCCACAATCTCAGAATCGGACTTGCCTGCCTCAATTGGCAGTAATCCAATGTTTCTGTAGATTGCATATCCTAGAATTATCATTAATATCAATATAAGCTTCTTCTTCATACTCATCCAACCACCCCTATCAATTATTGTCAATCAAACTGATTGCCCTTGCCAATTCAGCTGCAAACTCCTTAACAGTATTATCATCCTTCTCTGGCAGATAGAGGAATGATAGAATGCTACCCATTATAAGCCTTATTGTAAAGTCCTTCTTAGCTGTTTTAAATCCCATTTCATGAAGGCCCCTTTGAATTTGACCTCCAATCTGCTTTATGAAGTCTATGTCTTTAAACTCATGACTCATCTGGTTCTCCATGAGCACAAGTCTCACCACTCCATGATATTCGGAAATTACAGCTAACCTGTCCTTTAGGAATCTTTCCAAAGCCTCCTCACGACTGATATTCTCATCTACCTTAAGCCTATCCATAAGGGTTTCAGTAAGAATTGGCATCACCCCTTGCAGAAAAATTTCTCTTTTAGAATCAAAATTCCTAAATAGTGTAACCTCTGAAATTCCAGCAGCCTCGGCAATTTGAGCTGTTGTTGTTCCCTTGTACCCTTGTTCCACAAAGAGTTCTACCGCTACCTGGATTATTTGAGCTTTTCTATCTTCCCTACTCATTCTAGTCCTATTGTTATTCATAATTACCTCCTTATGTAAGTGCTTACTTACTTATGATACCACAAATAGGATTTTTGTCAAAGAAAAAACCGAAGATTTCTCTCCGGCTTAATGGGTTTATTTAAAATTTCTAATCCAAATGCTTTTTATACAGGGTGTTATACCTAACTGCATTTTCCCTGATACCCTTTATTTCCTCTTCTGTAACCTCTCTTACAACCTTTCCTGGTATCCCCATAACCATTGAATTATCAGGAATTTTCTTGCCTTCCGTTACAAGGGATCCTGCACCTATTATGCAATTATTCCCAATTTCAGCATTGTTTAGAATAATTGCACCCATACCCACCAGGGTATTGTTTCCCAAGGTACAACCATGTATTATTGCATTGTGACCAACAACTGTATAGTCACCTATTCTGGTTGGGATATCTGTTTCCGTGTGCACAGAAGCATTGTCCTGAATGTTTGAGTATTTCCCAATTTGGATATCTTCGATATCTCCCCTGATAACAGCACCATACCAGACGCTGCTTCCTTCCCCTACCTTAACGTCACCTATCACAGAAGCCGTCTCCGCTATAAAGGCATTCTCATGAATCTGTGGTTTGATTTCACCTAAATTTTTTAACATAAAAGCACTCCCCTATCTTTAATATTTAAAAGTTCCCCCAGTCCAGGACCGGGGGATGATTGTTATTCAAAACTTCTGGCTTTTTCAAGTCTTTCCATGTCAATATCCCAATCTTCGTAGCCATCCTTGAGTATATTGTAGTAGCTGTCAGGCGGAGCCTGCTCCTTCTTGTCTACCATTGAATACACAAAGGCCTCGTACAGGTTGCCATCGTCATCTACAACTTCAACGATTATCCTTTCATAAAGATCGGGATGTCCCTCAAGAATGTCCAGTTTTTCAAGTTCCTGTTTTGATATGAGGTAAAGACCTCCTACTACATCCTCCCCCTCCGTTGGAACTATGTCCGCCAACTCATTGAAGCTAAGCTTGTAGCCCTTTAGACTTACCTTTTTCAATGGTATTGCATATGGACATCTACTGGACATATACTTCTTGCTTAGATTGCTTGCATAAGCAAAATACAACATAAAAACACCTCCTCGGAATCCTCACTATTCTATTACCCCTTGGAGGTGCATTATATTCGCATCTATTTCTATTATCTATGCACTAAGCTTAATTCTTTCTTCACTTTCAAAGAAGATATCCCCAGAAGGAACTCCCTTGGACCTTAATATGTTGTAGCACTCCCTGATCATTGCACCTGAGCCGCACATGTATACCTTATGGCCGGTTACATCCATGGTCTTGAGCTGGCCTGTCACATGTCCTTTGTAAAACCCTTCCTGGTCTTCTCTAGAGGCAGCAGGCAGATACTCAAAATTGTTGTACTCCTTTTGAAGGTCAGTGAAATAGTCATGATAAATGAAATCATCAACATACCTCTGACCATTTAGCAACTTAACAGATTCAAGGGCTTCACCCTTTGTAAGATTCTCCTTGGCAAGGCCAATAAATGGGGTAATACCTATTCCATTGGCTATAAACAGCATCTTTTTGGTATCCTCAGAAGGTACCAGGTGATTTCCCATGGGCCCCTCCAGAATAACCTTGTCTCCAACCTTGAATCTGAATATGATTTCAGTACCATATCCATTTGCCACCTTCTTGATGATCACCTTTAGGATTCTGTTATCATCATTGGCTGAAGATATGGAGTAGGCTCTGTACTGAACTGGCTTATCCTGTATTTTCACAAGAATAAACTGACCCGCCTTGTAATGAACCTCCCTTGGATTCTCAAATCTGAAAACAAATTCCCTCAGGTCTCCACCAAGGTCATTGATTTCAATTAGAGTGGATTCAATTTCCTGCCTGTTCTCATAACCTTTAATGTCGCTCATCTCGACTATATTTACTGCCTTGCGCTCTGTTTCCAGGCTTAAGAGATTGGCAGGACAATTTTCAACACAAGTGGTACACTTAATGCAGTTGATATTGTCAAACTGATTGTTCTCGTTAAACTCCAGATAAGGGGTTAGCTGGAATGGACAAACCCTAGCACACTTGCCGCAGGTGTGGCACTTATCCTTTGACTCTATTGTAATTCTCTTTTCCGTATGCTTTACGACCCCAACAGCCTTTCCCAGTCTGTATGACAGCTTCTGAAGAGTTCCCATTGGGCAGAACTGACACCAAGTTCTTGAATTAACAAGAAGGGCAACCGCTCCTCCAACAACCAAGACCATCAGGTATGTATTAACAAAGATATATCCCAGCCTCTCAATAAAACTGTATAATCCCCAAAAAGCTGCAATTCTAAACAGCTTCCTTGAAAAGTTGATTGTGAAGAAGAGGAAGAATGCTCCAACAAACCACTTGCTCTTTAGAAATGCTGGTATCTTCTTGTTCATACTGATGGGATTTATTATGTTGTCAAAAAGGCTGCCATGGGGACAGAAATTTCCACACCAATGCCTGCCTGAAAAAAAATGATGTTCCCAAAAGACCAGCCATTATGCCCACCACCAGGACCCCTAATCTAGGTTCCCACAGACCTCCTATCGCCACAAGAAATGTAAAAATCCAAGCATATTTTCTTATTGTGGTGAAAGTTCTATTTGTTTTTATGTAGTAATTATTCAATTCATCCATGTCAAATCCCCCTTTTCGTGTTATACCCTGCCTGGGTACAGTTTA
>CALGAG010000022.1 GCA_937951995.1 uncultured Bacillota bacterium
GGACTTTAGTGGCTTTGCAGATAAGTTCATTCTCATAGACAAGGCCTTCTACAATGAAAGGTCAATTGATCACTTCATTGGGGAGGTAACTGAGAAGGTTGATATAAAGGGGATTCTACTTGTAGCTGAAAAGGATGAGAGAATGGACGGATTCATTACGGATGATAGGGATGAACTCTCGGTTATACTTGTTTCAAGGGATATTGCCGGAATCCTTGAATCAAATCCTGATTCCAGAATTTCAATATATAGTTCAGTGAAGCCTCTTGAGCCAAAGGGAAGAAATGTTGTGGGGATCCTAAGGGGAGAAGATAGAAATATTGGTGATGAAGCCATAGTTGTGGGCATGAACTACAACTATACAAGGGATGATGGAAGCAGCCTGCTCCAGTTCAATCTGGAGCTTATGGAGAGACTTTGTGAACAGGGAGGCAACAAACGATCCATAATCTTCATGTTCCTGGATGGGACAATTGATGAGAAGCGGCACGGAATCAATTACATGGTTAAGGACTTTCCTTACAGTCCCAACAAGGTTGAAGTCTATCTGGACCTTACCGGACTTGTAGAGACGGGGTTTGACAGGGTACATTTCAGCTCGGCCCAGGCTCCTGTCACAAGGCAGTTTGCATGGAGCATGGGGCACCACCTCCAAAAGGAACTCGAGAGCAAAGGGCTGGAGTTGACCCAGTTGCAGACAAGGTCTGTGGACAATGAATACTATTTCACCGGGAGTCAGGCAGACAATGCAATGTTCTGGGAAAGGGGAATCCCCACAATCCACCTTTTGACAGGTGAAACGGGGAAAAGGACCCGAAATATCCAAGAGGTGGGAAGCATACTACTTGAGGTGATCAACAGAAACAACTATTGATGGATGGAGAGGGTAAAGTGGAAATATCAGGGGCTGAAAATATGGAAGACAAATTATTGGATGTAAGGGATTTAAAGGTATCCTTCTACAGCGACAAGGGCAGTGTTCAGGTTGTAAGGGGCTTTGACATCAGCATGAAAAAGGGAGAGATAGTGGGGATTCTGGGAGAATCTGGAAGTGGAAAGACGGTTTCCTCAAGCTCGATAATAAAATTGTTGGATGAATCCCTGGGAAGTATTGACTCAGGAGAGGCAATATTCAAGGGGAGAGACCTTCTTAAGTTGTCCGAAAAGGACCTTAAGAGGATTAGGGGAGATGAGATCTCATATATATTCCAGAACTCATCAGCGGCCCTAAGCCCCTATAAAAGAATTGGAAAACAGCTTGGGGAGGTCCTAAAGACCCATGGAAGGGTGGTTTCAAAGGAGCATATCCTTAAGACCCTGGAAGAGGTTGGCCTGGAAGATGGAGAGAGGATCTATCATATGTACCCCTTCCAGTTAAGTGGTGGTCAGAATCAGAGGATTATGATCGCCCAGTGCATACTTTGTGATCCTGAGCTTCTTATTGCAGATGAGCCTACAAGCTCAATAGATGCCTCCCTTCAGAAAACAATTTTGGAACTCTTAAAGGACATAAGCATGAGAAACAAGATGTCAGTCATTATCATTACCCACGACTTTGGGGTTGCCAGGTATCTTTGTGACAGGCTGATGGTTATGTATGGGGGACTGGTATTGGAGGAGGGTACCATAGAGGAGATGCTGAATTCTCCACTTCACCCCTACACACAGGAGCTTATTAGGTGTGCCCGCTCATTGGCAGAGGATGATGAAACCATGTATACAATAGAGGGTGCCCCTCCAACTCCATATCAGTTCAGGGATGAGTGTCCTTTTTACAGCAGGTGCAGCTTAAGGGAGGGTGCCTGCAGAGAGGGAATTCCTCAAAAAATAGATTTGGATGGAAGAAGAGTGCGGTGCATAAGATATGAGAAGAGGTGACAGGCCTTGAGGGTGATTCTAAAAGTTGAGAAGCTTTCAAAGCATTACATAATAAAAAGTGGTGCATTCTCCAAAAGGCAGGTAATCAGGGCTGTTCAAGAGGTTTCCTTTCAGCTTGTTGAAAACCAATCCCTGGGACTGATAGGTGAAAGTGGGTCAGGGAAGAGTACAGTTGCAAATCTTGTTCTGAGATTGATAAAGCCCAGCGGTGGTAGGATTGAGCTGTTTGGAGAAGATATAACCTTAATGAAGGAAGAGGAGATGCGGAGGTACAGGAAGGATATCCAAATCATATTCCAATACACAAACGATGTCCTTGATCCACAAATGACAGTTGACGAGCTACTGAAAGAACCACTGAAGATACATGGAATCGTTAAGGATGGCGAACTGGACCAAGAGGTTGATAGACTTCTTGAGCAGGTTGGACTGTCACCCTCTGAAAGATGGAAGCTACCAGGCCAGCTTAGTGGAGGACAGAATCAGAGAATAATAATAGCCAGGGCAATTGCCACAAGGGCGAGGCTTATCGTATGTGACGAGCCCGTATCAGCACTGGATGTGTCGGTGCAGGGGCAGATACTTAACCTGTTGATAAGTCTCAAGGAGGAGTTGAACCTGTCATATCTCTTCATTTCCCATGATATAAAGGTCATCAGGCATATGTGTGACCGGATTGCCGTAATGAAAAATGGAGAAATAGTTGAAATGGGAGATGTTGAGGATGTACTTGACAACCCCCAACACGAATACACTAGAAAATTGATAGAAGCCATGCTTTGATATACAATATAACCAGGGGGTTAAGCAATTATGTCAGAATTAAAATACAAAGAGAAAAATTTGATGAACAAGGAATTGTATGAGGCCGTATCAGAACTGGAAGAGATTTGCAGGAAGCATGATGATGTAAGGCTGAAGCTTGAGCTTGACTACAAGCTTGCAAAGGCAGGGACCCTTGAGGATAGGTCTGAAGGAAAGCTTGATGAGTTCACTTGTTGGGATGGTGATAGACTTATTGGCTACCTGGGTATTGACGACTTTGGAGGAGGGCCAATAGAGGTGAATGGCATGGTCCATCCAGACTACAGGAGAAGGGGGATATTCAGGGACCTCCTTTCCCGCGTGAAAATGGAGTGGGAAATAAGAAATTCCAATGAAATGCTACTCCTGACCGATAGAAAATCAGTAGCGGGTAAAAGCTTCATCCAAAACACAGGAGCGGTTTATGATCACACAGAGTATGAAATGATTCTTTCTGACAGCCTGTTTGAAAGAGCGAAAAAGTCTACAATGGGCCTGGTCCTAAGGGAAGCGACCAATGATGATTCAAGGGAGATAGCCAGACAGAACGCCATATATTTCAACGAGGACCTTGCCGATCAGGAGCTTTTGGACATCGAACTTGAAAAAAAGAGAGGATTTAGTGTATATATGGCCCTACTTCAGGGTAATATTGTAGGAAAGGCACATCTCCATCTTGTCAATGGCGAGGGAGGCATCTTTGGACTTGGTATACTTCCGGAGTACAGGGGAACAGGACTTGGAAGGGAGTTGTTGCTAAGGTCTGTTGAAAAGCTCAAAGAGCTTGGGGCAACCTACATATTCCTGCAAGTGGATGCTGAAAATGATACGGCACTTGGATTGTACCGGTCCTGTGGATTTGAAGAAAGTCATTCGATGGAGTACCATAAAATGAACAAGGAAAGGTAGGGTGGATTGATGGAATTAGAAGGCAGAATAGTAGAGCTTAACAATGAAAATTTAAAGGATTTCACAGATTTTTGCAGAAAGCACAGGGACCAGGTGGATGATTCGAATCTTTATGAGGAGGACCTGGACAGCTTCCAGTACAGCCCTGAAAATCCTACATTCCTTTACATGGAGGGAAAACAGGTTGTGGCAGCTGCATCCCTGATAATCGATGAATACAATAGGAGAGGTAACAGGGCAAGGTTCAGGATACTTTATTCCGAGAAGAACAATCGGGCTGTCTATGACACCATCTTCCACAGAATACTTATTCATGCAATTGATCTGGAGAAGGTATACATTTTTGTCCCATCATCTAATATTGAGCTGATGGGCCGTATGGAGGACCTGGGCTTCAAGGCTGAAAGATTTGTATATTTAATGGTAAGGGATGATGCTCCTGTACCTGAGGATAAGATTCCTGAAGGATATGAAATAGGACCTGTAGAATTGGAAGAGGATTATGCAGGCTGGTGTAAGGTAAGAAATGAGGCGTTTGCATTTGTAACAGGAAATGAGATTCCAATATGCACTGAAATGATCATGACCTATTCCGACAAGGAAGACTATCTTCCTGGGGGCATGATGCTCTTGAGGCATGAAGGAAAGCCAGTTGGTACAGTAAGGTGCATCAAGGATGAATATGAAGGAAAAGAGGTTGTGAACATAGGTTCACTGTCTGTTTTGCCAGAATACCAACACAAGGGACTAGGAAGCATGCTGCTTAGGGAAGCCATGAGGTTTGCCCATGAAGCTGGCTTTGAAAGGACCATACTGTCCGTAAATGAGAACAACAAGGGAGCAAGAAGCATTTATGACAGAGGGGGATTTATGGAGGTAGAGGGAGTAGTGAGCTACGAATACTATATAGTATAAATATATAATAGAAATTGGACCCGTGTAAGTGAATTCACACGGGTCCTTTAATTATTGGAAAGAACAATTAGAAGGTGATCTTTTCCACACCTGAATCTGTACGTTGTATCAATCTAGACAACAGAGTGCAGGCCTCAGCTCTTGTAAGCGCCTTCTGTGGTTCAAACCCAACATTAGTTCCTCTCATAAAGCCCTTTTCAACTGCAATGGCAACATGGCTTCTCAATCCCGGTGATATCTGGGACTGGTCTGAGAACTGGTTGAGAAGGGTCATATTGCTACTGGCATCTCCCAAATCCATGGCCTTTACTATTGCAACAGCAACATCCTCCCTTACAGCCACGTTGTTAGGCATAAATGTCATTGAACCAGTGGCATTGTTTCTGTATCCAGTGAGATATGTCTTTGCTGATTCCACCACTTCATAGGCCCAGTGCGACCTGTCTACATCAGCAAATGACGGAGTGGATGGCCTGGCTGTTTGCAAATCCAGGGTCATGACCATTATCTTGGCAAACTCAGCCCTGGATATTGTGTTGTTGGGTCTGAAGGTGCCATCTGGATATCCGGAGAGAACCCCCAGCTCCACCATTTCCATTACAGTATCATAGGCCCAATGACTGGATGGAAGGTCTGAAAAGCCTCTTCCAGGGCCTGGTGTTGGCGTTGGTGATGGACTTGCATTTTCCTGCCACTTATAAATGTGGTTTTCGTAATAAAGGAAGCTACCAGCGTTGAAAACCACTCGGATTTGTTGATCAGCAGCACCAGTTGCCCCTCTTGCAAACTTGAAGGTGTGGTCAGCCTTCAAGGATCCCAAGGAATTGTAAGCATTGCTTCCGGCTCCTGAAGTAGATGCAAAAACATGGGTGGTGTAATCATTGCCGTCAGGACCTTTGTACACCCCATACTTTAGTGTGGCTCCAACTGCACCGTATCCGATCTGCATTGAGGGACCTCCGTACCATCCTCCTTCAGAGCTGCTCTTTACATCCCTATTCATTGAGATTGTAACAGTTCCTTCAGATGGTATGGCTTGTGGTGGAGAATTCCAAGTGTAAGTTGCATGCATGTTTCTGTTGGTTGTGGAGTCTGAACTCGGATGTGGTCCACGCATGGAAAAGTAATCCAGCTTGCCGGTGCTTAAGTTGGCGTATGTATGGTCCGTTGTTGAAAGTCTTGTTGGCTGGGTGGTTCTCCAAGTACTTGCATTATTGGCATCATTGTACTCAACCCTATCCAGAACCCAGGCACCTCCCTGTGCTTCCACTTCAATGGGCTTGCTCGCAACTATGGTTACCGCCAGCGCTAAACAAAGGAAAAAAATAAGTTTGTTACCAGATTTTATCATATACCGACCTCTCTTTCTTGGTTGCTTTACATTGCCTCACCATGGCTGATGAATGCTGACAACTACATAACTCCATTCTATTTTAAAACCAAACAAAATACATCCCACTTAAAGTGGGATGTTGGAATTGGAGGTCAATTTTAGAGTTCGTTTTCTGTACGGTTGGCTAATAGTATTAATTCTTGCTTTCTCTTGACACCGAACTTGTTGTAGATGTTTTTCAGGTGTGTCTTGACTGTGTGTTCACTGATGCACAATTCTTGGGCCATGTCTTTTATGGTTAGGCCTTGAAGGGTTAGGTTTAAGACCTCAGATTCCCTTTTGGTAAGGGTCAGGTCTGGAGGAAGGTACCTGAGAAGGATCTCATGGGGCTCCACCTCACCAGGATCCCTAGAGGAATCAATGTGTGCAGTATTCAAATTCTGGTCTATGATGCCTGTCATCCACGGCATGGTTATGATGGCCAGGAAAACACTCCCGGAGGAAACAAGGGATGTTATAAGATAGATGTTTTCACCAGATCTTATCAGCAATCCACCTGCAAGGTCTCCAAGTAGAATTCCAAGTACGTTTGCAGACAGGATAAGTCCGAAAATCCTGTATGGGACCCCATAAACAAATGAAAGACTTCCCAATGTGACCCACAGGAATACATCCAGAAGAGCAAATGAAGTCTCTATGAGGCCCAC
>CALGAG010000023.1 GCA_937951995.1 uncultured Bacillota bacterium
CTGGTCCTGGAGGTCCACGATCTTTTCCGACAGCTCCCTGACCTGGGTGATGTCCTTGGAGATTTCAATGGCTCCAAGTATTCTTCCCCTGCTCTTTATGGGGATTGACGAGTTTATGGTTGTGATCTTCTCCCCCTTGTAGTTTACAAAGGTCTGCTCCTTCCTAAGGATTGGTTCCCCTGTTCTTATAACCGTAAGGAGGGTACTGGTCTCCTGGTTCAGGGATGGGTAGATCTCAATCAGGTGTCTTCCCACGGCCTTGTCAACATCAACCCCGTCGATCTTCTGTGCGAAGGAGTTGTAGTAGACGATCTTTCCCGAGGCATCTATTATATGGAGTCCCTCCTCCAGGTAGTCCAAAACTTCAATCATATTCTCCTTGAAAAAAATATCCTTCATATTTATTCCTCCACTATTTTGGCGCCTGAAAATCGGCAGTTGCTGCCGAAAATCAGGCAGGTGTTTTCCTGCCCGTTTTCTCTTTATCTCTATTTCATCAATTCATTTACCGTGTCCAGAAGGATCTGTGGAAGAACCCCGAAGGAATAGCCCTTCTCAAGTCTTTCCGTAAACTTGTGTGCATCCTTGCCAAATGGTCCGATGTTTACAACAGGAAGGTTCAATTCCTGCATTTCATCAAGGGGTAGGTTGTACTTTACCCCAAAGCCTGGCATGTTGACCTTCAGTGATTCAACGGCCTTTTCCTCCCTTGGTGCTGCTGCGTAGCTAAGGTCGGAAATGTATGGGTAGAACTTCTTGTTTACAATCTTGTACTGGTCACCTGCATTGGCAATGGCCTTGTCAACTGCAGCCATCAATTTCTTCTCCCTTTCGTCCTCTCCCTTTACGAAGATGTGGGGGTAGTATGGAGGTGAGAAGTATCCGATTACAACAGGGTCCTTGTCCGACCACATGCCATGGACCATCTCCACCATCTTCAAAGCGAAGATTCTCTCATCCACATCCGGGTCATTTAGAAGGTCAGCTGACAGTTCCTCAATCCTCCTGTCAAGCTCTTCTCCTCTTTCAGCCCTTACCTTTTGAAGGAGGTCTTCATAGGACATTACCCTTGGCTCCCAGGGAAGCTTCTCAAATGGGTAGTTGCTCTGCTTTGCATATTCCTGGTATTCCTTGTTCAGGCTGTCCACAACATTCTGGAAGGCCCTCGTTGCCCCGTCCTTCATCTTTCTCATTACCTGGTCAGGTGTTGAGTTGTGGGTTGCGTAGTTGAAGTAGAGGTAAGCATACCTTGCTATCTGGACTGAGTACTCTGTCTTAAGGTCCTGCTGCCTCAGTGTTATTGGAGGAAGTGAGACCTCTCCGTCTGCATTGTCGCAATAGTCCATGTTTAGGTTGAACTCCCTTGTTATCTCAGATGCTATCTGGTTGGGGTCAAGGCCCTTGTATGGCTCCCCAACGTGGGTTTCCTTGCCGGTGATGTAGAAGCTTGGCATAAGCTTTCCAACGGTTCCCACATATATATATCTTGTCTCGTCACCAACATATCTTGGAGCGGAGTAGTCAGTATCCACAACTGCCAGGTAATCATAGCCCTTTTCCTTCTTAAGCTTGACAAGCTCTGGAACAACTGATAGCATTCCGCCGGAGTTACCCTCCTCGTCGCAAACCGCTGCGAAGATAAGGTTGCCTTCAAGCTCGTCAACATTCTTCGAGAACTCCTCCATCATAACCATAAGGGTTGCAACCCCGAACTTCATATCGAAGATTCCCCTACCGAAAAGGTAGTTTCCGGAGTCAAGGTCTTCCTTGGCCTCAGGTGATATTGTAACCTCATTAAGCTTTTTTGTAAGCTCATAGGGCTTTGTTGCGAATTCCTTCAGCTCGCCGTAGTCGCTTATTCCAACTGTGTCAGTATGTCCGATAAACACAAGTGTCTTTTTGTCGTTTCCCTTTTTTCCATTGATTGTTGCCATAAGTGATTTTCTTCCAACGGGGTCATCGATAACATCAACAAACTTCACATTGTCTGGATTTTCCTTGAAATAATCCATCTCCATAAATTTGTCATGCACCAATTGGACAACATTGTTTTCCTCAGGAGTTCCCACTACGCCCAATACATTTGTGAGCTCTACAGTGAGGTCCTCGATTCTCTTTGTCATATCCATAATAATCTCCTCCTTGTTGGTTCTGTCTATATCATATCAAATTGTCGTTTTTTTGACAATCTCTATATGTAAAGACTCTCAAATATATACCTATCCATAACAGACCCTGTCTAAGCAGGGAATAATTTACAAATGCCCGGATATAATATCCAGGCATCACCTAAATGGTCCTTACATGAAATACATATGGTAGGTCTTTCTGAAGTTTCTTCATTGTAAATTCAAGCTTGTCCACATCGTCATAGAGGCCAAACACAGAGGCTCCGCTTCCGCTCATTAGGGCACCCAGGGCTCCGTTGTCCTCCATTATTGCTTTTATGTCGCCTATTATTGGGTTTTCAGGGATTATGGCCCCCTCAAAGATGTTGAACATCTCCCCTGCCAGGCATTTCAGGTCATCCTTTTCAATGCATTGGACAATGGGGTCCATGCCCTTGTGGTCCTCTGGGATTGTAAGTTTTCTGTAGGCATAGGCACTGGAAATACCGGTTCCGGGATTTGCTAGGAGTATGTGCTTGTCCTTGAGGGATTTAAGTCTTGTGAGCCTTTCGCCGATCCCCTCTGCAAGGGCCGTTCCACCCAGGATACAGAAGGGGATATCTGCCCCAATCCTTCCTCCAATTTCCATAAGGTCCTTTTGGTTCAGTCCCAGGTCCCACATGGTGTTTAGCCCCTTCAGGACGGCAGCCCCATTGGTGCTCCCTCCGGCAAGGCCAGCAGCCACAGGTATCCTCTTGTGGATCTGGACCCTTATGCCGGTCCTTGTACCTGTGAGCCTTGAGATCTCATTCCAGGCCCTGTGGACAAGGTTTGTGTGGTCAAGGGGGACAAGGTGGTTGTCGCATTCTATTTCAACACCCTTGCCGCCTTCCCTTATGATAAGGGTATCGTGTAGGCTTATCTGCTGCATGACGCTGTTTATCTCGTGGTAGCCGTCATCTCTTCTGTATAGGACATCCAGGGCAAGGTTGATCTTCCCGTAGGCATTCTCATCAATTCTCAATGTAAATCTCTCCATTTTCTCTAGATTCATTCCAGACCATTATACCATAAAGGGGAGGGGATAAATATATTTTGGCATAGAAAAACCTACCTTCCGGTAGGTTGTCTTAAGAAATACTTATTAGTCTTTCTGCTTCGTCGCAGATTGTAACTTCAACTGTTGATGTAAGCACATCGGAATAGGTATAGGATACTGTCCTTGTGCTGTCGTAATCGTTGCTTATCCTAACTACAAATAAGCTTGGGTAGGCTGATTCAAGTACTCCCTCTCTCACTGTTGTCTTCTTTCTACCTCTGTTTGCTCTGAGTCTTACTTTTTTGCCTATGCACCCTTCCAGGTCTTTTTTGATCTCAGCTACACTATTCATACGGTTAGAGAACCACCTTCCATTTTATTCTCCCAAACTCTGGGGACAGAAGGAGTGTGTTAGGGACACTCATCATGCTCATATTGTAGCATAATTGGAAGGCAATGTCAAGCAAACGAATTATTATACTATTATACCCCTAATTTGTCAATTACACGCTTTATATTTATTTTTTAAAAATATTTAATATATTTGTTCTTGACATATTATGCCCCATTCTAAACCCCCAATAGCATTGTAGCTATTGAAAAATACACTATCAAACTGATTGCATCAACGAAGGTGGTGATTAGGGGTCCGGCCATTATGGCAGGGTCAAGCTTGAAGACCTTGGCCGCCATTGGGGCCAGGCCACCTAGAAGCTTTGCTATGACAACAGTTACCACTAGGGTCAAAGATACTGTCATTGATACCAGAAGTCCTGCCTTTGTAATTATCATAAGTCTTCCAAAGTTTACCAGGGCAAGGACCACACCAACTATGATGCTGATCCTGAATTCCTTCCAAAGTACCTTGGCCGCATCCTTCAGTTCTATCTCCCCTGTTGCCATACCACGTATCACAAGGGTTGAAGCCTGGCTTCCCGAGCTACCTCCGGTGTTCATAAGCATGGGCATAAAGGATGCAAGTACAACTACAGAGCTTAGGATTCCCTCGTAGCTGCTGATGATATATCCCGATATGGTTGCTGCAACCATCAGGACCAGAAGCCAGACTATCCTTTGCTTTGCCAGGTCAAACACACTTGATGTCATGTATGGGTCGTCAGATGGTGCCATGGCAGCCATCTTCTGGAAGTCCTCAGTGGCCTCCTGCTCCATGACGTCCATGATGTCATCAACCGTGATGATACCGGTGAGCCTCTGTTCCTTGTCAACTACAGGGAGTGCAAGGAATCCGTATCTTCTGAACACGGTGGCGACTGTTTCCTGGTCATCGTGGGTCTCGACATATATCACATCGTCCTCCATGAGGTCTGCAATGACTGCATCCTCTGGGGACACCACAAGAAGTCTCAATGATATTATTCCTTCAAGCTTCCTGTTCTTATTTGTGACATAACAGGTGTAGACCGTTTCCTTGGTAAGGCCGGTCTCCTTGATGTGCTCCATGGCCTCCTTGACGGTCATGGACTGGCGCAGCTCCACGTACTCGATTGTCATAAGGCTTCCGGCTGAATCAGGTGGGTACTTGAGGAACTGGTTGATCAGCTTTCTTTCCTCGGCTGTGGCGTGCTTAAGTACCTTGCTCACTATGTTTGCGGGCATCTCCTCGATAAGGTCGATCATATCGTCAAAGAATAGCTCCTCAACTATGTTCTTGACCTCCTTGTCGGTGATGGCCTCGATTATCTCCCCTTGGTTCTCAACTTCAAAGTGGGCAAACACCTCAACCGCCAGATCCTTGGGAAGCATCCTGAAAATAAGCAGGGTGTTGTGCAAATCCAGCTCATCCAGGATTTCCGCAATGTCCACCTCGTTAAGGTCCTCCAGGATCTTCTTGATCCTGAAGTATTTCTTTTCCTCGATAAGCTGAAGGATCTCTTCAAGTATTTCATCTATTGTTTTTAGTTCATCCATGCTATTCCTCCTTTTTGTTTATTTTGGGAGGAACCTCAGGCCAGAGCTCTGACCATGGCTCCAAAATGTTGATATACAACTGTCAGGTAACGGACTCGAGTCCACGATCATCACTCCTTTC
>CALGAG010000024.1 GCA_937951995.1 uncultured Bacillota bacterium
ACCCTTGAAGAGGTGATAGAGGTCATGGAAAAGAGTTATGCCAGGCAGAAATCAGTCGTAAGGCTACATACAGGTGACCCCACTATCTATGGTGCCATTAGGGAACAGATGGATGAACTTGACAAGAGGGGGATAACCTACCAGGTGGTCCCTGGAGTCAGCTCCTTTACAGGTGCATGCGCAGCCATAGGAAAGGAGTTCACTCTTCCGGGGGTTAGTCAGACTGTCATCCTCACGAGGATGGAGGGGAGAACCCCTGTTCCAGAAAAGGAGGACCTGGAACTGCTCGCCTCACACGGTGCCTCCATGGCAATCTTCCTATCAGTGAAGGAGATGGAAAAGGTTGCAGACAAGCTTGCAAGAGGTTATGGTAGATGGGATGTACCGGTAGCTGTTGTGTACAAGGCCACCTGGGAGGATCAGAAGATTGTAAGGGGAACCCTGAGGGATATCGGTGAAAGGGTAAGAGAAGAGGGCATTGAAAAGACAGCCCAGATACTTGTGGGGGACTTCATAGAGGGAAGCTATGACAGGTCTTTGCTCTATGATCCAGGATTTTCCCATATGTATAGGGGTACCAAGGAATGAGGCTGGCCGTAATATCTTTCACCAATGCAGGGAAAGTACTGGGAGAGAAATTGGCCAGGGTCATGGATGGAGACCATGAAGTGGAACTATTCCATAAGGGCATGTGGGAAGGAAGCCTGGACAGACTGGTGGCAAGGCTTTGGGAGGAGTTTGACGGAATCATATTCATCTCGGCCGCAGGTATTGCATCAAGACTGATTGCTCCCCACCTAAGGAACAAGCTGGTGGATCCTGCAGTCATCTGCATGGATGATACAGGAAGGTTTGCAATACCAATATTGTCCGGTCACTACGGTGGTGCCAATGAGATGGCAAGACAGATTGCAGCATCAACCGGTGCAAGCCCGGTAATAACAACAGCAACTGACAACAGGGGTATCCAGGCTCCCGACATGTTTGCCAAGGACAATGGCTATGTGGTTGAAAACCCTGAAAGTCTTGCAAGGATTACTTCAATGATGGTCAATGGGGAACCGGTAGGGTTCTATGGTGAGTTCGGTCCTTCCATAGAATACGGCGAGCTTGTACATCTTAATGGGGAAGATCTGAAGAACTGCATGCTGCCAGGGGTCATAGCGGTTTCAAACAGGTTAGGGATAGAAATCCCCGGCATTCCAAACCTTGTTTTAAGACCGCCCAACATCAACCTTGGGCTAGGGTGCAGAAAGGAAGTAAGTGGAGGGAGAATAATTGATTTCATATATGAGGTCCTTTCGGAGGAGGGGCTTTCACCCCTTTCCGTCGGGAATATTGGTACGATTGAGTTGAAAAGGAATGAGCCTGGAATAATAGAGGCTGCAGAGCATTTTGGGTGCGGTTTGAAAATATTCTCCGGGGAGGATATCTCAAAGGTTCAGGATATGTTTATGAAGTCTGATTTTGTGAAAAACACTGTTGGTGTCAACTCGGTATCGGCACCTGCAGCATATCTTATGGGAGGAAACCTGATAAGGGAGAAGGCCGTAAAAAACGGGATTACCTTGTCGGTTACAGTGGAGGTGTAGGGATGTTTGGTAAGGTTTTTGTTGTTGGAATCGGACCTGGTGGCAGGGACAATATGACTTTTAGGGCAGATAAGGCTTTAAGTGATTGTCATGCGGTTGTTGGCTATTCAGGATACCTAAAGTATGTTGAGGATTACCTACCGGGCAAGGAGGTGTATTCAACTGGTATGAAGGGTGAAATTGACAGGTGCAGGATGGCGATCCAGCTTGCCAAGGAAGGAATGGATGTTGCCGTTGTGAGCACGGGTGATGCTGGCCTCTATGGTATGGCAGGACCCATTCTTGAAATGTCAGAGGAATTGGATGTTGAGATCATACCCGGGATCAGCGCTTGCTTCTCAGCAGCTTCAGACCTTGGAAGTCCGATTATGCATGATTTTGTAACAATAAGTCTTAGTGACCTGCTGACACCCTGGGAAACCATAGAAAAAAGGATAAAACTTGCAGCGGAAGGGGATTTTGTCATTTCCCTCTACAATCCAAGATCAAAGGGGAGGCCGGATTACCTAAAAAAGGCAGTGGACTTGATTCTCCAGTTCAGGGGTGGAGGGACACCTGTTGGCATAGTCAGAAATTCCGGCAGGGAAGACACTGAAAAGAAGGTTCGGACCCTTGCAAGCATTGACTATGAAGAGGTTGATATGATGAGTGTTCTAATAATAGGCAATAGCACCACATATATCCGAAATGAAAAGATAATAACACCAAGGGGTTATGATATACTATGATATGGGTGATTGGAGGGACATCAGAAGCC
>CALGAG010000025.1 GCA_937951995.1 uncultured Bacillota bacterium
GATTGCTGCAAGGTAACCTGCATCTGATGCTTCCTCTGGCTTGATATAGGTGTGAGAGATTCCATTCTCCTCAGCATATGCAACTACACCTTCCCAAGCACCCTGGTTGAATGACTTGTCATCGATGTTACCCTTGTCAGTGATAAGGGCGATCTCATAGCCATCGCTTCCGCCGTCTGTTCCGTTGTCCCCACTTGGTGCACATCCTGCCAAACTTGCTGCTACCAACATGATTGCCAAAGCAATTGCCAGTATTCTTTTCATCATATTACCCCCTTAATATAATCGTAAAACTTGTGTGTATGACCTAATTATATCGGTTTTCCAATTCAATTACAACTAAATTGTAGTTTCACTGTACCAACCCCATATGCTCAGGCCCTCCACTAACATATTTACCCATTATAAAATGGTTCTAACTCCTCATTCATTTTTCACTGGGTTGTTAAAGTAAAATCCTTGCAGATAGTCACACCCATTTCTTCTTAGATAATCCATTTGATTTTTTGTTTCCACTCACTCTGCAACAACACAGTGACCCAGCTTATGTGCAAGAGATATTATGTCACTGGTGATTGATTCATTTTCCTCCAAAACCTCCAGCTTGGTTATGAAGGACTTGGCTATTAGTAGTTACTGCTTAGTGTTTGGGTATATTCTAATGGTTGCCTTAGTTGAATGTTCTATCCCCCAATTTCAATCACCTTAGTCAGGTGTTTTGTTAAATTATATGCTTGTCACATAGGACCTGTTTCTACCTTTTTCTTTCGCCTTGTAAAGTTCCCTGTCAGCAAGCTCCATTATTTGGGAAAAGTCCTTGAAATCAACTGTCTTTCCAAAAACACCACCAAGACTTATGCTCACTGGACCCTTTTCCTCAGTGTGGTCGTATTTTAAACCCAATTGTACAACCCTAACCCTGATTTCATCCCCAAGCTGGCGTGCCTCTTCCAATGAGGAGGGTTTGGAAATATACACGAATTCCTCTCCTCCGTATCTTCCGACCATGTCTCCCCTTTGCCTTGCAATAATCTGTAGCTCCTTGGCAATTTCCTTGAGACAGCGGTCACCTTCACTGTGTCCCCAGTAGTCGTTGTAGTCCTTAAATTTATCAATATCAAGCATGTAGACAGCTATGGCATTACTCTTACCTCGATAATTTGTGAGAAGCATTTTAAGCTGGAGGTTTACACTCCTTCTATTAGGTATTTCAGTGAGCTCATCCTCGAATGCTTCCCTTTCAAGAATTGTATTGAACCGTCTGGTTTTCTCGAGCTCTATTTTATTGTCTTCAAGCTCCTTCTCCAGAGTTCTTTTTACCTGGTCGAGCCTCTTGTTTTCTTCAAGGTGTCTGATTTCAACATTCAAAATCTCCAGCTTATTTCTTATATTTGAATTCATGATTTCCTGATTTATTAAAAAATATTTCTTGTGATATGAAAGAGCAGTCCTGTAATCCATAATGTTCTCATACTGCATGGAAACCTTCCTGTACAAATCACTTAGCTTCTTTTTGGCGCCTACCACAAGGGCAGTTGATATTGCATCCTTAAGTATTGCAATGGACTCCTCAGGATCCTCCTTTGTAAATGCAAGGTTTGATAAAACATCAATCCTATAGAACTGGTTATCCACCATATCCAAAACCCTAAGAGCTTTCTTGAAATAATCAATTGCCAGGTCCATGTTCCCATTTATTTGTTGTAATTTCCCAATTTTATTGGCAACCTCACCCATGCTGACAAGGTCCTTTCCCTTTTCAAGTATCCCATATGATTCCATAAGGTAGTCCAGAGCCTTGTTGTAGTTTCCCTGAAAGAGGTACACTTCCCCAATATTTCCAAGAATTGTAGCTTCGTAGTACTCAAGTTTGTTCTCTTTTGCTATTTCGTAGGCCTTTTTGTAATACTCCTGAGCCTTTTCATACAAAGCCGATTCTCTATAAACCTCTCCAATATTGTTTAGTAGACTTCCATGTAAATTAGGGTTATCAATCCCCTTCAATTGGTTTAAGCCGTCCAAGAAATACCTAATCGCCTCTTCATACATTCCACTGTAAAAATAGGCAACCCCTATTAGGTTGAATGCTTTGGATATACCTTCCTTTGATTCAGTTTTTTCATACTCTCTAAGGGCCTTGAAGGAATAATCTAGAATGTCACTTTTTTCTGATTTAGTCCTAGCTACAATTGCCATTTCAATGTAGCAATCCCCAACACTTTCACTATTGTTTAATTCCAGTGAAATTGCCAGGGCTTCATTGCATAGCTGCATCGACTTATTAGGGTTTAAGCTGGCTTCTTCGTTCGCTTCCCTTAATTTTTTAGAAACTGTTTCCATGCGACCCTTATCCATCAAACCATCCTCCTAGTTCAATTGTTAAATACCCCTATGAATTTATCTGATATATTTTTCCCTTAATTACAAATCAATTCTATCATTATAAACCTGTCTTTAAAAGTTATAAATACTAATTGGTTGATACATGTTACCAGGTGGTATAATTATACCATGGACAGAATGGAGGTTAATGATGTTTGGACAAATAGTTGTTTTTTCAGTGATAGCAGTGATACTGGTTCTTTTCATTGATGGAAGAATCCGGTATGACTTTGTGTCCCTTGGTGGACTGATAGTACTCTCCCTAACAGGTGTCATACAGCCTGAGGATAGCTTCTCAGGTTTCAGTCATCCAGCAATAATAACAGTTGCTGCAGTTCTGGTCATAAGCAGCGGACTTGTCAAAACTGGTGTAATTGACCAAATTGTTTCTGCACTTAGCAGAAACAGTAAGTCTTCCGTCATTGTAATGACAAAGTTGATGATGATTACAGCAGTTCTTTCCGGGTTTATGAACAACATCGGGGCCCTTGCCCTGGTTCTTCCAGTGGCAATAAAGGTTGCACGTGAACATAGGTTTTCGCCTTCGAGGATACTGATGCCTCTTGCTTTTTCAGCTCTCCTGGGTGGGATGACAACAGAGATAGGTACACCGCCCAACCTAATAATTTCATCCTATCGCCAGGAGTATGGACTTGAATCCTTTGGTTTTTTCGACTTCACACCTGTAGGCTTGACGGTAACGGTTCTTGGAATAGGTTTGATGGTAATTCTTGGTGGAAGGCTCATACCAAAGAGAAAGACAATAGGTGTTGAGAGGCTTTTTGATATTGGTGAGTTTCTATCTGAAGTCCAGGTGGTTGAATCCAGTAAGATTGCGGGTCAGCCTATGGCAGACATTAACAGGGTCTTCAAGCTTGATATAGATGTGTTGAGTATCTTGAGAAATGAAAAGAAGATAGTTGCACCAGGGCCAGATGAGATTCTAGTTCCAGGGGACATATTGATCATCAAGGCCTTGTCTGAGAATCTTGCAGATCTAATCGACAAGACCCAGGTTTTGTTGAGGGGTACAAAAAAGAGTCTCCACGTGGAGGAATCAATGATCAAATCAAGAGATACAGCACTTGTTGAAGTTGTCCTTAGGGATGATTCTCCAATTATTGGACGAACCGCCCTGGAGACAAAGCTTAGGAACAGGTATAGTATCAATTTGGTTGCAGTATCACGAAAAGGTGTCTACTCTGTTGATAGGTTGAAAAGCATGCGGTTTCGTCAGGGTGATATTCTTCTGATTCAGGCACCCACCTCAATCCTAAAGGATATTTATCAAAAGTTGGGCTGTCTACCCCTTGCAGAAAGAGGCGTTGAAATCTATCCTGACAGGGCAAAATGGAAACTGGCCTTCACTGCAGGAATCTTTATCTTTTCCGTTGTCTTGACAACCACTGGCCTATTGCCGGTTCAGACATCATTTTCCTTTGCTGCCACTGCCCTTGTACTTTTTAGAATCCTGACTCCAAGAGAGTTTTACGATGCTATCGAATGGCCATCAATCATAATGCTTGGTTCACTGATCCCCCTTGGTAGCGCCCTCCAAAGCAGCGGAGGTGCGGATACAATTGCGAGTATACTTCTAAGGGCATCTACAGTTCTTTCACCGACACTTATGATTGGTCTCTTGATGATTTTGACATTGGCTCTAGCCAACCTCATAAGCACTTCAGCCACTGCAATTCTAATGGGTCCAATCGCACTGAGTATTGCGATTACAACAGGTGTCTCACCTGATCCTTACCTTATGAGCGTGGCTGTTTCAGCTTCAGCTGCATTCCTGACCCCAATCGGGCACCAGACCAATATGCTGGTTATGGGGCCAGGAGGTTACAAGTTTACAGACTACTGGTATCTTGGGCTTCCCCTAACAATACTGCTTGTGGTTGTCGGCGCACCGCTGATACTTCTAGTGTGGCCTATGTAATCTAAAAAGGATGTGGCAACTTAAAACTTAGTTGCCACATCCTTTTTCTAATCTATTCTTCCGTGCTATCTTCAACCCACTCAATCTCTGGCCTGCTTATCTTAAATACCCTGTTTTCTTCCCTGATCACATATTCTGCATTATCCAGAGCAAATGTTCCCAAATCAGATTTGTATTCAACATCAACCTTTGCCAAATAGCTACCATCGTCTCTTTCAACTACCTCACTGACCTTAAATCTTTGGAGCACGGGATTGATCCCTTCATAATCCTCGACAAACCTATCGTAATCCTCTGGTCGCTCCTGTATCGGTGTGAGAAGGTATAGCTGTGAAAGTCTGGTGCTTCTTTCAGCCTTGAGAAATCTATCAAGAGCCATTTCCGGAGTTCTGTCCATTATGTCATGGCCTTCCTTTACAATGGACTCGTCGATTCTGTCATGGTAGAAAAAGCTCATGGGATTATAGTTGTTCCCTGCGCTCCAAATGATGTATTCATCAACACCAAGCTCTGCGGCTGCTACCATTTGGTCTGAAATTTCCTCGGGGCCGTACTTAATATTTCCTCCCACCCAAGAAGCAGTAAAGCCTTGAAACCAGGGTCTGATTATGGCAGGCTCCTTCTGTGCAGCGTTTCTTTCAATTGCCTCCATGACAGAAATTCTGGCAACCTCATATGGATACCTGTCAGGGACATCAAATCCATAAACCCCTGGTCCATAATGGCTTGGGTAGATCATGGGGCAAATATACTCTACCTTGTTGGCAATCTTTCTCCAGGTCTGGCCAATATCCTCAGGCTTGTCATCCCAGGAATGGGTTATGAATCCAAAGACATCTGCTGAGAGATGAACATTGTATGGCTCAAGCTCTCCACTGGCATATTCCAGGAAGTCTTCTATCCCCTCATCCTTGTCCCTTCCATCCCTCCCAGGGAATTCAGTTATGGGGTTGTAATATCTTGCATTATCAGGAAATCTGACATAGTCGTATTGGATTTCATCAAATCCTCTCAGTGCTGCCTCCTTTGATACCGCTACTACATAGTCCCAAACATATTGGTCAAAGGGATTTACCCATGACTCCCCTGCATTATCAAGATATACGCCGCCCTCCTTTAGAAGGATTGCATGTGCTGGATTGGCAGATGCAAAGATTGGGTCCTTAAAGGCAACAACTCTAGCAATTGTATATATTTCATTCTCCTCCAGGTAGTCCATAAGGGGCATATAATTCTTGAAGGGTGGATTTATGCTGGATTCTACTTTGTTGACAATTTCAAGGTCGCTTTCCCATGTGACCAAACCATGGTCATTTTTTATATCAATTACCATGGCATTGATTTCTGATGCCTTGGCTATACCCAGTGCAATCTCCAGCTTGTTAACATCCCCAAGCCTTGAAGGGTCTGGCGTCTCTCCCGATTGTCCACTTAAGGCCAATACGTAGTCAGCATAGTAGTCGATGTCTTCCTGTTGAAACTGAAAACCAGCAACATTTCCTGTAAGGTAGAGGGCTTTTGCCTTTACAGTCTTCAGTTCATTGTCTACATCCAGGGGAGGTAATGGAACATAAAACTCTCCCATTTCAGCTTTCCTGTTCTTTTCAAGGTCTTCCCTTTCCTGGATGCGAATCTGCATTTTTTCTTCTTCGCTTATTTCCTCCACCTCTGGTACTTCTTCAGCTTCAACGGCCTCCTCAGATTCCTGTGGCTGTTCAGTCGGCTCCTGTGGTCCTTGGGCACAGCCTATCATTAGAGAAAGGATCAGTAGGGTTAAAATATATTTCAAGCTTCTATTTTTCAATTGTCCACCTCTTCATGTCTTATTTTTTGTCATAGATATATATTTCCCTGTCTTGTTGCGAGCCTATTTGTTCGGCTCTATCATCTGGCACAGTTATTATGTCAGGATTGCCATCGCTTATGAATCGTTGGTCAGGGTTATTGTCAAAATACTCCAGATAGTTGTACATCCCAACATTGTCCACCTTCATTTCACTGGCCCGTATCCTTGGAATGCTCTCCGGGTTGAATCTTTCATCATAGGGTGAGTAGCCAGGATTCCATCCTACATTGAGGATTGCAATGTTGTCATAGGGAACTCCATCATAGGTACCTTCCTTGAGATAGCTTGTCTTGGACTCATCCTTTGGTCTTGTGCCGTAGGGGAGGGCGATTGTGTTAACCTTGTATCCTTCAGCCTCAATAAAGCTTTCCAGGTACTGTGCCTGTTCCCCGATCTCCCTTTGAAGCAGTTCTGCTGAAGCTTGTGTGAAATTGGCATGGGTTTTTGAATGATTTCCTATGTCCATGCCCTTATTAAGTAGAAATTCAAATTTCTGACCAATT
Source organism: uncultured Bacillota bacterium (assembly GCA_937951995.1). Lineage (GTDB taxonomy): Bacteria > Bacillota > Clostridia > Tissierellales > Tissierellaceae > Gudongella. The sequence continues at coordinate 6,671 of CALGAG010000025.1, forward strand.
AACTCCCTTTGTCCAAATGGAATATCCCCTGTAAGAAAGAATGTTGCAGCAGGTGAAAAGTCTGGATTTTTCTTATGAAAGTCCATCAAGAGACCAACTGCTGAATCCGGGTTTAGGGACCCGTCCTCCATATATTCGAAATTATTCTTGTTGCCGTCATCAAAGGTTATTACAATTGGGGTATAACCTTGAGGGGTTGTGATGTTTCCACTGGCGTAGTCCTTTAGGCTGATAGGTCTGTAACCCTTTTCATAAAGGACCTGAAGGTCTTTTGTGAAGTTATCTGGTGTTCTTGTCCACTCCTCCTCTTCCTCTCCTATGTTGTGGTACATCAACACCATGATTCTTCCAGATTCATTGGGCTCCAGTGAAAGGTCTATTGCTTCTCTGGGATCAACAGGGTCATCCAACTGGTTCTCCTCCTGCGCCTGACCCTTATCCACCTCTTCAACAATCTCGACTTGAGCTTCCTCAACTATTTCGTCCTCTTCAAATTCACTGGATTCAACCTGTGAACAACCCATCATCAAACCTACAACCATCAATATAAGAATTGCTTTTTTTATCATCAAAATACACTCATTTCATTGTTATTAAGGATCTAGTCTTTGTGCATCAAGTATTAATCCTTGGCTTTTATTGTACCATGGAGGGTTATTTGTAACAAGGCAGATTAATGCTAAACTGTCAATTATATCCCATGCCCACAAAAAAAGATACAAACACTAAAAAATCAAGGTTTGTATCCATAATTGATTTTGGAAATAAAGTAGCCGCTCTATTCCCTCCTGATGGCCTGGCTTTAAAGCTCCCCTTAATGGTGTCTTTGTCTGTATTCAGGTACCAAAGCCAATACATCATGGTCGTGCAGCTTGTTGTCAGTTGTTGCGTGAATCCCGTTCACCAGAGCCATGCCAACATCACTCTGTGACAATGACAGGTCTTTCAGTACTGTGGAGATAGGTATATCCTGTGGGTATTCAAATTCCTGCAACTCCTGTCTTCCGTTCCTGAAGGTGGCAAACAGCTTAACTTGTACTTTCATAGCGCTCATCACCTTTCCTTTGTTTGATATTATTATATCATTCTTGACATATGCTTGCAATTCATTTTCCAATATAATTTCATGTTTTTCGATAGATCGTAATTCTTGTGAAGTTTACTCTCATTCATGTCACAATTCTTATCACGCATAGAGGCTTAATGCTTTATGATGATTTTACTTACGCAACTGGTTCATAACATCCATCCACTCAACCAAGACTGTTGCATGATTCCTATCCATATCTTTAGTGGCTGTGAGAAATGTAACATTACCTTCTTCCAGCTTGATATTTATGGTATCAAGAAATTCCACAGATTCTTTGTTTTCATTCAATTCATTCTGGTATTTTCCCTTGAAGACCTCAAATTGTTCCAGATCCTTGTGATATTCCTTCCTAAGCTCATTTGACGGAGCCACGGTCTTGGCCCAAAGATCCAAACCAGCCTTTTCCTTAGAGATGCCCCTGGGCCACAGCCTATCCACCAATACCCTGAATCCATCCTCCTCCGCTGCTGGATCGTAAATCCTTTTGATACTGATCTTACTCATGACTTCTCACTCCCCATTGATATATCGGCGATATTTGTACTGGTTTAATCCCACCACAAGATCATCTACCCCATACAATAATATCATCATTTGATGATAGAATCTCCAAAATCAATGATTTTTCTATTTTTTAATGTAATCACTCTTGTATTTTTCAGCAATTCTTTTTGTATTATTCTTGTTATATAATTAACTATTCACAATGTTGAGAATTTTCTATGAAATCGCTTGCCTTTACATAAACATTTATAGTATAATTTGTTCATGTAATTCACATATAAATCAAAAAATAAGGAGGTTAGTGAATGGGACCAATTGTTGATTTTTTAAACGCAGTCATTTGGAGTAATGCATTAGTTTATCTACTTCTTGGTACAGGTTTATACTTTTCATTAAGAACCCGATTTGTACAGGTACGACTTATTAAAAAAATGGTTGCATTACTATTTGGTAACGTAGCGTCTGAGACAGGTGTATCTTCATTCCAGGCTTTCGCTCTAGCCGTAGCAGGTCGTGTTGGTACCGGTAATATCGCCGGTGTTGCAACTGCTATTGCTTTGGGAGGACCAGGAGCGGTAATGTGGATGTGGATAATCGCATTCCTTGGAGCAAGTTCGGCGTATGTTGAGGCTGCCTTGGCACAGGTATACAAGGATGAGGTCGATGAGCAGTATCGTGGAGGACCACAGTACTTCATCAAAAAGGGTCTTGGCATAAAATGGTATGCGATTGCTTTTTCTGTTGCGACTGTAGTTGCAATGGGATTCTTCCTACCAGGTATTCAATCAAATGCTATAGCAGTTAGTATGCAAAACGCTTTCGGCATTGGACCGGCAATAACTGGTGGATTCATAGTTTTATTATTAGGACTTATAATATTCGGTGGTGTAAAGCGTATAGGTAGAGTAGCAGAAAAAGTAGTTCCCATCATGGCGATCATATACATCCTTGTTGCATTGGCCATGATGTTGTTTAATCTTTCAGAAATACCAAGGGTATTTGGTATTATTATCGGCAGTGCTTTCGGTGCAGAACAAGCATTTGCAGGTATCATCGGTGCTGCAATATCAATGGGAGTTAAGCGTGGTATCTACTCAAACGAAGCTGGACAGGGTACTGGACCTATGGCTGCAGCTGCAGCAGAGGTTGACCACCCAGCAGAGCAGGGTCTTGTACAGGCCTTCTCAGTTTACTTTGATACACTATTCGTTTGTTCAGCTACAGCGTTTATGATAATTGTTTCAGGAATGTACAATGTTTATGACGGAGACGCTATCATATTTGAAGGAGCTCCAGGCGTTGAATACGGACCTGCCTTCACTCAGTATGCTGTTGACACATTTATTCCAGGCTTTGGACTGTCATTTGTTGCAGTAGCTCTATTCTTCTTTGCATTTACAACACTTCTTGCTTATGGATACTATGCAGAAACAGGTGTAGCTTACATGTTCAAGAATGGTAAAACCAGACACACAGTAATCACTGTTACAAGACTAGTATTCCTAGGATCAGTATTTACTGGAACCCTAAGTACAGTTGGAGAGGTTTGGGCTCTTGGTGATATAGGAGTTGGACTGATGGCATGGTTGAACGTAATAGCCATACTTCTCCTTTCAAAAACAGGTCTCCTTACCTTGAAGGATTATGAAGATCAACTTAAAGCAGGCGTAAAAGTGCCTACTTTCGATCCCGATAAACTTGGAATTAAACATGCTGAAACTTGGAAAGCCATTAACGCTAGAAAGGCTAAGCAAAACGTATAAGTTGACACTTATTGAATTATATGTGTAATTACATGATATACTAATAAAGATGACGCCACTTATCAAATGATAGGTGGCGTCATTTTTAGCAGAAAATATCTTGATAGATTCCTTAAGCTCTTATATAATTACAAGGAGTGTTGAAATATTGCAATAAAGCTATTTAAAGTAAATACACAGTATCAACCACATATAAGGGAGGGATTCCATGGGTTCCAGAGGGAGTGACTATGCAGATAAATTGAAACTATACAAAGGAATAGTCCTTGTATCTTTCCTTTCCTTGTTGCTATATTTTACTGCAGGTTTCTACAATGATGCTTTTATGGGAGTTGTCTCTGTGACCAACTATCTCACTTGGCACCTTATCTTCGAGTTTGCCAGTGTTTTGGTATCATTTTCCATCTTCACAGTTACTTATTTTGTTTACAAGGAATCCAGAAGATTGAGCATGATAGTTTTAGGCTGCGCTTTTCTTTTAATGGGTACTCTTGATGCATTCCACACCTTCAGCTTTAAGGGCATGCCAGACTTCTTTATAGCCAATGCCACTGCCAACAGGGCAACCACCCTTTGGATTCTATCCAGACTCCTGGGTAGTATGGGTTTTCTCTTGGCTGTATTGATTCCTGACAATAAGAGAGGAAAAACCAATAATGGTGTATTTGCCGTTGGAACCTTCCTTTTTTCCATTCTTCTATTCTTGATTGTGACCTATTGTCCAAATATTTTCCCACCCATGCTTATTGAGGGCTCGGGGTTGACCATGATAAAAATCATAATGGAGTATATTATCATCCTAATAATGGCCCTAACATTCCTGGCTGTTTTAGCCCAGTACAGAAAAACATCACATGATAGGGACAAGCAATTTTTGTTGGCTTTGGTATTCTTGATCTTATCTGAATTTGCCTTCACCAATTACGGGAGCGTCTATGATGCATTCAACTATATTGGCCACATCTATAAGGTTATAGCATATATGATCCTATATAAGGCCATATATGTGGATAACGTCAGTGAACCCTACAGGGAGATGAAAAGGGCACAAGAGGAATTAAGAGAGTATTCAAATAATCTGAACAAATTGGTGAAGAAGCGTACAAAGGACCTTGAGGAAGCAAATTCCATTCTCCTTAAGGATATAGAATATGCAAAGGAAATGCAGCTAAGACTTATGCCTGCAAAGCTACCTAAGGATGAATCTGTATCAATACAGGCAGAATACCTGCCTGCAGAAAGACTTAGCGGAGACTTCTATAATCTGGTTAGGCTTGATGAGGATAACGTGGCCATATATATTGGGGATGTATCCGGCCATGGGGTATCCGCAGCAATGCTTACTATTTTCGCCAATCAGAATATCACGCCACTAAAGCCTGAGGAGGCTATGGAGAATAGGATAACCCCTCCATCTGCTATACTTGACCAGGTTTACAAGAGCTTTAATGAAACAAATTTCAAGGATGAAACATATATACTGATGCTATATGGAATCTACAATAGAAATACCAGAGTTTTCAGATATGCATCCGCTGGGATAAATGTTCCTCCATATATTATCAGAAAATCCGGTGAGATTGAAGCACTGGACTCTAAAGGTTTTTCAATATGCAAGCTGGGTGATTTGGTTGATCCCATCTACAAAAACAGAGAGGTGCAACTTGAAAAGGGAGACAAGCTACTTTTGTATTCAGACGGCTTGGTTGAGGCAAGAAATACAAATAATGATATCTATGGACAGGGCAAGATGGAAAAGTATCTAAAGGAAAATCACTTCTTGAAGGCAAGTGAATTGAAATCAGCATTGAAAAAGAACCTCTACAATCATATTGGTAAATCACACATGCTGATGGATGATGTAACCTATGTCATACTGGAAGTCAAGTAGGAGAGGTAACCCGGTTTCAGAATGGGTATAGTAGTATTGAGGTGATTGATTGTGAAAATATCAGAGATAATAAACATGCTTGGGAATAACAGAGAAGAAATAAGCAGGGAGTTCCTTCTTGAGGAGCTTTACTGGACCGATCTGGGTGAATTGGACCGGGAAACCATGTTAAATGTGGTAATCCCTTATGCCCTTGATTCTAAGACCAGAGACGAAATTGCCGGTGCCATGAGGCTTTATGGAAACCCTGACGGAGCACATGTGGACCTGTTTGAGGAGATGATAGTTGAGCTTTACTCTAATGATCCCCTTGCCTATATTGAAGCTGCGACAGACTATCCTTCTGAGGGTCTTGATACACTATATGTGTTCAGGAACAAGTCGGTATTCCAGGACGTGGAAAAAGAAAAGAAGGCTCTTCTAGACCAGGCTGGTGATGATAGCGTAAAATCAAAAATCGAATTGTTCTTCAGGATGTATGATAATCTTTGTCATACCTGAGTATGATATTTTGGTCAGTGAATGGCCTTAAGGTAATTATATTTCTAGAAATCTAAACCCCCAGGTTAACCTGGGGGTTTTTGTCTGCTATTATGGTGGAGGCGGTGAGAGTCGAACTCACGTCCGAAAATCCTTCCACAAGAGCTTCTCCGAGCGCAGCCAACAATTTAGGATTCCCCCGACTCATCTCCTGCTGACTGGATATGAGCTTCGGTAGCTTCATCAGTTCCGTTTCCGGTTCAAAGCTTTACCGGACTCGGTTCCCCACTAAAATGACGATTCAATCCAGGTCGTGGGACTCCCGGTTAAATCGAGCGGCCTTATTAGGCTGCTAGTGCGTAATTATCGTTTGCGTTTAATTTTGTTTGCCACTTTTATCGTTGCTTGGCGACAACGGCTCGCTACTCCTGATTCCGTATCCCCGTCGAGACCAAATTCGCCCCCTCTTGGTTATTACATATGAATTATAACATATGTTCGACTTTGTGTCAATCCCCTGGCTACTGATATTTTTCACTGGAATGCTGCTGTATCCTACGCTCAGCATCCTTCTTGGCCATGGTCTGTCTCTTGTCGAACAGCTTCTTACCTTTGGCAAGAGCAAGCTCAACCTTTACAAGGCCATCCTTCAGGTATATTGAAAGAGGCACAAGGGTGAAACCCTTCTGCTGGGTTTCACCAATCAATTTTCTGATCTCCCTTCTGTGGAGAAGGAGCTTCCTTTTTCTGATCGGGTCAACATTGTGTATGTTCCCCTGCTCGTAGGGGCTTATGTGCATCCCTGTTATGAATACCTCTCCATTTTCAATGGAAGCGTAGGATTCCTTGATGTTGACCTTCCCCTGCCTTATGGACTTTACCTCAGTTCCTGTAAGGACAATCCCGGCCTCAAGTGTATCCTCTATAAAATATTCGTGCCTTGCCTTTTTATTTGAAGCAATTAGCTTTGTGCCTGTTTTCTTCATTTGATTCCATCCCTTTATCTTTTGTCGTTTTTCAGTTTAGCAAAATTACTCATCTGTGTCAACTTCGTCATTTACAAGCTGGAAGTCAATATTCTTCTTTCCTACATCTGCTCCAATGACCTTCACCTTGACAGGATCTCCAAGTCGATATGTTGTTTTTGTCCTCTCGCCCACTATCATGTAGTTGTCCTCGTCGAAGAAGTAGAAGTCATCCACCATGTTGCTGAAGTGGACAAGTCCCTCGATTGTGTTTTCAAGCTGGACGAACAATCCAAAGCTGGTTACAGAGGACACCAGACCCTCGTATTCCTCTCCAATCCTCTCAGCCATATACTGGGCCTTCTTAAGGTCATCGACCTCCCTCTCGGCCTCCTCAGCCCTTCTCTCAGTCATGGAAGTGTGCTCGGCTATCTCAGGAAGTAGTCCTTCCAGCATATTCATCTTCTTCTCACCTATTTTTCCCTTGATTGAGTCCTTTATTATCCTGTGTATCTCAAGGTCAGGGTACCTTCTGATTGGAGATGTGAAGTGTGAGTAGTACTGGGCAGCCAGTCCAAAGTGGATTCCTGGCTCAGCGCTGTAAACGGCTTTTTGCATGGTTCTAAGGAGTAGTGTTGATATAACAGGCTCCTCTCTCTTGCCCTTAATTTCCTGGGTAAGAATCTGAAAGTCCTTTGGATGCAGTTCTTTTCCCTTTATGGCATAGCCAAAGTTGTGGATGAATTTTTGGAAGTCCTCAATTTTCTCGCTATTGGGCTCTTCATGGATTCTGTACAGGAAGGGAATCTCCTCCCAGAAGAAACGTTCTGCCACGGTCTCGTTGGTGACAAGCATGAACTCCTCGATAAGTCTGTTGGCAACCCTCCTCTCAAGCTTTCTTACATCGACTGGCTTCCCGTTTTCATCAAGCTCAATGTAGCTCTCAGGAAAATCAAAGTCAATACTGCCCCGCTTGTCCCTGTGTCTTCTTAATATATCCATCAATTCCTTCATGATAAATAGTTCATCCGCCACTATTGATAGTTTCTCTGCCGCCTTTTCATCCGTCCCCTCAAGAAGATCTGAAACATCATCGTATACAAGCCTTGCCTTACTGTTGATAACCGATTCATGGATCTCGTGATAGACCACTTTACCATTTCTGTCTATATCCATAAAGACTGACATTGTCAGCCTGTCAACATTTGGATTTAAGGAACAGATTCCATTGCTTAGCTCATGTGGAAGCATTGGTATTACCCTGTCCAATAGATACACTGAATTCCCTCTGTTCAAGGCTTCCTTATCCAGCTGGCTTCCAGGTCTTACATAATGTGATACATCAGCAATGTGAACCCCCAGCCTGTATTTTCCATTGTCCAGCTTTTCTATGGATATTGCATCATCAAGGTCTTTTGCATCTGCTCCATCTATTGTAAAGGTCTTTAAGTCCCTCAGATCCTTTCTATTCTTGATTTCATCCCCATCTATTCTTGAAGGAATCTTACGTGCCTCGGCTCTGACCTCATCAGGAAACTCCTCTGGAAGCTTGAATTGTCTTATTATTGATAGGATGTCCGTTCCCTTGTCAGTAAGATAGCCCAGGACTTCAATGATGGAACCTTCTGGATTTCTTCTGAACTCGGGCCACTTTTCAATACCTACGACAACCTTTTGTCCATCCTTGGCCTTCATGGTTTTTCCCTTGGGAATGAAAATATCATATGCAATCTTGTGGTTATCAGGTATTACAAATCCAAAATTACCACTGTCCTCATAGGTTCCAATAACAGATTCGTTGGCCCTTTCAAGCACCCTGATTATTTCACCCTCCTGCTTTCTCCCTGCCTGTCTACCCTTTATAAGGTTGGCAATTACCTTGTCCCCGTGCATGGCAGTGTTCATGGAGTCTGCAGGAATGAAGATGTCCTCACCTGGCCTATCCTTTGACATTACAAATCCAAAGCCCTTTTCGTTACCCTCAAGCCTTCCTATTACAAGGAACTCAGGATTGACAAGACCATATCTGTCGTTTCTTGCCTTTAGAATCACACCTTCTTTTTCCATCCCTTCCAATACCTTGAAGAATTCCTTCTGCTCGCCCTTACCAATATTGAATCTTGATGCAAGCTCTTCCTTAAGTAAGGGCTTGTATTTCTTCCCCTCCATAAGCTTTATTATTTCTTCCCTAATTGCCATTTTAAATCCCCCTTCTTTCAATACCTAGTATTTACCCCTTCCGTTAAAAAAAATGTAAGATATATAAAATATCTTACATTTTACCTGTTTTTGAGCCAAATTGGGTTCTGTTGAATAGGTTTGACTCATAAACATACATGTTGGAGTTCTTCTCATTATGTGTCAATAGGGAGATATCAATCATCTTATTTACCAGGGCCTTGAAGTCATAGCCTTTTCCTTCCCAAAGATAGAAAGCTATTGAACCGGGAAGGGTATTGATTTCATTAACAAAAACCTTGCCGCTGCCATCTATCAGGAAATCTATCCTGGCATTGCCCCGAGCATCTATCACTGTGAAGGCCTTTTTTGCAAGCTCCTCTATTTCAAGCCTGGTGCTTTCTTCAATGTTTGCTGGTATTTGCCTATTCTTGTTGGCGGATCCTGATGTCTTGGAATCCTTTCTTACATATTTGTCATCGAATGATAGGATTTCGCTCCATCCCAGCGGCTCCTCGCATTCAGAAACCTCCACCTCATGGTTGTAGCCCATAACTGCACAGTTTATTTCTCTAGGCTCCTCTACTGCCTTCTCCACTATGATCTTCCTGTCGTAGCTTGCTGCAATCTCCAAGGCAACCTGAAGCATTTCCCTGTTCTTGGCTTTGGAAATACCTATGCTTGAACCAAGGTTTGAAGGCTTTACAAAGACTGGATATCCAAGCTTTGATTCCACCTTGTCAATGGATCCTTCCTTGTCAGCTTCCCACTGGCTTCTGTAGAACCAGATATAGTCCACAACTGGTATCCCATTGGCCTTGTATACATCCTTCATCACTATCTTATCCATACCTACAGATGATGCAAGAAGACCTGCACCCACATAGGGCTTGTTAACGAACTCAAGCAAGCCTTGGGCAGCTCCATCTTCACCATTTGTTCCATGAAAAGCAGGGAAGAAAATATCAATTGTATCGACTATCTTCTTACCGAACAGTCCAGTCTCGTCTGGATGGGCATAAAGGTTGCCGTCATTGTGATTTGGTGATATCACAATTCTCTTGGAATCCTTAAAATCATTGTTCTTGAAGCTCTCAAAGCTTAATAGGGATTTTCCTGTTAACCATTTTCCCTCCTTGGTGACATAGATTGCTACAGGTTCATATTTGGTCCTGTCCATATTTTCAATTATCTGCATTGCAGTTATTACAGATACCTCGTGCTCAACACTTCTGCCTCCAAAAAGAACTCCTACTTTTTTCATTGTCAACCTCCTCTTGCTATTCGCTGTAATTGTCCGGTAGATCATTTTCAAACAACACTACGTCCTTTGGCTTGGTTATTTTTCCAATTTCCTCCGTGGCTTCCTGTAGATTATTGACTACAATTATATTGGATGGATTGAATGATGTGTCCATTAGCCCCTCATAGATTGGCTTAGTTCTCTGTTCGCCTACCAGAATGACATAATCACACACTTTTCCAATATTTACCCCAAACTCATGATTTGCCGACTCTTCCATTTCACCTAGCTCTATCATCCCAGGAGTCACTATGATTTTTCTGCCTTCCTTAAACTGTGAAAGTACGTCAAGGGCTGCTCTAGTGCCCACTGGATTCGAATTGAATGCATCGTCAATCACTATTATACCACTAGTTGATTCAATGAGGTTTAACCGGTGCTCTACAGGCTCCACCTTTTCTATTCCCATGCTGATTTCCTCAAAGGATAGGCCCAGTATCTTGGATACACATGCACCTGCAAGGAGGTTGTAAATATTGTGCCTCCCCAAAAGCTTTGTTCTGCACCTTACACTATTCCCTTCCCTGTCCCTGAGGGTAAATTCAGAGCCCTTTTCGTTAACGACAATATCCTCTGCATACATGTCCAGTTCTTCAACATTTTCAAGACCGTAAAGCATCTTCTCCTTGAAGGTCTTGTCGGCCAGCTTCCTGATATATTCGTTGTCGTAGTTGAAGACAGCAACACCATCGGTTGGTAGTTCCTCTATCAGTTCATATTTTGTCTTCATAATGTTGTCAATGTTCTTATATGTGTCCATGTGAACAGGGCCGATTGATGTCAGTATGCCTATTCTCGGCTGAGCAAGCTGGGCAACCTCTCTTATTTCACCTATGGTCTTTGCTCCCATTTCAGCTACAAAGACCTCATGCTCATCGGAGAGGTCGTTGTTTATTACCTTGGAAAGCCCCATGGGTGTATTGTAGGACTCAGGAGTGTTTAGGACGTTGAACTTCTGAGAGAGAATAGTTCCCACGATAAACTTGGTGCTTGTTTTCCCGAAGCTTCCCGTTATTCCAACCACCTCTAGATTATCCCTTGACTTCACCTTGCTTTGGGCAGCCCTGTAGTAGCCCATATTGATATTGTCCTCCACTGGTTTCATTGCCATTGTGGAAAGAGCCATGACAATTGGTTGGTAGTAGTATACAGCGGCCATTGATGCAAGAAGAACAACAAGTCCAGCGACCAGGTTGCTGGAAATTGAGTTGACAAGTATTGCAGGTAGGGCAACCAAGGTAGCTGATATGAGGAAATTTGCCCTGTACAACCTTGTAGCCCTTGGTGTCATAACCAATGGCTTCTTGATTGGTGCTTCATTTCCTGAAAGGCTGTATGCCTTTTTCTTGTTTGTTGAAAGCCACTTCAGATAGTGGTCTGCCAAATATCCCTCCAGCTGTACCATATGAAGTGAATCCTTTGTTCTCTTGCTCATAAGCTGCACAGATATGGCTGCAGCCAAAATAAATCCAGTCATTATCATTAAAATCATTATTTTCCTCCAAATATGTTTGCCAAATGCTTATTGGTCTTCTGACTTGAAAAAGGCTTCCATAACCCTGGAAAATCTATTGAAGTCGTCCAGGTAGGAATAATGGCCTGCCCCTTCAAATACCACAAGGCCACTGTCACTGATTTCCTTTTCCATTATTTGTCCCATGTACAGGGGGGTTGCTTCGTCCTTTTCACCCCAGATCAGCAGGGTAGGTGCCTTAATGTCTCTTAGGATTGGTTTTAGGTTTTCATTGACAACCCTAACAAGTATTTTTCTCATTACACCTGAACTGTTCTGATAGTCGTCCGAGCCAAATCTCTTGTATAGCTTTTCCAGCCTCTTATCCTTTTCCTCCCAGAACACAAGGGCCAAGTAAAGCTTTTTGAGAAGCTTAAAGCCCTTTACCCTAATGTGGTACTTAATGGTCCTTTTTGGTATAAGTCCTGCACTGTCAATCAATACAACCCTATTGATCCGTTCCGGATATTTTGATGAAAGTATTATTGATAGCTTTCCCCCAAAGGAATGTCCAACAAGAGCCAGACTTCCTGGAATCAATCTATCCATAAACTCCTTTACAATATCTGCGTATAGGAAGGACCCAAACACTTCCTCAGGCACCTGGGATTTTCCGAATCCAGGTAGGTCAAGAGCAAATACAGTGTGGTCTTCCTTAAGGGTATTTACAATTGGCATTATCGTCTCAATGCTTGCTCCCCAGCCATGGAGAATCAAAACTGGTTCTCCTGTGCCGGTCTTTATGTAGTTGATTTTGAGACCATCTATTTCAATAGTGTTTTCCATTCTGCTCCATCCTTCTTTTTAACTGTGTTACAACATAAAATTATATCATATTAATTGGAATTTAAACAGTCTTCCAGGCAAGAAAAAACCCTCCATAAGGAGGGTCACTATCTAGAACAATATTCCACCGTATAGTACAAACATCTGCGCAAATACAAGTGATACGATTGTCATAAGCTTTATCAGGATGTTCAATGAAGGACCTGATGTATCCTTGAATGGGTCACCTACTGTGTCTCCAGTAACAGCAGCCTTGTGGGCCTCGCTACCTTTTCCACCGTGATGTCCCTCTTCAATATACTTCTTGGCGTTGTCCCATGCTCCTCCGGCATTTGACATAAAGATCGCCATCAGTACTCCCGTTACAAGTGCTCCTGCAAGAAGTCCTCCAAGGGCCTCTGCTCCCAGAAGCAATCCTATGAATACAGGCACTGCAACTGCAAGTAATCCTGGTATGATCATTTCCTTAAGAGCAGCTTTTGTACTGATGTCAACACATGTAGCATACTCAGGAGTTGTGGTTCCTTCCATGATTCCAGGAATTTCCCTGAATTGTCTTCTTACTTCTTCAATCATGCTGAATGCAGCTTTTCCAACAGCGTCCATTGTTAGGGCTGCGAATAGGAATGGAAGCATTCCTCCGATTAGAAGACCTGCTATTACAGCTGGCTTGGTAAGGTCTATAGCTGTAAGTTGAACAGCTTGCGTGTATGATGAGAAAAGAGCCAGAGCAGTAAGTGCCGCTGATCCGATTGCAAATCCTTTTCCGATTGCTGCTGTTGTATTGCCAACTGAGTCAAGCTTGTCGGTAATCTTTCTAACATCTTCAGGTAGCTTACACATTTCAGCGATTCCACCAGCATTGTCTGCAATTGGCCCGTAAGCATCGACTGCTATGGTCATACCAGCTGTTGAAAGCATTCCTACAGCTGCAAGAGCGATTCCATAAAGTCCTTTGGCTGGCTCCGCCGCTCCACTTGATGCAAAGTATGCCACAAGGATACCTATTGCAATTACTATTATTGGAAGTGCTGTTGACATCATTCCTACAGATAGTCCACCAATGATATTTGTTGATGCTCCCGTTTCTGATTCTTTAGCAATCCTTTTAACAGGATTATAATCAGCTGATGTAAAGTATTCTGTAATCTTTGCAATTGTAAGTCCAACAACAAGACCTGCTATGATTGCAACAAATGGTTGGAATGATCCTAGAATCATGATGCTTAGTAAGGCTCCAATTACCATTGTCAACAATGAGCTTACAAGTGTTCCCTTGTCAAGTGACTTCTGTGGGTCTCCATCTCCTCTTACAAAGAATACTCCAACTATTGATGCAAGTATTCCAACTGCCGCAAGACCAAATGCAAAGAATACTCCGCTCTCTCCATAAGCTATAAGTCCAAGTGTTACTGCTGATACGATTGCTCCTACGTATGACTCGAAAAGGTCTGCACCCATTCCAGCAACATCACCTACGTTGTCTCCAACATTATCTGCTATAACTGCAGGGTTTCTTGGGTCGTCCTCTGGTATTCCAGCCTCAACCTTACCTACAAGGTCAGCTCCAACGTCAGCGGCTTTGGTGTAAATACCTCCACCTACTCTGGCAAACAGCGCGATCGATGATGCTCCAAGTCCGAATCCGGTTATTATTGCAGGGTCTCTAAAAACTATATATGATACGCCAATTCCCAGAAGACCAAGACCTACAACGCTCATTCCCATTACTGCCCCACCTGAGAAAGCAACATTCAGTGCCTTTGTCATTCCGCTTTCCATTGCTGCATTTGCTGTTCTTACATTTGCCTTTGTTGCAACCCTCATGCCAAAGAAACCTGCCATAATGGAGAATGCTGCTCCAAAAATAAATGTAATTGCAGTTGTAATACCAATCACTACGGCGAGTATTACAAATAGAACTGCCACAAAAATACCCAGGGATTTGTACTGTCTTGACAAGAATGCCATTGACCCTTCCTGAATATATGCTGCGATTTCCTTCATCCTGTCATTACCAGGGCTAACCTTATTGATTGATGATGCTTTGTAAAATGCAAATAACAAAGCAACCACTCCCACTATTGGAGCGGCATATAAAGCAAAACTCATTTTACCTTCCTCCTTATTATACCGCTGCCAAAGCAACAGCTGAAATCATGAATATCACTGCAGATACAATTGTTACCTTCCTTAGCATTGCCTGTCGGCTTGTTCCCACACTCTTGCCAAACATGGAATCGCTGCCACCGCTAATAGCGCCTAAACCTTCTGATTTGCTTTCCTGCATAAGAATACTTCCTATGAGGGTACCACTAGAAATCAACATTAAAACTGAGAATAAAGTCGTCATACTACACCTCCTGTACATGAAAAAATATTTAATATTCAAGTCTATAACATTACCATTTTAACATAGGCAAAATTTAAAAGCAATGGAATTTAACCCATACTTTACTTATCTTTTCCATTGCTTTCATCCTGACAGTCCGGGCAAATTCCCTTGATCTCAAGATGGTGTTCCAGAATGGCAAACCCTGTGGTCTCCGCCAGGTACCTTTCATAACCTTCCAGTGGACAACCCTTTATGGGTAGGATTTTATTGCACTCCACACAGACAAGGTGGTGCCTATGGTCCATATGATTGATCTCGTAAGTGGATTTCCCCTCGATATTTATTCCGGATTTCTGGACCAATCCTTTTTTTGTAAAGGTATCCAGTATTCTGTACACTGTTGACAGGTTCATTTTGGTTTTTTCTTTTTTTGAAAGGACCATGTAGATTTCTTCGGCAGTAATGGGTTGCTTTTTCCTGCTTAGAAATTCATAGATCAAATGCCTTTGCTGAGTGTTCTTGATACCTCTTGACTTGAATAGTTCCCGTATTTTATCACTGCTCATGCCTGACACCTCCCATGGTCATATCCTGACAAATCTCTTCATTCCCAAAAATAAAATGAAGAGAAATGCATTGATCATTACAATGCTGGCACCTGATGGGAAGTTAAACACGTAGGATCCAATTACTCCTGTTGTAACAGCAATGATTGAAACTATTGCCGAAATAATAATTGTTGACTTAAAGCTCTTTGATACCTGTAGTGCAGTTACCGTTGGAAATACAATCATACTTGAGATAAGCATCGTTCCAACCACCCTTATCCCAAGGACTATGGTTATGGAGGTCAAGGTTGCTATAAGATAGTTCATACGCTTTGTCCCAATTCCAATTACACTTGCAAAGGCTTCATCATGTGTCACTGCGAACAGGTCGTGGTAGAAGAGTATTATCAGTGATATTATCAATCCTGCAAGTATGATTGAAAGATACATGTCGGTTTCCTTTATGGCAAGTATACTTCCAAAAAGATAACTAAACAGGTCCACATTGAATCCTCCGGCCACACTTGAAATCAATACACCCAAGGCAACCGAAAATGAAGAAACTAGTCCGATTGCAGCGTCCCCATGAATTCCTGCCTTTTCATTCAGCTGCATGATGAATATTGAGGCTATGGTTACAATTGGTATTGAAACAAGGAGGGGCGATGCTCCCAATAGGAGTGCTATGGCTACAGTTGCAAAGCTAACATGGGCCAGTCCATCCCCAATCATTGAGTACTTTTTTAAAACCAGAAATATCCCAAGCAGGGCACTGCTTAGAGCAATGGCTGTCCCAACAATCATTGCCCTCTGCATAAAGGCAAGACTCATGGCCTCCCTTATGAGTTCAATTATCTCCATCAGCTCACCACCCTTTCATGATCATGGTCGTGAATTCCCTCTACAAAGTTTACGTTCATGTTAAAGTCAACTGTTGGTCCATAGTATAATAGTTCCCGGTCCAAAAGCATAATTTTTGATGAGCATTTCTTGATACTGCTCAGATCATGGGAAACAAGAATGATACTTGTTCCCTCCTCCTGGTTTATCTTCCTTATCAAGCTGAAGAACTCTGTTCGGACCTTGGGGTCCAAGGCACTTGTAGGCTCGTCAAGGATTAGAAGCCTTGGGCTGCTTACCATTGCCCTTGCCAGAAGAACCCTTTGCTGCTGTCCACCTGATAGGTCTCCAATCTTATTGTGCTTGAGCTGATATATGTCAAGCCTTTTCAAGATTTCGTCAATTCTTCGGTTATCCTCCCAGGTTATCCTCTTTGGGAACCGCTTCTTGCCCAGCAGACCCACTGCTACAATTTCGTGTACCTCACCTGGAAACAGAGTATTTCCAGTTACCGCAACCTGGGGAAGATAACCCACTCCCTTGTGGACTCCTCCCGATCCATGGTAGGTTATGGTACCATTTGAAATGGGCACCAAACCAAGTATCGATTTTACAAGGGTTGTCTTTCCTGATCCATTTGCCCCAACCAGCCCCACGTAGTCACCTTGCTCTATGACAAAGGAAACATCCTTTAGAACCTGCTGCTGGCCGTAGTATACGGAAAGATTCTCCACTTCAATTAGCCTATTACTCATATCCCAATCCCTCTTTCAGATTCTCCAGATTATCATACATTATTTCCATATAGGTCTTGCCAGATTCCAGGTCTTCCTTGGATATGTTGTGTGCTCCATGGAGCAGAAGCAGCCTTACACCTGTCTCATCAACAATGACCTGAGCTACCTTTGGGTCAATCAGCTCCTCATGATATATTGCATTTGCACCTGTTTCCTCAATGGTTCTTATCAAGGCAGTTATCCTCTGGGGTGTAGGCTCGGCATTGGGAGAAAACCCTGAGTATGGAGACATGTGCTCAAGACCGTATTCTCTTGCAAAATAACCGAAGGCAAAATGGCCTCCTGAAAGTATTGTCCTGGATTTTGTCCTTGACAAGGCCTCCCTGATATCACCATCAAGCTTGGTAAGTTCATCAATCAACTCTATTTCCTCTGAAATATATGCTTCTTCATTTTCAGGGTCCACCTGTGACAGGGCATCACTAATGCTTTGTACCATCAAGATGGCCATATTTGGGTCAGTCCAGTAGTGGGGATCAATTCCCTCCTTATGGTCATCCTCTTCACCATGATCATGGTCATGGTCATGGTCTTCAGATGTTAAAAGTGGAATACCCTGACTTAGGTCAACAACCAAAACATCCTCTTCCTTGAGGTTTTCCACTATGTTCCTGGTCCAGGGTTCCATGAACTCACCTGTGTAGAGAAAGACATCCGCATTCAATAGTGCCACCATATCCTGTGGAGTGGGCTCGTAGGAGTGGGCCTCCGTTCCTGCTGGAAGCAGGTATCTTACCTCCACCCTGTCTCCACCCAGTCTTCTTGCAAAATCGTACTGGGGAAAAAGTGTGGCTACGACAGATAGCCTGTCCCCTGTTTCCTCTTCACTGGATACCTCTTTTCCCACTTGTTCAGTGGCAGGCTCTTGAACTTCCCCTGTACAGCCCGATACTGAAAATGTAAATATCATTAGCATTATTAAAAATAAAATTCCTCTTCTTTTCATTATTAACCTCCAATTTCCAACAAGTTTTAGACTGATGTTTTACTTTGCCTTCCTATTTTACCCAAAGACAAAAAAATAAAACGCAAATGCAAATAGTTTGCATATGCGTTTTATTCTACTCTTTAATATTCTGCTTGTCAACAACCTATTTCTTAAGGTTGTAGAATGTTTTAATACCCTTGTATTCAGACATCTCACCAAGTCCATCCTCAATTCTGACCAGCTGGTTGTATTTAGCAACCCTGTCTGTCCTTGAAGGTGCGCCTGTCTTTATCTGTCCTGCATTTGTAGCTACTGCAAGGTCTGCTATTGTAGAATCCTCTGTCTCACCTGACCTATGTGAAATTACTGCAGTATATCCATTGGTTTTTGCAAGCTCAATTGCATCCAGGGTCTCTGTGATTGTACCTATCTGGTTAAGCTTTATAAGGATTGAATTTGCAACCCCCATGTCAATTCCTCTTTGCAGTCTTTCAGTGTTTGTCACAAACAGGTCATCTCCCACAATCTGAATTTTCTTTCCAAGTTTCTCAGTCATCAGTTTCCAACCATCCCAATCATCTTCTCCAAGTCCATCCTCAATTGAGATTATGGGGTACTTGTCACAAAGATCTCCGTAGTAGTCAACCATTTCCTCTGCGGTCATAACCTTTCCCTCACCCTTAAGGTTATAGACCTTCTTGTCTTCATCATACATACCACTTGCTGCCACATCCAAAGCAAGAACTACATCTTCACCTGGCTTATAGCCTGCCTTTTCAATTGCTTCCACAATTGTTACAAGTGCTTCCTCATTGCTTGAAAGGTTTGGTGCAAAACCACCCTCATCTCCTACGGATGTGCTCATTCCCTTGGCTTTTAGCACAGCCTTTAGGTTATGGAATATTTCTGTACCCATTCTAAGACCTTCCCTGAATCCTTCTGCTCCAACAGGCATAACCATGAACTCCTGGATGTCAACGTTGTTATCAGCATGGTCTCCTCCGTTAAGAATATTCATCATTGGGACCGGGAGGGTTTTTCCGTTTACTCCACCAATATACTGGTAGAGGGGCATTCCAAGTTCATTTGCCGCAGCTCTTGCAACAGCCATTGATACTGCAAGGATTGCATTTGCCCCCAACTTGCCCTTGTTCTCTGTTCCATCTATTTCCATGAGCACCTTGTCTACCATGATTTGGTCAAAAACTTCCATTCCGATTATTTCATCGGCAATTATGTCATTTACGTTTTCAACCGCCTTTAACACGCCTTTTCCCAAATATCTTGACTTGTCCATATCCCTCAACTCAACTGCCTCATATATGCCTGTCGAGGCACCTGATGGAACTATGGCTCTTCCAAATGCTTCAAGCTCTGTCCAAACTTCCACCTCAACCGTTGGGTTGCCCCTTGAATCAAGTACCTCTCTTGCGTAAATATCGGTAATTAAACTCATTCATTTCACTCCATTCTAATATTATTTTTCAATCAAGGATCTTCCAGTCATCTCATCAGGCTTTTCAAGCTTCATCAGGTCCAGTATAGTTGGAGCCAAATCGGCAAGAATACCCTCCCTAAGGGTGACATCTGTCTCCCCGACAAGTATGAGAGGAACCTTGTTGCTTGTGTGTGCTGTAACAGTTCCACCTGATTCCCTATCAAGCATGGATTCTGCATTTCCATGGTCGGCGGTTACTAGAATCCTGCCACCAACCTCCTCCATAAGCTTAACGATTTCACCCATACACTGATCTACAGTTTCAACCGCCTTTACAGCAGCAGGAATTACGCCTGTATGACCTACCATGTCAGGATTTGCAAAGTTGAGGATTATCAGGTCGTATTTCCCTGATTTAACTTTCTCAAGAACCTGATCCTTTACCTGGTATGCGGACATTTCAGGCTGCAGGTCATAGGTTGCAACCTTTGGCGATGGTACAAGAACCCTGTCCTCACCCTCAAAAGGTTCCTCCCTTCCTCCATTGAAGAAGAAGGTCACATGTGCATATTTTTCAGTCTCTGCAATCCTTAGCTGGGTCTTTCCTTTATTGCTTACATATTCTCCAAGGGTGTTGTGAAGACCTTCGTTTGTATAAGCCACATGAACGTTCTTTATGGTTTTGTCGTACTCCGTCATGGTTACGTAGTAAGTGGCTACCTTTTTCTTTCTTTTGAAGCCATCAAAATCCTCGTCAACAATAGCCCTTGTTATCTGTCTGGCCCTGTCTGGTCTGAAATTGAAGAATATGAGCGAATCTCCATCATCAATTGTTGAAACTGGTCTACCATCTTCTTCAATTACAGTTGGAAGCATAAACTCATCGTTTATGTCCCGCTTGTATGATTCTTCCACTGCCTTTACAGGATCTGTAGCCTTTTCACCTTCTCCAAGGACCATGGCATCATATCCAAGCTGGGTTCTTTCCCACCTTTTATCCCTGTCCATTGTGTAGTATCTTCCTGCAACACTCGCTATTTTACCTACACCTATCTCCTTGATCTTATCCTGAAGCTCCTGTACATGCTGGCTTCCAACTGTTGGGGGCACGTCCCTTCCATCGAGTATGACGTGTACAAACACCTTCTCCATCTTGTGCTGTTTCATAAGCTCAAGCAGGGCATAGAGGTGAGTATTATGGCTGTGAACACCGCCATCGGATACCAGGCCCATCAGGTGTATGGATGAGTTTCTGTCCTTTGCATTTTCTATGGCATCCAGAAATTCCTGTTTTCTGAAGAAGCCTCCATCTCTGATTTCCTTGGTAATTCTGGTCAACTCCTGATATACGACTCTTCCGGCACCGATATTGAGATGGCCCACCTCTGAGTTTCCCATCTGTCCTTCAGGCAAGCCAACATCCAAACCGCTTGCCCTTAAGGTTGTATTTGGATACTTGGATATAATTCGGTCAAAATTAGGCTTCTTGGCAAGTGCAACTGCATTGCCAGGATAATCCTCCCCCAGGCCGAAGCCGTCCAGTACCATTAGCATTACTGGTGTTTTTGACATTTGTTTCCTCCGATCAATAGTTTATTAACTTTACAAAATCCGATGACTTTAGGCTTGCTCCGCCTACAAGTGCCCCATCTATATTATCCATGGACATAAGCTCAGATACATTCCCAGGCTTAACACTTCCACCATATTGTATCCTAATTTCTTCTGCCGTTTCATCACCATAGATTTCACTCAGTGTATTCCTAATCAGTGCACACATTTCCTCAGCCTGGTCACTTGATGCTGTTTCCCCTGTTCCAATTGCCCATATGGGCTCATAGGCGACTACAGTTTTCTTGGCAGCACTCTTGTCAACACCCTTGAATGCTCCAATCACCTGATTTCTGACCAGGTCCTTGTGTATATTATCCTTGCGTTGCTCAAGGGTTTCTCCTACACAAACAATTGGGATGATTCCATGGGCTATTGCAGAATGAACCTTCTTGTTTACCGTATCGTCAGTTTCATTGAAATATTGCCTTCTTTCAGAATGTCCGACTATCACATAGTCAACACCGAGCTCACTTAGCATGATTGGTGAAACTTCACCTGTAAAGGCTCCGCTCTCCTCCCAATGCATGTTTTGTGCTCCAATCTTGATGCCAGTACCATCAGTCAATTCCTTGGCTTTCCCGATTGCAAGGTAAGGAACACACAGTACCGCTTCCACTGATTGGTCGAGAGTTTCCATCCTTATTTCTCCGATAAGCTTTTCAGCCTCGGATATTGTCTTGTTCATTTTCCAGTTTCCAGCTATTATTGGCTTTCTCAAAAGACTGCCTCCTTATTCGCTAATTGCATCTATACCAGGTAGTATCTTGCCTTCAAGTAATTCCAATGATGCTCCCCCACCTGTGGAAACATGGGTGATCTTTTCTGCCAGCCCAGCCTTTTCAACTGCTGAAGCTGAGTCACCGCCTCCAACTATTGTTATAGCCCCTGATTTGACCAGGGCATTCGCAACAGCATAGGTTCCCTTGTTGAAATTATCCATCTCAAAAACTCCCATGGGACCGTTCCACACAACCGTCTTGGCTTCCCTAATGACGTTTTCAAACAGTTCAATTGACTCGCTTCCTATGTCAAGACCCATCATATCAGCTGGTATGCCATCTGCAGGTACAGTTTTGAAGCTGGTGTCATTCTTAAACTCCTTTGCAACTACAACATCCACAGGAAGTACCATTGCAACTCCGTTATCCTTTGCCTTCACCATAAGGTCTTTGGCCAACTGAACCTTGTCTTCCTCAAGGAGCGAGGTCCCAACTTCATAGCCCTTTGCCCTGAGGAAGGTGAATGCCATTCCTCCGCCAATGATAATTGCATCGACCTTGGACAGAAGGTTTTCAATTACGCCAATCTTGTCAGAAACCTTAGCTCCACCAAGTATGGCAACAAATGGCCTTTCTGGATTATCCAATGCCTTGCCCATGATTGAAACTTCCTTCTCCACAAGGTAACCCAAGGCAGAAGGCAGGTATTTTGAAACTCCTACATTTGATGCATGTGCTCTGTGGGAGGTTCCAAAGGCATCATTCACATAAAGGTCTGCAAGGGATGCAAGCTCCTTTGCGAAATCATCCTCGTTTTTCTCCTCCTCTTTTCTGAATCTGGTATTCTGGAGAAGCATTACACCACCAGGGTTTAACCCACTTGCCATCTCTTTTACCCTGTCTGAAACCACACTGTCATCATCTGCAAACACAACCTCCTTCTTAAGCAGCTGTGAAAGCTTGTTTGCTACCGGCAGCATTGAAAACTCCTTTTTGGGTTCTCCTTTAGGTCTTCCAAGATGGGACATCAGTATGACGGCAGCACCATTCTCAAGCAGATACTCCACTGTTGGAAGTGAGCTTCTAATCCTTATATCATCTGTTATTTCACCTTCAGAATCCATGGGAACATTGTAGTCAACCCTTACAAGAACCTTCTTTCCCTTTACGTCCATATCCTTTAAAGTCTTTTTATTCAACAAGCAAACCACCTTCTTTTCTTATTGTTTGTTTAATTGATATGTCGGGTCATATGACCCGACATAATTACTACATTTTCTTAGCCACAAGCCTTGCCAGGTCTACAACTCTGCTGGAATAACCCCACTCGTTGTCATACCATGACACTACCTTAACCATATTGTCTATTACCATTGTTGAGTCGGCATCAATAATTGATGACCTTTCATCACCAACAAAATCCCTCGATACCAATGGCTCTTCCGAGAAGCCCATTATGCCCTTTAATTCGCCTTCACTTGCTTCCTTCAATAATTTATTAACCTCTTCCACTGTTGTAGGTCTGTCTACCTCAAATACAGTGTCAACAAGGGATACAGTTGGAACCGGTACCCTTACGGAGAATCCATTCATTTTACCCTTCAATTCAGGAAGTACAAGTGCAACCGCCTTGGCAGCACCGGTTGTGGTAGGTATGATATTCTCTGCCGCTGCTCTCGCCCTTCTCATATCCTTGTGTCTCTTGTCGTGGATCATCTGGTCATTGGTGTATGCGTGTACAGTAGTCATTAGACCTTTCTTCACTCCAAGCTTGTCCAATATAACCTTGGCAACAGGTGCAAGACAGTTAGTTGTACAGGATGCATTGGATATTATGTTGTGGTTTTCTGGGTCGTATTTGTCTTCATTTACTCCAAGAACTATTGTTAAGTCCTCTCCCTTGGCAGGTGCTGTAACGATAACCTTTTTTGCACCAGCATCAAGATGCTTCTGAAGTCCCTCCCTATCTCTGAAGGCTCCTGTGGAGTCTATTGCAATATCCACTCCCATTTCCTTCCAGGGAAGCTCAGATGGGTCTCTAAAGGCAATAACAGGTATCTTCTTACCGTTTACGACGAATCCTTCTTCGTATGTTTCTATGGTTCCGTTGAATTTGCCATAAACACTGTCATACTTGAAAAGATGTGCCAGGTCCTCAATGTTACCCGATGCGT
Source organism: uncultured Bacillota bacterium (assembly GCA_937951995.1). Taxonomy (GTDB): domain Bacteria; phylum Bacillota; class Clostridia; order Tissierellales; family Tissierellaceae; genus Gudongella. Next base: position 30,537 of record CALGAG010000025.1, read on the forward strand.
TGATGGCTACAATGTCAAACTCCTCAACCTTGTTCTCTGCCCATATCCTGAATACATCCCTACCTATTCTTCCAAATCCGCTTAAACCTACTTTTAGTGCCATTAAAATTCCTCCTTGTTTAGTTTAATATTTTAATTATTTTATTTCCTACGGCTTCATCGATAATCAGGGTAATGTCCTTCCTGATTGATGCTATTGCTATTATGGCTTCTGCCTTGTCAGCTCCACCTGCAACCCCTATAACCTGTGGGATCTCCCTGTATGTCTCAAGTGACAATCCCACCGTCTTGTATTCCCAGATATCGTTGCCATAGATGTCAAAATAGTGGCCGAAGGCTTCTGCTACAGCTCCATTCTCCATAAGATGGTCTATCCTGGCCTCTGACAGGTTCCTCCTGTTTGCAAGTATATCAGCTCTACCTATTCCGAAAACAAGAATTCTCATCCTTTCAATAAGCTGGAGTGACTGCCTAATTTCATCATTTGACTGAATTACCTCCAGTGCCTCCCTTTCAAGGCTGTCGGGAATATAAAGGAGTCTGTACATGGCCCCAAGACTTTTCCCAACCTTTTCTGCCACTGAATTAGCCTGTGTCATCAGTTCTTTTCCAAGTCCTCCCCTAGCTGGTACTACTGTAGTATTGGGGAATTTCCTGTGACATGTGATCTGGTCGGATACAGCAGCCATTGTGCTGCCTCCGGTTACACCGACTATGTCATCCTCCTTAAGGATGTTGACTAGTTTCCTTGAGGCGCTTCTTCCCATTTCCTGGAGCACAAGGTCGTTTGATTGGGAATCTCCCGGAACAATGATTATGCTCCCTATCCCCAGTTTTTCCTGAAGCCTGTTGCGAAGGTCGGGGATACCCCTTATACTCTGGTAAATTTCACTTAGCTGCCCAAGAAGGTCTTTGCCCTCATCTGTAACATACATACCCATATTGTCGGCGTTTAATAACTTAAGCTCCCTTAGTTTCTCGACCTCTGACCTGACTGTCCTTTCCTTTAATCCAAGCTCCAGGGAAAGAGCCCTTCTTCCAACCGGCTGCCTAAAATCAACAGCCCTTAGAATGGAGTATCTCCTTTCGATAGTCTGAATGCATTCAGGTGAGAGTCTTCCAATTAATTTTAGTAGATCTATGTTACCACCTCCATTGGTCGTTTTTTATCCCGGTACAATTATTTTGTCCCACCATGGATAAAAAAATATCCTACGCCTTGATTATATACCAGAGATAGCTTTTTTTCAAGCCATCTCTGATATTTAGAACCTTCTTCTCCGGGATGATGATGGAATCTTTAATTCATCCCTGTACTTTGCCACTGTTCTCCTGGAAACCTCCATACCCCTTTCCTCAAGCAGGTTGGATATAACCTGGTCGCTCAGCGGTTTCTTTTGGTCTTCACTGTCTATTATACCCTTTATAATGGATTTTACACTGGTTGCTGAAACTTCTCCAGATTTCCCTGACAATCCTGTTGTGAAAAAGTACTTTAGCTCAAAAACCCCCTTTGGAGTCTGAACATACTTGCCACTTGTCGCCCTTGAAATTGTTGATTCGTGCATTTCAATGTCTTCTGCCACATCCTTTAATGTTAGGGGGACAAGTCTTTTCTCTCCGTGTACGAGAAACTCCTTCTGATACTTCAGGATGGATTGGACCACCTTGTAAAGGGTCTGCCTTCTCTGCTCAATGCTTTTTATCAGCCACATGGCTGAGTTTAGCTTGTCTTGTAGAAACTCAGTTGTTTCAACATCTCCCCCATCCTTTAACAGGCTCTTGTAATACTGATTAATGTTCAATCTGGGTCCAGTGATATCGTTTATGAAAATTACATACTCCCCGTCGATTTCCTCTATGGAGGCATCTGGTGTGATATACCTGGTATCCTCTCCATCTCCCCTAAAGGTCCTACCCGGCTTTGGCTCCAGACATTTTATTATATCTACATACTCCTGGGCCTTCTGTATGGATATGTCCAGTTCCTTGGCAATGTGAGCAATCTTGTTCGTTGCAATGTCTTCAAGGTGATCATTTATCACTCTTTCTACGAGGAAATCATTTTCATCCCTCACCTGAATAAGCAGACACTCCTTAAGGCTTCTTGCCCCAACACCATATGGTTCAAATGATTGTATCACAGTCAACACAGCCTCAACTTCCTCTTCTGATACCCTTAGTTGTGATGAAATCTCAGTCAAGCTTGTATCCAGATAGCCATTGGAGTTTATGTTCTGGATAATATAGTCTGCAATCCTATACTCCGCTGCACCAAGACTTATCATATTGAGCTGTTCAATTAAATAATCCTTCAAAGAAGGTGTATAGGACACGAAATTTTCAAAGGAATATTCCTTGCGGTTTCTATCCACCTCTGACTTGTAGCTTATATCATCATAGCTTTCGAGGAACTCCTTCCAGTCTATGTCCTTTTCATCCTTGAGTGTCTCCACACTTTGTTCTACATCTGAAGGGCCTTCCATCTCTAGAAGAGGATTCTCCTCCATTTCCTTTTTTAGGTAGCTATTTAGCTCGAGACTTGTATATTGGAGTAGTTGAATGGCCTGTCTAAGTTCAGGTGTCATAATGAGCTTCTGGCTCTGTTCAAGTGTCAGGTCATAGTTCAACTTCAAATGTCCCACCTCCTTTCATCTATATCAATTATATCAGAATTGTCGGTCATTAACAATTAACAGCCCACTTTTGTAACAACTACAAAAACACAAAGGGACCGGTTCTTTTTGTGTTACATAAAAACCCCGGAAATAAATTTCCGGGGTTTTGTTTCTAGCAGGGATCTGCCTCTCCAACATCATAGCCTGCCTTGGCCAATACAACCAAAGCCTCTGCCAATTTTGTCTCGTTGACCATAACAATCGGTCCCGTGCAGCCCATGCCTGATTCAGCGTATATCTTGTTCTTCCAAAGAACCTCAACAGCATCGTCAAGCTCCATTATATCGATTCCATCGATTGTACCGGTGACAGGCTCTTTTTCAGGTGCCTCAACCTTTTCATCGCTGGTTTCCTTTTTAGTTTCCTTTGTCAGGGAAGCCAGGACTTCCTTGAATCCTGCCTTGTTCACTGCTTCAAATTCCTGTTTTGCTACAGCATGCACTCCACCCTTTACAAGGTCAGCTGCATAGCTTATTGCATTGGCAACCACAGGAGAGCCTGATGCCCTAGACAGGATAAGCACCAGCCTGTCATAGCCTTCACCAATTCCAGGTCCATAGCCAAAGCCTTGTGACTCATAGCTTCCACCTGTAGTGAATGATGAGAACATCTTCATAAGAATGTTTCCTGTAAGGGTATCTGTAACCATTACATCAGGTGTTCCTGCTAATAGGTCGTTTCCTCTCATTACTGCTCCACCATCAGATCTTGATGATTCGGTGAAGTTAAGGTCATAGCCATTCGAAATAAGCTCCTTGAATGCCCTTTCAACCTGCCTTGCACCATCCACATTAAGAATACCAAGTGTTGGATTCTCAACTCCCATGGCCTTGGCTGAAATTATACCGTATATCCCGTTTTTAACCATAGCCTCAACCCTGTGGGATGATGAAGTTCCAGTTGTGGTGGCAACAAACATTTCCTTGCCTCTTCCAGGGGTCACTACCCTACCTACTGTGGAAACACCTATGGGGAAGCTGTAATGAAGGGTTACACAACCTCCAAGCTCGCCACTGTCAAGCATTTCCTCCATTTTCTTGTAGCCTTCCTCTTCCGTATCAACGACTACCTGGGTAAGGTTGGAATCAACCTCAGGTCCAATTAGGACCACCTCAACTGAGCTGTCTCTCTTTTGAGCAAGCTCTGCACCCTTTACCATGTTGTCTACACCCAGTTCACTTCCAAGGGTCGTAATTCCAACTCTAACCCTCTGTCCAAACTGGCCAGTCTCCATGGCGTCGGCAATATCGTTGAACACCTTGCCAATCATGGCTTTTACATTGTTTTCAGACATCATATCACCTCTAACCTTGAAGGAGATGTGAAGCAAAATCTCTCATAGCCTCAGCTACAAGACCTCTGACCTCTTGCTCAGATACGCCTTTGCTTTCCTCCACTACTCCAGGATTTTTCTCCATAACTATTGAAACTCCATCGAACTGGTTTGTCATTCTGCCAAGGAAAAGACTTCCCTTACCAATTATCATGGCCTTGTTAATACTTCCTGCCTCAATATCTTCTTTAGCGAAGCCCACATAGGGAACTCCTGAAGGAATGTGTCCCTGAGTTGGTGCCCATCCTTCCATTCCGTGGTCCACAATGAAGTCATTAAGTGCAGCTCTTTCTATTTCTCCTCTTTTTACACCGAGAGCAGCAATCATTTTGTAGTTTGCATTTGGTACGTCTCCTGCTCCTGCCGGCTTTGTAACATCAGGATTCTGCATTTCAACTGAATACTTGTCAATATCAGTTATCTTCAATCCACCTCTATCAAGGGGCTCAGTTACAAGTGAAGTTATTACCGCCTGTGGTGAAGAACCTGTACCCACAGTGTGTCTTCCCACAAGGTCTGTCCTAAGAATTGGGCTTGTTCCATCGTTTTCACTTACCAGCACCGCGAATCCTCCGATTACATCTTCAAGGATTGGCAATTCCTTCTTAAGGTGGTCTTTTCCGTTCATTCCAAGTTTAGCAGTTGAACCACCTGAAACTATAAGAACATTCTTGAAGGTTCCAGCCTTTACCATAGAAGCAGCAGAAATCATGGCGTGGGTTGGTGCTGCACAGAAGCCTCTAACATCCGACCCTGATGCCTTCAATAGTCCTGCAACCTCGGCAATGGCCTTGGCAAAGTTGCCTCCACCCCTCTGGTTCATGTCTCCACAAGCTTCCTCGGAGCACTCTAGGACGTATTCAATATCCTCTGGATTGATATCTGTCTTATCCAGGAGATGAAGTGCTGCAAGAACTCCTGAGGCCTTTGATACAAGATTTTCAAAAATAACGTGTGCGTTTAGGTTCACGTCAACATCGTGTGCTCTCTTGATGCAACCAATTACCTCATTGTTCATATAAAGGGGCTCTGCTCCCTGGTCGTTGATTAGCTTTTGAATGTCGGCAATATCCTCGCCTTCCTTAAGCTTAGCCACCAACTCATCTTTTACTAGTGGATGTTCATTAAGTTTTTTCTTGACGTCTGCTGTGAACTCTTTTGTAAGCTTTACAAGTTCAAATGCGTCAACAATCTTGATAAGGCCAATGAACTCATCCTGTGGCATTATTTCTCCAAGCTTTCCATTTCTGGATGCTCCATCAACATTCTTGCCAACCCAAGGCTGTGGATCCTTTCTTAGGTCTGCAGGCTTATTGTTTCCAATATAAACCTGGTTTGGAAGATAATTTACCGCCTCATCAAAGGTCCTTAGGCTGTTTGGTAGATTCTTTAGATACTCTGAATTTGGATTTAGATGTTTCTCAGTTGTCTGTGTTGTACCGTTGTGAAGCACCATGTCTGGGGCATGCACAAGTACATAGCTTGTTCCCTTTACTACTGAATAACTCAAACGAGTCACCTCCATTAAATATAGATTTTACAAATGGGTGTAGTTCTTACTATCACCCATTTGTAGTCGCTTATTATTTATCAAATACTGTCTGCTCAGTAACCTCTGTTTCAAGAGCTACCAGTGATTTCTCAACTATTTTCCTTCTAAGGGCTTTTTCCTCTACCTTGTCCATGGAAGGATTTCCAAGTGGATGAGGAATTGCAATTGCAGGAACTATCCTGTTTGCTCCTACAGTAAGGGATATTGGAACTACAGTACATATGTGGACAACTGGAATTCCAGCTCTTTCAATTTCCTTAACCATCGTTGCACCGCAACGTGTACAGGTGCCTCAGGTTGAGGTTAGAATAACTGCGTCCACTCCGTCAGCAATAAGTTCCTTGCTGAACTCTTCAGCGAATTTCTTTGAACTTCCAACTGATGTACCATTACCAACAGTTGAATAGAAGTATCTGTGAAGCTCACCAATTCTACCCTCTTTTTCAAGGTCTCTAAGAACATCTACAGGAAGAACCCTGTCTGAGTCTTCATTAGCATATACTGGGTCGTATCCACCGTGGGCTGTCTCATGGGTCTCTTCTGTAAGGTCGTTAAGTCCATCAATGTCATACTTCCCATACTTTGAAGCTGATGATGATTCAATGTGGTCAGGGTTGCCCTTAGGCACAGTGCCACCTGATGTTACAAGGGCTATCTTTGCCTTTGAAAGATCCTTTACTGCAGGATTTGGATCCACCCTGTCAAAATTAGGCATTGGATACTCAGTTGTGAATTCCTCGCCCTTAAGCTTTTTCAAAAGCATGTCAACAGCTCTTTGTGATCCTCTCTTTTCAGTGAAGTAGTTCTTTCTGATACCTCTTTCAATGTAGCCTTCCTCTGATGGCGAGCCAATTTCCTCACCCTTTAGTAGCTTCTTGGCAAGTGGTACCATCTTTGCAACTGCATCCTTCATTCCTACTGCACTATTCTTGGTTTCAACAATATACACAGCTTTTTTGTACATATCTGCTCCAGGGTTTTCAATATACATACCTGTTAGAGCAGGAATATTCAATTCATTTTGAACTGCCTCGGTGATTGTTCCACAAGCAACACCATATCTTCCAGCGTTGAAGGCAGGTCCAGCGATGAATAGGTCAGGGTTGTATCCCTTTACCATTTCAAGAACCTCTTCTTTGGCAGCTTCAATGTTTTCGCCAAAATAGCTGTCTCCACAGATTACTGTGGCTACAATCTCTGCCTCTCCTCCAAATCCAGCCTGTATTGCCATTCCAGGACCTACAGCGCCTTCTCTGACCTCTGGCTTTATGTCAGCCTTTTCTTCACCACCAATACCAGCGAAGAATTGGTTTATATAGTGTACAATTCTAATTTTCGCCATAATATTCCCTCCTCTCCTTTATTCTTTAGGAGTTTAGTATTTGCCATGCTCTTTTCTCATTGAAGCAACTTCTTCAACTATTGCATCCACATCAAGCACCATTTCCATCATGCCGATCTGGTCATCATAGACATCTGCATCTACTGATTCCTTAAATTCTGGCTCTACTGCGTGGTATACTTTAAGTCCCAACGGAACTCCCGCCAATGGTCCTGCGAATGTAGGGTCTCCTGCTGTAACTGTCTCTGCAGCCAATCCTGCTGATTCAGCTTCT
>CALGAG010000026.1 GCA_937951995.1 uncultured Bacillota bacterium
TTGGTCCTTCAATTATGCATCTCTCAACTTCATTTCTCCTTGCCATTTTAACCAAAGCATCAGCATCAACTGTTGACTGGATTTTCTGATCCACATTTTCATTTGCCGCAAGTGCTGCGACCTTTGGCATGTCCATCCCAAACCCCTGAAGTGCCATAAGGGAATTCTGCAGAATATCCCTTTTTTGTTCAAGGTCAGGGCTTGGATTCACACCGCTGTCCGTGCAGTAAAGCAACTTGTGATATTGTGGAATCTCATAGGCTGCCAGGAGTGACAAGAGTCTCCCAGTCCTCAGACCATTGGCCCTGTCAAGAATCGCCCTGAGATAGACGCTTGTGTTGACAAATCCCTTCATAAGTATTTTGGCTTCTCCAGACCTTACTAACCTTACAGCTTCAGAGCTTGACTCCTCAGGGGTTTCTCCATGGATAACCCTATAGTTTGAGAGGTCGATTCCATTTGCAATCCTTTCAATCTCCTCCTTATTACCTACAAGTATGGGATTGACCAGGCCCAGCTTTTCAGCCATGCTGATAGTCTCTATAACCTCTGGATCCTGTGCCCCCGCTACTGCAATGGTCACCCTGTCCAGCTTACTGGCCCTTTCAATCAGTTCCTTAAAATCTTTTATCATTTACACCCTCCTTTATACGTACTCCTTCGGTGTCTCCTGGCCCGTCAAATATCTCACTGCACCCAGTGCCAATGCTTCCATTTCCATCTCTCCGGGAATTATCTCAACTGGGGCAAGATAAGAAACCATCTTGGATACTTCACTTGTAACATGGCTGGAGTGGGCAATTCCTCCTGTCAGTATTATCCTATCCACTTGTCCTGAGAGGGTAGTTCCATACATGGAGACCTCCTTGGATATCTGGTAGACAAAAGCATCCATTATCAATTTAGCCTTCTTGTCCCCTGACATGATCATTTCCTCTATCTGAATCATGTCTTTTGTTCCAAGATAATCATACATTCCACCGGTATTGCTTATCTTGTCTATCATTTCAGCTTCCGTATACTTTCCTGAGTAGCAGAGCTTTACCAAGGGATAAGTCAGAAGTCCGCCACTTCTTTCAGGCGAAAAGGGCCCGTCACTCCTGCCACCGCTTCCATCCACCATCTTTCCCCTCCTGTGGGCTACAATTGATATTCCAGACCCAAGGTGGGCTATTATAAAGTTGAAGTCCTGGTAATCACCTCCCATTTTTGCTGCAGTTTTTCTTGCAACAGCCTTGTGATTCAATGAATGAAGCCAGCTTGCCTTTTCAATGTCGGATATTCCTGTTATTCTTGAAACCTCCTGAAATTCATCAACGGATACGGGGTCAACAACCAGAGAAGGTACACCTATCTCATCACCTATGGCCTTTGCCAAAGCTGCACCAAGATTTGAGGCATGCTCCCCGTTGATACCATTCTTAAGGTCTTGTACCATTGTTTCATTTACAGGATATATCCCTCCTTCCACAGCCTTCATCAAACCTCCCCTACCCACAACACAGTCCAACTGATCCATTGAGTATAGGCTCTCTGAAAGTGCTTCCTCAATCAGCGACTTCCTGTAGTCGAACTGATGGAATACCGTTTCATAGTTTTCCAAATCTTCCTGCCTGTGAGAAATACTCTTCTTGAAAATCTCATTTTCTCCCTGGAACAATCCTATCTTTGTAGATGTACCTCCTGGATTGATTGTCAATATTAGCATGATTACCTCCTCGAAAATATTTGTTTTATGTATCAATAGCCTTGAATAGTCCTTCCCTCCCGGGGTTAAATGTTACTGCAATAACAAGAGCCATAATCATTAGGACAGAAGCAGAAACGAATGCAAGCCTGTAGCTTGTCAATGAATCGAACATGGCTGCTGCAACCATTGGTCCGATTGTTCCACCAAGACCCCATCCTGTAT
>CALGAG010000027.1 GCA_937951995.1 uncultured Bacillota bacterium
GGACATCACCCAGGTCAGGGAGCTGTCGGAAAAGATCGTGGACCTCCAGGACCAGCTATACAGTACAAAGACCACCAAAAACCCATCAAGGGAGTCGGCCCACTTCACCTTTTTTGACATTGTGGGTCAGAACAAGGAAATACTTAGGCTCAAAGCCCTTTCCAAGAAGGCAGCTGAATCGGATGTTCCTGTCCTTGTTTCAGGGGACACCGGAACCGGAAAGGAGCTCTTTGTCCATGCAATCCACAACGGAAGCAAAAGGCGACACAATCCCTTCATCACCCAGAACTGTGCAGCCCTGCCTTCAAACCTCCTTGAGGGTATCCTCTTTGGAACTACCAAGGGAGGCTTTACAGGAGCCGAGGACAGGCCTGGACTCTTCCAGCTGGCAGACGGGGGAACCCTCTTCCTGGATGAGATCAACTCCATGCCCCTGGACCTCCAGTCAAAGCTCTTAAGGGTCCTCCAGGACGGCAACATCAGGAGGGTCGGGGGAACCAGGATAAAGAATGTTGATGTGAGGATAATAGCTGCTACAAATGTTGACCCGGAGCTGGCCGTCCAGAACAAGCAGCTTAGGCGGGACCTTTTCTACAGGCTTAATGTCATAAGCTTCAGCATTCCGCCACTTAGGGAAAGGCTCGATGACATCGAGGTCCTGACCCATTTCTTCATTGAGAAGTTCAACCAGAAGATGGGTAAGTCAGTCAAGGGAGTGGACAGGAAGGTCCTTCAGATATTCAGGGACTACCCCTGGGAGGGAAATGTAAGGGAGCTTGAGCATTTGATAGAGGGGATAATGAGCCTTTATGATGTTGAAATCATTAATGAGGACCAGATTCCACCAAAGGTAAAGAAAAACCTCCTTCAAAAGCCAGTTGAGGTTAGGGAGATGGCCCTTAACAAGGTGATGCAGGAAACTGAAAAGTCCCTAATCCAGGAAGCCTTAAGGCAGACAGGGGACAACATCACCCACGCATCTGACCTTTTACAGATACCAAGACAGACCCTCCAATACAAGATTGGAAAGTACGGGCTTTAGCAGGAGACTCAAGAACTTGCATTTTCAGACATTTTTCATGATGTAAATTCCTCCTTTTTATGGACAAACAGGTAAATATCCCGTATAATGGAAGAAATTCGAATATTCGGATTAAAACTTTCACTAAGGAGGAAATTGGCCAATGAAAAGAATTCTATCACTAGTAATGATCCTGGCACTTGTACTTAGCCTTGGATTCACTGCAATGGCAGAGGAAGCCGTTGAAGAGCCTGCAACAGAAGAGGTTGCTGAAGAGGTAACAGAAGAGGTTGAGGAAGAGGCAGTTGAGGAAGGGGCTGG
>CALGAG010000028.1 GCA_937951995.1 uncultured Bacillota bacterium
CATGATGAGATGATATCAAACAATAGTCTGGCTCCCTCTTGATGAAGGGGAAGGTAACCCCATTCATCAAGGATAAGAAGGTCTGCCTGACTGATTTTCTTGTGTACCTTGGCAACTTTTTTCAAATCTTCTGATTCAAGCTGGTTGATCAGGTCATGTACACGGTAGAATACTGCTTTCTTGCCTTGGTTGATTGCTTTGACTCCAAGAGCCACTGACAGGTGTGTCTTTCCTGTTCCAACTGCTCCGTAGAGTATCAGGTTCTCCTTCTTTTGGAGGAAGGAAAGGGACTCTACATTGTGGAGCGGAAGGGATTCTGGGAATCTGATTTGTGAAAAATCATAGCCTTCAAGGGATTTTACCACTTGAAATCCTGCACTGTTTAGGTTTCTGATCCGTCTCTTTTCCTCACGGTCCTCATGGAGTTCCTTTAATAGCTTTAGAAGAAATTCTTCCTGGCTATCTGCTTTGATTGCCGGATAGATTTCCATGAGGTTGTTGGATAGCTTTAGCTTTCTTTGGTACTTGCTGATCTCTTCCCTCATTGAAAGTTACCTCCCATCAGTACGTCGTATTGGGATGTATCAACTTCGTAAAGGGGCAGATCTGAAGGGAAGTGTACCCTCCCATCATAGATTATGCTGTTCTCCTTAAGTCTCTTGTATGTAACTGCTATGGCTTCAGGGGACCTTGTATCATGTCTTGTTGTTTCCCTTAGGACCCTGTCTGCATAGTCCATATCCTCTTCAAGGAGTATCATTTTAAGGGTATCAAAGGCCTGTTTAAAGGATTCCTTGTCCAGGGACTGAAGGTAGGCCTGCCACGACTCTGGCAAGAGTGAGTAGATTCCTGAGTACTTCAACGCATTAGGCCTAATCTTGATGATGTCGATAAAGTCTATGTAGTTGATTGACTCACTGCCTTTCTCAAAGAGCCTCTGATGCGTGGTGATCCTTTCTGAGAAGTCTTTTGAGAATATCTCTATCTCATTTGCCATCACCTTGAGTATGACTGATTGGCCCACATACTTGGGACTTACGGAATATTTGCATGGTGAGTAATCAATTAGTCCATACTTGTTTACCTTTCTGGTCTCATACTTTGCTGTATCAAATGGGACCTTGTTAAATGGTATCATCAGGGCCTTCTCCTCTTCAAAGAGCTTTTCTATGGGTTCCTTGAAGCGGTAGTGAATCTCTTTGTTTCTCTTGAGGCACTTTTCAAGTAGCTCTTTGTTGAACTCATCAAGGTCTGTGATGGTGGGTTCTGGTACAAACAGGTTTCTCCTGATAGTACCCACCTTGTTCTCCACATTCCCCTTTTCATTGCCACTGTCCGGGTTGCAGAACTTGATGCTAAATCCGTAGTGGGTTGAGAATCGCATTACCGGGTCTGCTACCTTGACAAGACCCTTTTCATCCCTGGTTCTGAGGGCTGCTGATGACATTTGGTCAAACCAGATTGCACTTGGAACATGGCCTATGAAATCAAATATTG
>CALGAG010000029.1 GCA_937951995.1 uncultured Bacillota bacterium
TATTGAAATAAGGAGCGCAGGCTCCTTTTTCTTTTCTATTCTACGGCAACTAATTCCTTCCCAACCTTAAGGACAGGATGATTCTGAGCCTTCCTTCCAAGGCTTCTCAATATCTCAATTACATAAACATATATCAAAACCCTGATTAAACAAGACCATAGTCTGGTATAATAGTTTTACATAGAATATTTTCAGAAGGAGGAAACATGGAGAGTTTACTTTATAGTTTTTTGGCGGGTAGCTCAACTGCAATTGGCGCAATATTACTTATGATATTTGGAAAGCCAAGCAGGAAAATGATGGCCTTGCTGCTGGGATTTGCTGCAGGAATAATGGTGGCGGTCTCTGTATTTGAACTTATGCCAGAAGCATATCAGTTCAGCAACTCAATATCTGTTGTAGCATTTGGATTTATACTAGGGTGTGGTATGATGTACCTTCTTGACGTTATGCTTCCTCATGCCCACATGTCCTCCTCAGATGAACTGGTTGTGGAAAATGAAGCCCATATTCATGAGGAAAAAAAGGTGTTGAGAATGGGTTATCTTATATTTTTTGGTATAGCCATCCACAATGTACCAGAAGGACTTGCAATCGGAGCGGGATTAGAGGCAAGTCCCGAACTTGGATTGACCATAGCCTTGGCTATTGGGCTGCATAACATTCCTGAAGGATTGGCTGTTGCAGGGCCTCTGAAGGCTGGTGGCCTAACAAATCTAAAAGTTGTATTGTTCACAATGGGGGCAGGACTGATGACTGTTGTAGGAACAGCAATTGGACTTGTGGTGTTTGGAATATCATCTGCATTCGTAGGTGGATCCCTTGCATTTGCTGCAGGTGCCATGATATACATAGTTAACGACGAACTGATACCTCAGGCAAACAATTTACACAGTCATCTTGCCAATGCCGGCTCAATAGCTGGAATGCTCATAGGGTTTGCCATGCTTATATGATAGGAATCCGGCAAGATGAGAACTAAAGACCACACAGCAGCTTAGGATATTTTAGGCTGCTGTATTTTTTTAAAAGCTACCCTTTTTCTTTCCTTGACATTACCCATGGCTTTTGTTACATTATAAAGAAATATAAACTGGGTTTGAAGAAGGAGGAGTTAATTTGGAATTTGTGGGAGAGGGTTTAACCTTTGATGATGTTCTTTTATTACCTGGAAAATCAGAGGTTCTGCCAAGAAACACCAATATAAGTACACAGCTTACCAGAAAGATAAAGCTTAATATTCCATTGATGACAGCAGGAATGGATACAGTGACTGAATCAAGGATGGCCATTGCCATTGCTAGAGAGGGCGGAATAGGTATTATCCACAAGAACATGTCCATTGAAAAGCAGGCTCTTGAAGTGGACAGGGTCAAAAGGTCAGAGCATGGAATTATTACTGATCCATTTTCACTTTCTAAGGACCATGCGGTTTCAGATGCATTGGAGCTGATGGAAAGGTACAGGATTTCTGGAGTTCCAATTGTTGAAGAGGACAATACCCTTGTGGGGATACTCACAAACAGGGACATTAGGTTCGAGAAGGACATAACGAGAAAAATAGACGAGGTTATGACCAAGGAAAACCTTGTTACTGCAAGTATAGACATAACCATGGATGAGGCCCTTGAAATAATGAAGCAGCATAAGTTCGAGAAGCTGCCATTGGTGGATGAGGATAACAAGTTATGTGGTCTGATAACCATCAAGGACATAGAGAAATCAATCGAGTTTCCACACTCAGCTAGGGATGAAAAGGACAGGCTCCTTGCAGGTGCAGCCGTAGGAGTGACTGCTGATATGATGGAAAGGGTTGCCGCCCTTGTTAAGAGCAAGGTGGATGTGGTTGTTGTGGATACTGCCCATGGTCATTCAAAGGGAGTCCTTGAGGCTGTTTCAATGATAAAGGCAAACTATCCGGACCTTCAGGTCATTGCGGGAAATGTCGCCACTGCAGAAGCAACAGTGGACCTTATCAAGGCTGGAGCCGATGCTGTCAAGGTTGGAATTGGACCTGGATCCATCTGTACAACAAGGGTTGTTACAGGTATTGGAGTGCCACAGGTTACTGCAGTTATGAACTGTGCAAGGGCTGCAGCTGAGTTTGAAGTCCCAGTAATAGCAGATGGAGGGATCAAGTATTCAGGAGATATCACAAAGGCAATTGCAGCTGGAGCAAATGTTGTAATGGCTGGTTCCATGTTTGCAGGAACCGAAGAGAGCCCTGGAGAAGAGGTGCTTTTCGAGGGAAGAAGATACAAGGAATACAGGGGTATGGGATCCATGGGAGCAATGGATTCAGGCAGCAAGGACAGGTACTTCCAGGAGGATACCAAGAAGTATGTACCTGAGGGAGTTGAAGGAAGGGTCCATTACAAGGGTAAGCTTGGAGATGTTGTTTACCAGCTTGTAGGCGGATTGAAATCAGGTATGGGCTATGTGGGAGCAAAGGATATCCCAGAGCTTCAGGAAAAGGCAAAGATGATCAAGATCACAGGGGCTTCCCTTGTTGAAAACCACCCACACCACATTACAATTACAAAGGAATCACCAAACTATCAGAGAGGATAGTTTTAGAAACCAGGCGAGAGCCTGGTTTTTCAATTCACAATTCTCAGTTCACGATTCACAATTTTTAGGGATCATCCTTGGGGTTTGATTTGCAAATCTAAGGTACTACTATATTTAGTCCAAAAAGATATTTAATTGCAATTTCTCAATACCCTTTACAGGCTGCCTAACAGTTCATATGCTGCAAGTCATGTCCTAATGTGATTCTGATTTTTTTGATTCTTTCAATTGTGAAATGTGAACTGTGAATTGAGAATTGTCAAATATAGACTTTTATCGAT
>CALGAG010000030.1 GCA_937951995.1 uncultured Bacillota bacterium
AAACACCTCCTTAATCATTTAGAGAAAGTTCCCTTAACTTTTCGAATCGCAAATCACCTGTTTCAACCGCACAGTCACAAGGTCCTTCGTTAAGGTTCTTGCCGCATTTCTGACACAGACCTTTGCAATCCTCGCTGCATAAAAATTTCATCGGTAGGGAACTTGCTATTTGATTCCAGATGTAATCATTGAGATTTACATACTTGTCCTTGTAGTAAACTAGCTCGTCAGATTCCTCATCTTCAATTTTGTTCCCTGATTCCTCTTCCATCAATTTTCCTGAAGCTTTGAAAGATATTTTATTGCTGCTTTCAGCAAGACATCGGTCACATGGTGCCTGGTAAAGGTAATTCCCCTTACTTTCCATGAGTATTTCTCCATCCACCTTATAGAAGTTACCCTCTATATGTATTGGGTCCACAATTGAAGAAACATCTTCAATTGGAAACTCGTCCCTGGACAGGTCAAATGAGAAACTCATAACCTGCTTTCCACTGTCAAGAAAATCTGATAAATCAATTTTCATAGTTGTCACCTCTTAGACTAACACTACTATTATATATATGAGGGACACCTTTGTCAACCACTAACTTTAGTTGACCAATCCCAAAGTATCTCTAGCTATCATCAGCTCTTCATTTGTTGGAATGACCATTATTGTTGCGCTTGTAAGGTCCTTGCTCAAGACAGCTTCCTTGCCTCTAATACCGTTGTTCAAATCGTTATCGATTCGAATGTTAAGGCACTCAAGTCCTTCACATACCATTCTTCTAATAACATTTGAATTTTCGCCAATACCCGCTGTGAAAACAAGTACATCTATTCTGCACATTTGTGCGGCATATGCAGCAATATATTTCTTTACGCGGTTTGTGAATACCTTCAACGCAAGCTCTGCTCTTTCATTTCCCTCTTCGGCTGCTATCTCAAGATCCCTGAAGTCACTGCTCAACCCTGAAATTCCTAGGACTCCTGACTTCTTGTTCAACATGTTGTTGACTTCATCAAAAGTCATGCCTTCCTTGTCCATGAGGAAAGGAATTATTGCTGGGTCAATATCCCCTGATCTGGTTCCCATTGCAAGTCCTTCAAGTGGTGTAAAGCCCATGCTTGTATCAACTGATTTTCCACCTTCTATTGCAGTTACGCTGGAGCCATTGCCAAGGTGACAAGTTACAATGTTCAAGTCCTTGATATCCTTGTTCATAAGCTCTGCAGCTCTTAGGGATACATATTTGTGGGATGTCCCGTGGAATCCATATCTTCTGATCTTATATTTGTCATAATACTCATAAGGTATTGGATAGATATAGTTTTCAGCAGGTATGGTCTGATGGAAGGCTGTATCAAATACCCCTACCATTGGTGTGTCAGGCATCAGTTCCTTGCATGCTTCAATTCCCATGATGTTCGGTGGATTATGCAGTGGTGCCAACTCGATGTTTCTGTTAAGTGCATCCATAACCGCTTCATCAATGATAACTGAGCCGGCAAAATCTTCCCCTCCGTGTACAACCCTATGTCCAACAGCGCCTATCTCGTCCATAGATTCAATTGCTCCATGGTCCTTGTCGACAATGACTTGAAGCACAAGCTCAATAGCTTTTTTATGGTCTTTCATTGGTTCTTCAATTACCACTCTTTCCTTGCCAGTTGTATCATGTTTGATTTTTGAGCCTTCTATTCCTATCCTTTCAACAAGACCCTTTGCCATTACCTTTTCTCCATCCATATCAATAAGCTGATATTTAAGTGAAGAACTACCACAGTTCATAACTAAAATTTTCATTTACAGACCTCCTAACAATATTTCTATTTCAATAGTATTATATTTGTGTTAAAAAATCAACAGAAGAAAGCAAAACAGAAGCAAAACATAACTCCAATAGGTGGTTATCCAATAAATATTGAGTTTGGGAGACGGATCCAGTTTTTTTTATTTGTTAATACTCCCCTGTAGTGTTATTATTTTTAGTAAAGCAGCACATATTTAGAATGAAATGTTAACTTAAACCCATTTTTGCAGGAAGAGGTGACAAAAATGAAAGTAGCTGGCCTAATAACTGAATACAACCCCTTTCACCATGGACACCGGATACACATTGAAAAGACTAGAGAATTGACAGGCGCCTCCCATTTGGTTGCCGTCATGAGTGGGTCCTTTGTTCAAAGGGGAGAGCCTGCAGTAGTGGATAAGTGGACACGTGCAGAAATGGCAGTTAAAAGCGGAGTAGATCTGGTGGTGGAGTTACCATTCACCTATGCGGTGCAAACTGCTGAGTTGTTTGCTTTAGGGGGCATAAGAATTCTTGAAGCAATTGGGGTTACTGATTACCTTGTATTTGGCAGCGAGTCTGGAGATATTGGAATCCTGAATGACATTGCAACAATATTGGCAGAGGAACCTCCCCTGTTCAAAGGTTACCTAAAAGAACATTTGGAGAGAGGGAATTCATTTTCAGTATCCAGATCCTTGGCTCTTGAAGAGTTCCTGCTGCACGAAAAAATCCATATGTCCAACACATCTGAGATTCTAAAGAAATCAAATAACATTCTCGGGATTGAATATCTTAAAGCATTAAAGAAGACAAAATCATCCATAACACCCCTGACATTCCAAAGAATTGGAGACGGCTATAGGGAACGGGAAATCAAGAGTAAAATCGCTTCAGCGACTGGAATAAGGCACTCCCTTAAAAGCGCAGGTCCAGAGTCTGTGAAGGATTACATGCCAGATCCATCCTATGGAGCAATTATTAAGTTCCTTCAAGAATATGGCCGTGTGAATGGTTTGGAAAATTACTCTCAGATAATCAATTACCTCCTTTGCTTCCTTGGCCCAGAAAAGATCGCAGATTTATTTGATGTTGAAGTGGGACTTGAAAACAGGTTAAAGAATTTATCTTTAGCCACATCAGATGTTTTTCAGTTGATAGAATCTGTATCAACTAAAAGATATACTGAAACTCGAATACAAAGACTGCTTATTCATATGCTTTTAGGTATAAGCAGAAAGGATGTTCTTGAGGCCTATGCTGTGCAACCAGGATATTTGCGAATTCTAGGAAGCAATAGTAAGGGCTTCCAGATAATTAACTCTATTAAGGAAAACTCTAGTCTTGAAATCATAAATAAGCTTTCTGATTCAATCA
>CALGAG010000031.1 GCA_937951995.1 uncultured Bacillota bacterium
CTTTCAGACAAACGCTAGAACTATAGGTATATTTTGAATCCGAGAGAGAGGCATCTGATTTTCCGATGTGAAATAAAAATTAAAATCAATCCCTAAATCTTAAACAGGAACCATTTACAGGTAAGGATCTCATACTTAAGCTCAAAAACCTTGTTAAGACTCTGAACAACCCCCTCACACCTGTAAACAACCATCCTGTTCCCCGCAAGCTTCTCCTCCTCCTGGAAGAGAATCCGGTCTATCTTAACAACAAGGTTTGACCCGTCCTCAGCCTGAAGTCTGAACCGTAGGGGTACAGGAAACTTTTCCCCGTTGAACCAGGCAATCATTTCTATTTGTTTCATTAAAACTTTCATAATAAAGGCCTCCTAAAGATAGCTGGACATCATGGGGTAGCTTTCCTCCATGACAACACCGCCGATTACAGGGTCGATTCCAGAATGGAGAAAGCAGGAACGGTATATTGAATTCTGACCAAACTTTGACCTTAAGGAGTCGATGGTCCGATCCAGGTTCCTGTTTCTCACATCAAAGGGCTCCAACATGGAAATCTGGAAGAATTCACTGGACTGGAGCTGGGAAAGGCTTATGGAAAGGTGCCTCAAAGGCTCCCCATCCCAAAGCTCATCGAACAAAAGGGCAGCGTACTTGTATATTGTTGAGGTTGCATCCGTTGGGGCTGCAAGCTTTCTCTGATGTGAGCAGGAGTAGAAGAGATGGTTTTTTATTGATACTGAAATCACCCATCCACACATCTCAAGATCCCTTACCCTCATACCTATCATTTCAGATATTGCCAGGAGAACCTTGTGGGCCTCATCCCGGGTCTCCACGTCGAAGGGGAGGGTTGTTGAATTCCCAACTGACTTTATGGGTGTTCCTCCGCTTCTAACCTGGGAGTTTTCAATCCCGTTGGCATACTCCCAGATAAGAAGTCCCGGCTTTTTAAGCCAGGAATGGATGTAGTCCCTGTCCAGGGAGGCCAAATGACCTATTGTGAATATTCCCCTTCCATTTAGCTTTCTTGCGGTTCTGGATCCAACCATAAAAAGGTCCTGAACGGGAAGACTCCACATTTTCTCCTCCATCTGGTGGTGGAAGAGGGTGTGGATCTTATTTGGCTTGGAAAAGTCCGAGGCCATCTTTGCAAGAAGCTTGTTGGGACCTATCCCTATGTTCACAGTGAAACCCAGCTCATTCTCTATCCTTTTGGACATTTCCCTTGCAGCATCCATAAAGGGAGTATCCATGTTTGAATAGTCCAGAAAAACCTCATCTATTGAATAACGCTGAATAAGGGGAGAGTAATCCTGAAGAAGATGGACCATGGCGTCACTGGCAATTATATACCTGTAATAGTTTGGGGGCACCATAACCAGACCGGGACATTTCTCCCTGGCCGAATGGATTGTCTCCCCTGTTATTATGCCGAATTTCTTTGCAGGGATGGATTTGGCAAGGACTATCCCGTGCCTTTTTTCCTGGTCTCCCCCCACAATGGAGGGAATGTCCCTAAGGTCGGTCTGAGACCCGTGCTGAAGCCTGTAGGCAGCCTCCCAGGAAAGATACGCTGAATTTACGTCTATATGGAAAATGATTCTACCTGACATGGAAAACACCTCTTATGTATTTCTGTGATTCAATAATAACAGAACAAGTGTTCGAAGTCAAGGCGGAGAAATTCTCCCTTACCAATAAAAAAATGAAAAAGCCTGCTGAATCCTGTATAATGGAGAAAAGATATAAAAGGGGAGTTGAACGGGATGAAGGTGCTGTTTATAAGACCGGGAACAAGCAGAAGGAGAAAAATGATTTCACCCTTAAGGCGACAGGAGCCCCTGGAGCTTGCCTACCTTGCAAACCAGCTGCAGGATTCGCTGCAGGATAAGGTGGAAATCGTATTTATTGATATGGAGCTGGAAAGGGGGTCCTTTAAAAAACACCTTCTTGAAATCCAGCCTTCCCTTGTTGTGTTTTGGGGAGACCAGGGTCAGGAGGACCTTGTGGATGACCAGGCCTCAATGGTCAAGGACATAAGCCCCGAATCCTATGTGGCCCTGGCCGGTGAGTTGTCGGAAGGGGAGGGGTCACCCTATGTGGACTTCCTTTTCAGGAAGAATCCAGTTGAAGCCTTAAATGAAACGGTCCTTGGAATAATAACCGAAAGAAGCCTCCAGGAGATAAACCGAAATGTCGCGACAGTGGAGAATGAGACCATAGATCAGCCCCTAAGGGAAGCGGATAGGGGGATATTCAGAAAATATCAGGATAGGTACTACTTTCTTCAGTACGGAGGCACTGTGGATGTAACCAGCCAGTACAGACTGGAGTTTGATGAGATGGGTCTTATTGGAAAGAAGGACAATCCATTGAGGCCATTGGAGGATGTTGCAAAGGATGTGGAATCCCTTGTGGGAGCATCCGTCTACCTTAAGGACAGGGATATTTGGGATGACCCAAAGAGATTGAAGAGGCTTTTGGAGCTGTTGAAGGAGAGGAACCTTCAAAGGGAATATATATCCGTAGGGAACTGGAGGACTATACTTGAAAATGAATCTCTTCTGGAGGATTTTGCAGGACTTGGACTTAAGGTCCTGTTGATGGAAATGGATTTTCCAAAGGACCAGGATGACTGGATCTTCAAGGGTGAGGTCCTAAGGATGATAAGAAAGCATGGAGTTGAGCCGGCCATAATTATAAGGGAGAAGATGGTCAAGGAGGACCAGGATGCACTTTCATTCTGGCTTAAGGACAGGAAGGAAGGGCTTGTCCTCCTTGAAGGGGAGGCCTTTGAGGAAAACAGACCCATATATACCCATGCCAGCATAAGTACTTGGGCCTTCCTTAAGTGGACAAAGGACCATGGTCTTGGGGAAGCCAGGAGAAGGCAAAAGGAGTACAAAAATACTCTTCTGATTTGATCAGAAGAGTATTTTTATGGAAATCATTCCTCCACAACTATATCGTAGGTTACAGGAGCCGCCTTCTGAAGCATGGCCGTAACTCCGCAGTACTTTTCCTGTGAGAGCTTTACGGCCTTTTCCAGCTTATCAAGGGGAAGGTCCTTACCCTTAAAGTTAAATGTAAGATGTATATCTGTGTATACCTTGGGGTGGTCCTCAGCAGCTTCCGCCTCTGCAGATATTTTCATATCCTGGAGGTCAACCTTCATTTTATCCAGAATCATTTTTACATCAACTCCAGTGCATCCTATGAGTCCTGCAAGAAGCAGGGCCTTGGGTCTGGGGCCCTTGTCATTTCCTCCCGCTTCAATGGCTGCGTCCGTAACGAAATGATGGCCGTTGATATCCATTTCCCAACCCATGTTTCCGGTTATGTTAGCATCCAGTCTTGTCTTTGCCAAATTGATCATCTCCTTATACTAAGTCAATGGGATAATACCCAAAACTCCTAGGCAATAATCCTTTCAGCAAGCTTTGCCTTGTAAATATCCAGAAGCTCCTTCTCGGAAACATCACAACTGGGCTTGTCCAGTATTATTTTTCCCTTGTCCAACATAATGATCCTCTGAGAGTATTTCAAGGCATCTCCCATATGGTGTGAAACCATCATAGTGGTTATATTGTACTTGTCCAGAAGCTCACGGGTCTTTTCCATGACCACATGGGAGGTTTTCGGGTCAAGGGCTGCCGTATGCTCGTCAAGTAGGAGAAGGTCGGGATGCTTCATTGCCGCCATAATGAGGGAAAGGCTTTGTCGCTGACCTCCGGAAAGGTATTTCACCTGGGTATGGAGCTTGTCCTCCAGCCCAAGGTCAAGATCCCTAAGCATGGAAACAAACATCTCCAGATTTTTTTTCTTGACCAGGCTCCTAAGGGAAAAGCTTTCCCCCTTCTTGTTGGCCAGGGACAGGTTTTCAAGGATGGTAAGGCTCGGGGATACTCCCATTGAGGGGCTTTGATGGACTCTACCCAGGTTCAGTGCCCTTTTTTCCTCAGGCAGGGAAGTGATGTCCTCACCGTTGAGGATTATCTGTCCCTGGTCAACGGGAAGGCTTCCACTTACCAGATTCAGAAGAGTACTTTTTCCACATCCGTTTGGCCCGATTATTGCTGTGCACTTGTTTACTTCAATATCCAGATTAAAGCCCCTGAAGACGTCAATCTGAAAATCAGTATCTGAATTAAAGCTCTTCCAAAGGTTTCTTACTTTTAACACGGACCCTACCTCCTTGCTTTTTTATTGATTTTATAAATGGACTTGAAAAATTATTGTAGCTTATAAACACAATCACTATTATGGCACTTATTGCCCTAAGGTCAGTGGGACTAAGTCCAAGGTCGATGGCGATTCCACCCATAAGCTTATAGGAAACCGCACCAATTATGGCTCTTGTTGTTATGGATAGGAAGGAGGAGCTCTTGCTGATTGTCTCTCCTATTATGATTGATGCCAGGGCTACAACTATTATTGATGCCCCCATGGTGATATCCACAAAGCCCTGATACTGAGCCATAAGAGATCCGCTTAGTGCCACCAATCCGTTGGCCAGCATAAGGCCAATTATCTTGTACTTGTTGCTGTTTTCCCCAAGTGAACGGACCAATGCTTCATTATCCCCCGTTGCGATGAGAAGGTAGCCGACTTCAGTCTTTAGGAACAAATCCATCAGTATCTTTATTCCCACTACAACAGCCACCATAAGAAGGAGGGCTGAAATATCCGAAAACAGTGAGTCATAGCTAAAAAGTGGGATATTGGCCTTTCCATTTAGCCTAAGGTTAAAGGAATACAGCATGGTCATTGTAAGAATTCCAGCAAGAAGAGGACGTATCCTAAGCTTTACGAACAACAATGCAGTTATGAGTCCCGCAACTGCCCCATATCCAAAGGCGAAAAGGGAGGAGATGGCCGGGGAGAACCCAGCCATTGCAAACTTTGCAAATACAAAGGCTCCCAACGGAAATGTACCCTCTACGGAAAGATCCGCTATATCCAGTATCTTGTATGTTATGGTGACCCCCATGGCAAGGACTGCGAAAATCAGTCCCTGCTCAAGGGAGGTAAGAATAAGTGCGTTCATGTTGACCTCCTATGTCCCTTCTATTCTCCTACTGCTTCTGCTCCCTGGAATACCTCGTGATCAGGATTCAAGCCAAGTAGTTCAAGTGTCTGCGGATTGAACACCGTTGTGGTTTCCTTGGCCTCTTCAGCTGGTATCTCCGCCGGGGTCATTCCATCGACAAGAATCTTTCTCGCCATTTCACCAGCCTGCTTGCCAAGCTCAAAGTAGCTGATTCCATTGGATACAAGAAGGCCGCCCTCCACCAATGATCCCTCGGCACCTATTGATGGTATTCCTGCAGAGTTAAGCTTGTCTGCAACAATTGCAATTGCTGATGCGACCATATTGTCTGTTATTGCGTAGAATCCGTCTATATCCCTTATCATTGAATCCATGGCCTGTGGGATGTCATTTATATTTGATATGCCCACTTCCACTATTTCAAGTCCCAGGTCTTGTGCAAATCCCTTGGCCCTTTCCACCTGAATCTCTGAGTTGCTCTCTGAGGTGTTGAAAAGGATGCCAATCCTGGTAAAGTTGGGGTCAAGTTCTTTGAACATTGATAGCTGGTCCTTCATTGGGGTTGCATCACTTGCCCCTGTAACATTCCCTCCGGGACTTTCCATTGAATCAACCAGTCCTGAAGCCACTGGATCTGTTACGGCACTGAAAAGAACAGGTATATCGCTTGTTGCCTGCTTTGAGCTTTGAGCTGCAGGTGTGGCGATTGCGTATATAAGGTCAACCTCATCCTTTACAAAGCCTTGTGCTATTGCCAAGGATGTAGGTATATCACCTTGAGCGTTCTGGTATTTCACTTCAACCTCCACGCCAGCCTCCTCCAGGGCCTCCACAAATCCATCCCTGGCTGCATCAAGTGCAGGATGCTCAGCAAGTTGGTTGATTCCCACCACGAACTTTTCTCCCTCATCAGCAGGTGGTTCTCCGCCGGTTCCCCCTGATGCTGCACACCCTGATAGGATTACCATACTAAGAATAACTGAAATAATTTTGAATAAATTGCTCTTTTTCATTTTGTTCCCTCCTTGTTTTTTTAAATAAAAAATCTCCCGTCACTGGAATCATTAAGATTCGCAGGGACGAGAGATTATTCTCACGCGGTACCACCCATATTATGACACAAAGTCATCACTCAATCAGACCTGACAGTCCTATCCCTTTTAACGGCGGGCCTCCGAATTCACCTACTTGACATGCCTTTTGGCGAATCTGCTCGGGAGTGTATATGTCACATCCAGTTATTGTCAGTTTCCACCCTTCCTGACTCTCTATAAATATACTCGGATGCGTTTCTCTCCTTCAATGCTTTTATGTATTAAATACATCTTAGTGGCTTATGGAGTAAATGTCAACACCTTTTTTGAAATTAATTTTGAAAATCTGAAGAATACGTTTGCATGAAATATGTTAAAAATAGAATCTGAGAGTGAGGCACCTGACTTTTCCAAGGGAAAACAAATGTCACTTGAACCGAAGGTGAACTTGAAACATATTGCATTGACATGAGAATAAGTAAGGTCTAAAAGAAAACAAATCCGGAAATATATGTTAGAATATCCTTAACAGCTTATTGAAAGGGGCAATGATAATGGATAACAGGATACTGAAGGACATGGAGTTCATAGTGGAGCTGGACAGGATGAAGACAATCCTAAGACAAACCAGCCTGATCACTGAAGACAGAAGAGAGGACGACGCACAGCACTCCTGGCACATAGCGGTTATGACCATGGTACTTTCGGACTACTCCAATGAGGATATAGATGTGAACAAGGTAATAAAAATGCTCCTGATCCACGACCTTGTTGAGCTCTATGCAGGGGATACCTTCTGCTATGACCAGGAGGGGAACAAGGACAAGAGGGAAAGGGAAGTAAGGGCAGCAGAGAAGATATTCGGGATGCTACAGCCGGAAAAGGGTAAGGAGTTCAGATCGCTGTGGGATGAATTCGAGGAGATGGAAACACCTGAAGCCCTTTTTGCCGCATCAATGGACAGACTTCAGCCAATGCTGAACAACTACTACAATGGCGGGGGAACCTGGAAGAAGCACGGGGTTGCCCAAAAAGACATTTACAAGCGTATCAGTCCTGTGAAGGATTCATCTGATAGGCTTTGGGAATTTGTTGAGCATATGCTTGAGGATGCATACAATAGAGGCTTGATTGAAAAGAGATAATACAGGGGTGATTTAATTGACATTGGAAAGCGTAAAAAAGCATATTGAAGATGAAAATCTTGGAATTGAAATATATGAGATGGAAAACAGTACGGCTACGGTAGACCTTGCAGCAGAGGCTCTTGGGGTTGAGCCTGGAAGGATTGCCAAGTCCATGGCCATAAGACTGAAGGAGAGGGATATTCTCATACTTGCCAAGGGGGATGTGAGACTTGACAACAGAAAGTTCAAGGACACATTCAAGGAAAAGGCAAGGTTCATAAATGGAGATGATATTTTCGAGGCTACGGGACATCCCGTGGGAGGGGTGTGTCCCTTTGGCCTGAGCAAGCCTATGGATATATACCTTGATGAATCCCTTAAGGTCTATGACTATGTATATCCCGCAGCTGGAAGTCCCAATGCCTGCATGAAGGTTGACCTGGACTACCTTAAGGAGGTTGTGGAGGGTCAATGGGTGGATGTGTGTAAATAGTGCACAGTTCACGATTCACAATTCACAATGAAAAGATTTAACTGAGATATGAATAAGTGTAAATTAATAATTAAGAGTTAAGATTTAAGAAAGACATGGGGAACTCATTTTGGATTGCTTTCACTCTCAGGTATTTGACCGCAGTTCTTACCCTCTCAATGAAATATCTAGAAATCACAGATTTCTGATATTTCTATTGCCGGGCACGTGGTTCTTCAAGTCCGAGAAAAATCACAGCTCGTTTTTTCCATTGATTCCTATGCCGCTTCGCTTGGAGGAATCAAAGCATTCCAAAATCCTCGCTGGATTTTTCAGTCGTTCTTTCATATGAACTGCTTGTCAAAGTACCATTCGAGTTATCTCTTATTTTGAAATAATATTGCAAGGCACCTTTCGGGTTAATAAACTAGCCTGAAGGGTGCCAAATTACTAAGGAGGCATCTGACTTTCCGAAGATGAACAAAAATACTTAACAAACACCTAAGGACTTTCAGACAAACGCTAGAACTATAGGTATATTTTGAATCCGAGAGAGAGGCATCTGATTTTCCGATGTGAAATAAAAATTAAAATCAATCCCTAAATCTTAAACAGGAACCATTTACAGGTAAGGATCTCATACTTAAGCTCAAAAACCTTGTTAAGACTCTGAACAACCCCCTCACACCTGTAAACAACCATCCTGTTCCCCGCAAGCTTCTCCTCCTCCTGGAAGAGAATCCGGTCTATCTTAACAACAAGGTTTGACCCGTCCTCAGCCTGAAGTCTGAACCGTAGGGGTACAGGAAACTTTTCCCCGTTGAACCAGGCAATCATTTCTATTTGTTTCATTAAAACTTTCATAATAAAGGCCTCCTAAAGATAGCTGGACATCATGGGGTAGCTTTCCTCCATGACAACACCGCCGATTACAGGGTCGATTCCAGAATGGAGAAAGCAGGAACGGTATATTGAATTCTGACCAAACTTTGACCTTAAGGAGTCGATGGTCCGATCCAGGTTCCTGTTTCTCACATCAAAGGGCTCCAACATGGAAATCTGGAAGAATTCACTGGACTGGAGCTGGGAAAGGCTTATGGAAAGGTGCCTCAAAGGCTCCCCATCCCAAAGCTCATCGAACAAAAGGGCAGCGTACTTGTATATTGTTGAGGTTGCATCCGTTGGGGCTGCAAGCTTTCTCTGATGTGAGCAGGAGTAGAAGAGATGGTTTTTTATTGATACTGAAATCACCCATCCACACATCTCAAGATCCCTTACCCTCATACCTATCATTTCAGATATTGCCAGGAGAACCTTGTGGGCCTCATCCCGGGTCTCCACGTCGAAGGGGAGGGTTGTTGAATTCCCAACTGACTTTATGGGTGTTCCTCCGCTTCTAACCTGGGAGTTTTCAATCCCGTTGGCATACTCCCAGATAAGAAGTCCCGGCTTTTTAAGCCAGGAATGGATGTAGTCCCTGTCCAGGGAGGCCAAATGACCTATTGTGAATATTCCCCTTCCATTTAGCTTTCTTGCGGTTCTGGATCCAACCATAAAAAGGTCCTGAACGGGAAGACTCCACATTTTCTCCTCCATCTGGTGGTGGAAGAGGGTGTGGATCTTATTTGGCTTGGAAAAGTCCGAGGCCATCTTTGCAAGAAGCTTGTTGGGACCTATCCCTATGTTCACAGTGAAACCCAGCTCATTCTCTATCCTTTTGGACATTTCCCTTGCAGCATCCATAAAGGGAGTATCCATGTTTGAATAGTCCAGAAAAACCTCATCTATTGAATAACGCTGAATAAGGGGAGAGTAATCCTGAAGAAGATGGACCATGGCGTCACTGGCAATTATATACCTGTAATAGTTTGGGGGCACCATAACCAGACCGGGACATTTCTCCCTGGCCGAATGGATTGTCTCCCCTGTTATTATGCCGAATTTCTTTGCAGGGATGGATTTGGCAAGGACTATCCCGTGCCTTTTTTCCTGGTCTCCCCCCACAATGGAGGGAATGTCCCTAAGGTCGGTCTGAGACCCGTGCTGAAGCCTGTAGGCAGCCTCCCAGGAAAGATACGCTGAATTTACGTCTATATGGAAAATGATTCTACCTGACATGGAAAACACCTCTTATGTATTTCTGTGATTCAATAATAACAGAACAAGTGTTCGAAGTCAAGGCGGAGAAATTCTCCCTTACCAATAAAAAAATGAAAAAGCCTGCTGAATCCTGTATAATGGAGAAAAGATATAAAAGGGGAGTTGAACGGGATGAAGGTGCTGTTTATAAGACCGGGAACAAGCAGAAGGAGAAAAATGATTTCACCCTTAAGGCGACAGGAGCCCCTGGAGCTTGCCTACCTTGCAAACCAGCTGCAGGATTCGCTGCAGGATAAGGTGGAAATCGTATTTATTGATATGGAGCTGGAAAGGGGGTCCTTTAAAAAACACCTTCTTGAAATCCAGCCTTCCCTTGTTGTGTTTTGGGGAGACCAGGGTCAGGAGGACCTTGTGGATGACCAGGCCTCAATGGTCAAGGACATAAGCCCCGAATCCTATGTGGCCCTGGCCGGTGAGTTGTCGGAAGGGGAGGGGTCACCCTATGTGGACTTCCTTTTCAGGAAGAATCCAGTTGAAGCCTTAAATGAAACGGTCCTTGGAATAATAACCGAAAGAAGCCTCCAGGAGATAAACCGAAATGTCGCGACAGTGGAGAATGAGACCATAGATCAGCCCCTAAGGGAAGCGGATAGGGGGATATTCAGAAAATATCAGGATAGGTACTACTTTCTTCAGTACGGAGGCACTGTGGATGTAACCAGCCAGTACAGACTGGAGTTTGATGAGATGGGTCTTATTGGAAAGAAGGACAATCCATTGAGGCCATTGGAGGATGTTGCAAAGGATGTGGAATCCCTTGTGGGAGCATCCGTCTACCTTAAGGACAGGGATATTTGGGATGACCCAAAGAGATTGAAGAGGCTTTTGGAGCTGTTGAAGGAGAGGAACCTTCAAAGGGAATATATATCCGTAGGGAACTGGAGGACTATACTTGAAAATGAATCTCTTCTGGAGGATTTTGCAGGACTTGGACTTAAGGTCCTGTTGATGGAAATGGATTTTCCAAAGGACCAGGATGACTGGATCTTCAAGGGTGAGGTCCTAAGGATGATAAGAAAGCATGGAGTTGAGCCGGCCATAATTATAAGGGAGAAGATGGTCAAGGAGGACCAGGATGCACTTTCATTCTGGCTTAAGGACAGGAAGGAAGGGCTTGTCCTCCTTGAAGGGGAGGCCTTTGAGGAAAACAGACCCATATATACCCATGCCAGCATAAGTACTTGGGCCTTCCTTAAGTGGACAAAGGACCATGGTCTTGGGGAAGCCAGGAGAAGGCAAAAGGAGTACAAAAATACTC
>CALGAG010000032.1 GCA_937951995.1 uncultured Bacillota bacterium
TATGAACACTGGTTACACTGGATACAGTTTTCCTTGATCCAATGTGGCACGTCAACTGCGATTGCTCTCTTCTCGTATTCTGAAGTTCCCATTGGGAATGTTCCGTCTTCTCTACCTACGAATGTGCTAACTGGAAGGTCATCTCCCTCTTGTCTGTTCATAGGCTCAACAACGTTCTTGATAAAGTCAGGTGCATCCTTGGATGTAGTCTTCTCATCCACTGCATCCTTCCATGAAGCAGGTACTTCAACCCTGTGAAGGGCATTGATTCCCTTGTCTACAGCCTCATAGTTCATGTTTACAATCTTCTCACCCTTCTTGCCATAGTCATGAACTATGGATTTCTTTAGGTGGTCTACAGCTTCCTCAAGAGGAAGAACCTCTGAAAGCTTGAAGAATGCAGACTGCATTATCATGTTTATTCTTCCGCCAAGGCCGATGTCTACGGCGATCTTTGTTGCATTTATTGTGTAGAACTTAATCTCGTTTTCTGCAATGTATTTCTTCATTGATGCAGGAAGGTTTGTTTCAAGCTCCTCATCATCCCACAGGCAGTTAAGCAGGAATGTTCCACCCTTCTTAAGTCCTTTTAGCAGGTCATAGCTGTGTACGTATGACTGCTTTGAGCATGAGATCATGTCTGCATCTGAAATAAGGTATGTCGACTTTATTGGAGACTTTCCAAATCTAAGGTGTGATATTGTAACTCCACCAGATTTTTTGGAGTCATATGCAAAGTATCCCTGTGCATACATGTCAGTGTCATCACCTATGATCTTGATGGCTGACTTGTTGGCTCCAACAGTTCCGTCTGATCCGAATCCCCAGAATTTACACTTGATTGTTCCTTCAGGTTCAGTTTGGATTGGTGTCTCAACTGGAAGTGAAAGATTTGTTACATCATCAACTATTCCTATTGTGAATCCATCCTTAGGCTGGTCTGCCTTTAGGTTGTTGTAAACTGCAAGAATCTGTGATGGTGTTGTATCCTTTGATCCAAGACCATATCTTCCTCCAACTATTAGAGGTGCATTGTCCTTCTTATAGAACAGGCTCTTGATATCAAGGTATAGTGGCTCTCCAAGAGCTCCCTTTTCCTTGGTTCTGTCAAGAACTACAATCTTCTTGACTGTTGATGGCAATATGTCAAAGAAGTATTTGGCTGAGAAAGGTCTGTATAGGTGAACCTTAACCAGTCCAACCTTCTCTCCTTTAGCCATAAGGTAGTCAACAGTCTCTTCAGCAGTTTCGGTAACTGATCCCATAGCTACAAGGATATTTTCCGCTTCAGGGTCTCCATAATAGTTGAAAGGCTTGTAGTCCCTTCCTGTTATCTTGTTGATTTCCTTCATGTAGTCGTTTACCAGGTCTGGAACAGCCAGGTAGTATGGATTTGAAGCCTCTGCTGCCTGGAAGTAGATGTCAGGGTTCTGGGCAGTTCCTCTGGTTACTGGATTCTCTGGATTAAGTCCCCTCTTTCTGAACTCATTAAGGGCATCGTAGTCAAGAAGCTTTTCAAGGTCTTCGTACTCCATAACCTCTATTTTCTGAATCTCATGACTTGTTCTGAATCCATCAAAGAAGTGTAGGAATGGAACTCTTCCCTTGATTGCTGCAAGATGGGCAACTCCACCCAGGTCCATAACCTCTTGAACTGATCCTGATGCAAGCAGCGCAAAACCAGTTTGTCTCGCTGCCATTACGTCCTGGTGATCTCCAAAGATACTCAATGCGTGTGATGCAAGAGCTCTGGCTGATACGTGGAATACTGCAGGAAGAAGCTCTCCTGCCATTTTGTACATGTTTGGAACCATCAGTAGAAGTCCCTGAGAAGCTGTGTATGTAGTGGTTAATGCTCCAGCCTGCAGTGAGCCGTGAACAGCTCCTGCCGCTCCTGCCTCTGATTGCATCTCAGTAACAAGTACCTCTTGTCCAAATACGTTTTTCTTACCGTTTGCTGACCATTCGTCAACTGACTCCGCCATGTTTGATGATGGTGTAATTGGATATATCGCAGCCACATCAGTAAATGCATATGATACATATGCTGCAGCTGTGTTGCCATCCATGGTCTTCATAGTTTTACCCATGTAATAGTACCTCCTTGGTTAGTGTAGTGTAATAAAACGAAAAAGGGCTTATGCCCAATATGTGAAATTGTTAAAAAATTAGTTACCATAATTAGTATATTAAAAACCCTAAATAAAGTCAACTCAATATTGCTTCATAATTCTTGAATTATTCCAATTCTGTTCTCTTGTCAAAAGCTTTTCTGCGGTCTTCTATTGAACGTCTGACCCTCCGGTCAAGCTCCTCGGCCGCATTGTATCCAAGACGTTTCTGACGGTTGTTCTTGGCTGCAACTTCAACAATCATTGCAATGTTCCTACCAGGCTTAACAGGTATTGTAATCTTGGGCAGGCTGATCCCCAGAATCTCCACACTTTCCTCCTCAAGTCCAATCCTGTCGTATTCCTTACCCTTTTCCCAGGCTTCCAGCTCAACAACCATGTCGATGTAGTCAAATTGCTTTACCGCTCCCACACCGTACAGCCTCTCTATGTCCAGTATTCCAACTCCCCTTATTTCAAGGAAATACCTTATCAGCTCCGGGCATGTTCCCCTCAATGTATCCTCAACCCTCTTTATTTCAACCATGTCATCAGCCACCAGCCTGCAGCCTCTTGTTATAAGGTCCAGGGCCGTCTCAGACTTTCCCACTCCTGACTTTCCTGTTATAAGGACTCCTATTCCAAACACGTCCATCATAACACCGTGTACCGTGGCGGTAGGTGCCAATGAAAGTCCCAGATTTATAACCAGGTCGTTGATCAGTTTGGATGTTGTCTTATTGCCCCTGACTATGGTCTTCCCATGTTTTATTGCAAGCTCCAATAGTTCTGGAAACACTTCATGGTTTCTTGCCACCACAATAACCGGAACCGGATAACTTAGAAACTTATCCAGGGTTTCGTACCTTTTTTCAGCATCCATATCCCTTAAAAAATGCCATTCGGCACTTCCCAATATCTGGACCCTGTCAGGTACGAATTTTTCATAGTATCCAGCCATCTGTAAACCTGGTCTGCTTATTTCTGTTGTATAGATTTTCACCCTGTCAACATCAGCTGACAGGTAAACTTCCTCAAGGCTCATTTCCTTGATCAGGTCCTTCAGTATAACGTAATCCATCTCCACACCCCTCTATTCGGCATCATACGGCCTTCTGGGAATTATGGCCGCTGCAAGGAAATATGCTACGATTCCACCTACAAAGGCAGTTGGAAGCAATAGAAATATCCAGGCCAGCCTCACCAGTGTTGAATCGATGTCGAAGTACTCTGCTATTCCACCGCAAACACCCGAAATCTTCTTGTCTGTATCTGACAAATATAGCTTTTTTTGCATTACTTTTCCTCCTTTATTCGGAAATGCTCGTATACATTCTGGGCTGCCTTGATGTTCATACCATCCACTTCTGCAAGTTCTTCAAGGCTGGCCTTCTTGATTTCACTGATGCTTCCAAAGTGCTTCAGGAGGGCAACCCTTCTCTTCTCTCCTACAAGGGGTATCCCATCCAATTCCGACCGGAAAAGGTCCTTGCTTCTTAGGCTCCTGTGGTAGCTTATGGCAAACCTGTGGGCCTCCTCCTGTATTCCATATATCAGCTTGAAGGCAAGGCTGTCCTTGTCGGGGATTATCTCCCTGTTGTCATAAATTATTCCACGGGTTTTGTGAAACCTGTCCTTTACAAGTCCGCAAACGGGTATATCGACGCCCAGCTCCTTCAGCACGGCACTTGCCTTGTTAACATGTCCCTTTCCACCGTCTACCATAATGATATCTGGAAAAAGTGAGAATCCAACAGGTGCTCCCTCTCTCCTCTCAACATTCTCGTTTTCCTTTAGACCCCTGGTAAACCTCCGCTTCAATACTTCCTCCATGCTTCCATAGTCGTCAGGGCTTGTCCTTGTTCTGATTCGGAAACGCCTGTAATCGGATTTCTTCCTTTCCCCTTTTTCATAGACGATCATGGATCCCACCGACCCTACACCACTGATGTTGGAGATGTCATAAGCCTCTATCCTGTCAGGCCTTTCCTCAAGGTCCAAGAGGTGCTGGACCTGGTCCAGAGCCTTGAGATTTTCCCTGTGCTTGCGGAGGAACTTATCCCCGTACTTGTCCAGCATTTCAAGGGCATTTTTCTTGACCATCCGGACCAGCTGAAGCTTGTCTCCCCTCTTGGGAGTCTGAAGACTTACCCTTGATCCCTTTATTGTTCCAAGCCATTGTTGGATGGCATCCAGGTCAGGTATTTCCTCCTCAACAAGTATCTCCTTTGGAATAAAGGTAGATCCGGGATAGAACTGCTTGATGAAGGAGCTGAGGATTTCTCCCCTTTCCTCAACATAGGAATCCTCCATTATAAAGTGCTCCCTTCCAACAATCTTGCCTTCACGTATGAAGAAGACCTGAACAACCACCTCTTCCACACCCCTGGCCATGGCAATCACATCCTGCTCCACATTGGATGCGGAATCCATCATCTGCTTCTCATGGAGTGTCTGCAGGGCTTGAAGCTGGTCCCTGTAGTTGGCTGCCTTTTCATAATCCATACCTTCGGCAGCCTCCTTCATGGACTTTTCCATATCTCGGATAATGCTCTCGTCCTTTCTGGTGAGAAAATCAAGGATTTCCTGTATCATTCTGTTGTATGCATCCTCATCCACATTGCCCAAACAGGGTCCCAGACACCTGCCTATATAGAAGTTTAGGCAGGGCCTGAATCTTGCATCCTTCCTATTGAGGTCAAGCCTGCAGTTCCTGATTGGAAATATCCTGTGAAATACCTCTATTGCCTCATTGACAGCAGATGCACTGGGGTATGGTCCGAAATACCTTGACCCATCCTTCTCCACCTGTCTGGTCTTAAGGACCCTTGGATACCTTTCTCCCACTGTCACCTTTATATATGGATACTGCTTGTCGTCCCTCAGGAGTATGTTGTACTTGGGTCTGTTTTTCTTGATGAGGTTTGACTCCAGCAAAACGGCTTCCACCGAGTTCTACACCATTATATACTCAAAGTCCCTTATTTGCTTGACCATTGATGATACCTTGAGTGAATGGTTTGCCGAGGATTGGAAGTACTGCCTGACCCTTTTCTTAAGGGAGATGGCCTTCCCCACATAGATAATCTCTCCGGCCTTGTCCTTCATAAGATATACTCCCGGGGAATCCGGCAGATTTTTCAGCTGTTCTTCAAAGTTTGTCACAAAATCACCCTATTTCCATGAAACCTGTTACTTTTCATCTATTGGCCTGGTCTTATCCTTTAACCATTCTCCCACTTCCTGGTCCAATCTATTCTTAAGCTTTTCATACACATTCATGTGGTACTGGTCCAGCCATAGCTTCTCATCATCGGTCAGCATCTCAGGAACTATGCATTCACGGTCGATATAGCAGTAAGACAGCAGCTGGAAGCTCAGGAAGGTTCCAGATTCATTTTCCATGTCCTTCCTTACCACCGCTACGTTTTCTGTCCTGATACCGTGCATCCCTTCCCTGTAAACTCCAGGTTCGACAGTAACCACCATTCCCGGCTCCATTGCAACATTATTGGGTGCAGTGGCTATCCTATGGGGTCCCTCGTGTACATTTAGAAGGTATCCCACTCCATGTCCCGTTCCTGACTTGTAGTCAACACCCTCCTTCCAAAGAGGCTGCCTGGCCAATACATCCAGTACATGTCCAGATGTCCCGTGGAGGAATCTTGAGGATAGAAGGTTTATATGTCCCTTCAACACAAGTGTGAAATCTCTCTTCTCCAGGTCTGTAAGCTCTCCCAAGGCTACGGTTCTGGTTATGTCAGTTGTTCCATTGTAGTACTGACCTCCCGAATCCACCAGAAAGAGTCCCTTCTTTTGGAGCAAGGCACAGCTGGCTTCATCTGGAGAATAATGCATCATGGCCCCATTGGGGCCGTAGGCTGCTATTGTCCCAAAGCTTGGCTGAAGGAAGCCCTCCTGCTCCATCCGGAACTTCAAAAGCCTTTCAGAAGCCTCCACCTCAGTAATTTCCCTCTGGTCCATTTCCTTGTGAAGCCAGTGGAAAAAGCCTGTCAAGGCTGTACAATCCTTGAGATAAGCCTCCTCTTGGTTTTTTATCTCCACAGGATTCTTTATTCCCTTCATGATAGTTGTCATATTGTCTGTATCAATTATCCTGCAGTTCTTTGGAATTGCATGGAAGAGGCTTGTATTTACCCTGTCCTTTTGGAGGATAATGGTTGAATCCTTGGGTAGGTCTCCAAGGTGCTGGTCAATACTGTCGTAGTTCGCCAATACCACTCCTGAATCGTACAGGTCAGTCTTAACCGACTCCGGAATCTTTCTTTCATCCACAAAAAGCATGGCGTAATCAAAGGTAACCATTGCATATGAAATCAGAACAGGATTGTTGTCAACATCCCAGCCTCTTATGTTGTAAAACCAGGCTATGTCGTCCAGGCTTGCCAATAGGAAGTGAGTTGCGTTTTTCTTTTCCATTTCCAGTCTGATTTCCTTGATCTTTTCAGCGGTTGACTTACCTGAGTACTCCTCCCCCAGCATGAATGCATCCCTAATGGGCAGGTGGGGCCTGTCATCCCATATCTTTCCTATCAAGTCGTCCTCATGATGGATACTGACCTTCTTATCCTTCAGGCCATCCTCTATCTTCTCCACTGCTCCCTGGGAAAATATCCTCCCGTTAAGGCCAATTCTGGCCCCATACTTAACATTTTCCTCAAGCCATTCCTGGAGGGATGGATAACCGGGCGTGTTCATTTTGTAAAGCTTGAACTCATTGTCCTTAATCTGGTTTTCAGCCTGTATGAAATATCTTCCATCTGTCCATAGGATGGCCTCCTTGTCAGTAACAAGGGCAGTTCCAGCCGATCCTGTAAAGCCGGTTATATAGGCCCTGGACTTGAAATGGTCTGCCAGGTATTCCGACTGGTGGGGGTCTGCGGACGGTTCGATGTAAACGTCTATTCCCTCATCCCTCATTAGCTTCCTTAGTTCCTTTAACTTCTCATTAATATTCAATCTTTATTCCCTCCCCTTTTATTTCCATTCGTATTAGGTATAGTGCAACAAAAATACTGGTCACCCCTGCTGCAAGCTTGCCTGTGATAAAGGCATTCACTGCCTGGGGTGCCACAGATGTGACATAGCCCAGCTGACCTCCAAATACATATGCCCCACTTACTGCAAAGGCCGCATTGAGGATCTTACCCTTCCAATTCATTTCGTGGTAGACACCAAGCATTGGAAGGCAGCTGGCCAGAGATGAAAAAAGTCCAAGTATTGAAAAATCATCTATGTCATATCTTTCCGTTACCTGCCTCAGGACCCTGTTGAGACCCCTGGATAGGAAGTAGAGCATTGGATATGCTCCAGACAGAACAATACTGATGGAAAGAACCAGAATTGTTGCCTCCTCAAGTGAAATCAGTCCTTCAATCAGGACTATACCCAGACTGAAGTCCAGTATACCAAGAATCAGTCCAAATGTACTTATTCCAAGGATTAGTTTGCCCAGCCACCTGAAGAGGAACATGGTCTTTTCCTGGGATTTTATAAGACCATAGGCAATGATCAGAGAAAACACCATAACAGGAAGAAGGTTCCACAAAATCTTCATTATCCCTATTTCCAGCATCAGGCCAGAAACCACCATGCCCAAGGGAACTGTAACAATACCTGCAAGGATCCCCTTGGCAAAATATTGAAAGTCATCCTCTGTTATTAGGTTTATTGCCACAGGTACTGTGAAGGAGATTGTGGCTCCCAGGGTCGAGGCCAGTATGGCACCGTTGAAAACCCCGATTGCCGGGTCTCTTGCAATTTCAACACTGGTATTGAATGCCCCAAGGTCAGTTGCAAGTATACTGCTTACAAAAACTGAAGGGTCCACATTCATCCACGTGGACAAGGGCCCCAATAGGGGCAGTATCCCCCTAGCTATAACTGGCGAGAGGGAATATATCCCTATTATAGTCAAGGCCAGGCTCCCCATGGCCTTGAATCCCTCATCGAATTTGATTCCAAGTCCAAACCTGTTGTTGAGAAGCTTGTCAATCCCCCCCAGAAGTGAAAAACCCAGCATAACATAAAGCATAAAATCCCTCCCATGATGTCATCATCAGTCTAATTATACTACAATGTGAACCCCAATCACAACGAACAAAAAAGCGCCTCAAGAGAGACGCTCATTTATGACTTATACTTTGTTTCAGCTATACAAGAATCTTTCTTAGAAAATCCTGTGTCCTTGGATTCCTGGGATTTTCAAAAAGGTCCTTGGGAGATCCCTCCTCCATGATTCTTCCTTCATCCATGAAAATGACCCTGGAGCCAACCTCCTTGGCAAAGCCCATTTCATGGGTTACAACCACCATGGTCATGCCATCCCTTGCCAGCTCCTTCATAACCTCCAGCACCTCGCCTACCATTTCCGGGTCCAAGGCACTTGTAGGTTCGTCAAACAACATTACATCTGGCTCCATTGCCAGGGCCCTTATTATTGCTATCCTCTGCTTCTGACCTCCGGAAAGCTGATTGGGGTATGTGTTTGCCTTCTCCTCCAGGCCTATCCTCTTAAGAAGACTCATGGCCTTCCTGTCCGCCTCCTCCTTGGTAAGTCCCTTGACCTGGATGGGTGCCAAGGTTATGTTTTCAAGTACGGTCTTGTGTGGGAAGAGGTTGAACTGCTGGAATACCATGCCCATCTTTTCCCTTTGCCTGTTGACGTCGTTGTTCTTGTCTGTTATGGATACTCCCTCAAGGATGATCTCTCCACTTGTCGGCTCCTCAAGAAGGTTCAGACACCTTAGGAAGGTACTCTTACCAGACCCACTGGGTCCGATCACCACAACAACCTCACCTTCCTGGATGGTCTGGTTGATATCCTTTAAAACGTGGAGATCACCGAATTTCTTGTTTAGATTAATTATATTGATCACCGGCACGTAACCTCCTTTCGAAAATACCCAAGAGTTTGGATAGGGTAAAAGTTATGATGAAATATATTATTGCCGCGTAGAACAATGGGATAAATGGTCTGTAGGTTATCCCCCTTAATGTGTCTGCATTGTACATTATGTCATGTATTCCAATTACAGATATGATTGCCGATTCCTTGATCAGGACTATGAACTCATTGCCCAGGGCAGGAAGGATGTTCTTGAAAGCCTGTGGGATGATGATGAACCGCATTGCCATGCCATGGGTCATTCCCAGGGATCTGGCCGCCTCCATCTGGCCCCTGTCAATGGATAGGATTCCCGCCCTTATTATTTCTGCAACATAAGCTGCACTGTTTAAGAGGACAGCTACTGTTCCCAGGGCGATTCTGCTCATATTAAATGGCAGAAACATTGGGAATCCGTAGTAGACAATAAAAAGCTGCACAAGCAGTGGGGTTCCACGTACCACCTCTATGTAGGCAGTGGACAGTCCCTTTGCAATCTTGTTGTTTGAAAGCTTCATCAGGCTTAGGACCACGCCGACCATGGTTCCGAAGACCACTCCAAAGAAGCTGACGCTAAGGGTTACTCCGGTACCCCTTAAAAAATATTTGTAGTATTGCGCTATAAATTCCAGATCGAAGATTCCCAATTCATTTCCTCCTTATGGGATACGCCCGCTTTTTCCTAATAGAAAAGGCAAAAGAAAGCGAACTCTCTTTTGCCGGGGAATATCTTATTCTTCTGCCAATGCCGTTGCATCAGCGATAAATTTCTCAATCATGCCTTCGTCCATTAGATTTTGAAGCACCTTGTCAATCTCCTGAACCAAATCGTCGTTTCCTTTGTTGATTGCTACAGCAACTCCATCCTCCTGACCTAGGATCTCTTCTGCCAGGAAAAGGTCATCATTTTGATTTACATAGGCCTTGGCAACCGGTTCAACCAGTATGACTCCGTCGACCTTTCCGTTCTTCAGTTCAAGAACCAGGTCGGTAATCTTGCTCAAACCTACGTATTCTGCAGAGGCAAACTTATCAAGAGCTATTGCTTCCTGAATGGTTGACTTCTGAGCCCCTATCTTCAATCCGTCAAAATCTGCCGGAGTCTTTAGGGTTTCAGCATCCTCTACCTTAACGATCATTCTTTGCTGTGCCTGATAATACGGTATTGAAAAGTCAACGGATTCCTTTCTCTCCTCGTTTGCAACCATTCCAGCGATTATGAAATCGATGTCGTTAGTCACAAGTGCAGGTAAAAGTCCTTCGAATTTCATGTCCACTATTTCCAGTTCCACTCCAAGCTCTTCAGCTATTGCCTTGGCAATTTCAATGTCAAAGCCTACAATCTGGTCCTGACCATCAATTTCCTTGTGGAACTCATAGGGTGGATAGTCTGCAGCAGTACCAAGTACAATCTTACCCTCTGACTTGATCTGGTCCACCTTGGAAGTGGCCTCTGAGGCTCCTGAGGTGCAGCCTGCCAATAAACCTACCATCATTACCATTGTCAACATAAGTGCTATAATTTTTTTCATTTTTTATTCCTCCTATTATTTTAGTTTTCTTGGATTATAATAGTGAGGAACTCCTTAGCCCTTTGGAAGTCTTGTCCATGTTTAGTGAACCAAACTTCCGTTGGCTCTTGATCTGATTAAATTTATCCATCAAGATTAAGACCTCCTTTATTGAATTTTGTTTTTAAATATGAAACATATTATATTCTTTTAATTCTGATAATGCAAGAAAAACTTCATTAAGTTTGCATAATATTTAGTTTTTGCCCTGTAGGAACCAGCAATCCCTTCAATTGATCCAGGTTTGCATTGCTGGTGTTCAGCCAGGCATCCTCATCCTCCGGCTTCAGTATGACCGGCATCCTGTCGTGGATGTGGTCCATCTGATCATTTGCAGAAATTGTGATTATTGTATAGGCTTCAAATGTCTTTCCTTCCTTGTCCTTGAACATGCTTACCAGCCCTGCCATTGAGAATATCCTCTGTCCCTCAAGGGAAATCCTTCGTTTGATTTTCCCATCCTCTGACTTCTCCCACTCAAAAAAACTTGTGGCGGGAACTATGCACCTGCTGGTGAAGAAGGCCTTGCTGAAGGTGGGCTTCTGGTGAACAGTCTCCCCTCTTGCATTTATCAGTGGTCTCTTGGCGTAATGGGGTGAAAATCCCCAAACTGCCGACCTGATTTCCCTCTGGTCCCGGTCAACAACTATGGCCTGGGTATTGGTGGGGTAAATCTCTTTTGAGCCACTGATTTCACGTTCTGCAATAATCGCCTTGTACCTTTCGATCAATTCATCTATGTCCGCATCCAGGGCATATCTACCACACATACTCTCCCTCCTCTCAAGACAATATCTTCTTGAGGAATTGGCCAGTGTAGGATTTCTGACACTGACTTACCTCCTCTGGCGTACCGGTTGCAACCACATAGCCTCCCTTGTCCCCTCCTTCAGGCCCAAGGTCTATGATATGGTCTGCCGTCTTTATTACATCCAGGTTGTGCTCGATTATGATGACTGTATTGTCACCCTCTACAAGCTGATTCAGCACCTTCACCAACTTGTGTATATCAGCGGAATGAAGGCCTGTTGTAGGCTCGTCAAGAATATAGACTGTCTTTCCGGTGGCCCTTTTGGACAACTCCGTTGCCAGCTTGACCCTTTGGGCCTCACCACCTGAAAGCTCCGTTGACGGCTGGCCAATTTTTATATACCCAAGCCCCACATCATACAGGGTTTCCAGCTTTCTCCTGATCTTTGGAAGGTTCTTGAAGAACTCAACACCTTCCTCAACAGTCATGTCTAGTACATCTGAAATGGTCTTTCCCTTGTACTTGACCTGAAGGGTCTCCCTGTTGTACCTCTTGCCCTTGCAGACCTCACAGGGAACGTAAACGTCCGGAAGAAAATGCATCTCTACCTTGAGTATTCCATCTCCCTTGCAGGCTTCACACCTTCCACCCTTTACGTTGAAGCTGAACCTTCCCTTCTTGTAGCCCCTCATCTTGGCTTCATTGGTCATGGCAAACACATCCCTGATTTGGTCAAAAACTCCCGTATAGGTTGCAGGATTTGACCTTGGAGTCCTTCCGATCGGTTTCTGGTCAATTTCGATAACCTTGTCCAGGTACTCCAAGCCCAGCATTTCCCTGTGCCTTCCAGGACGTACCTTGGCCCTATTCAGGTTGGTTGCCAAGTTCTTGTAGATTATTTCATTTACAAGCGAACTCTTCCCCGAGCCCGAAACTCCAGTTATGCAGGTCATAATTCCAAGGGGTATCTTCACGTCTATATCCTTTAGGTTGTTTACCTGGGCTCCCTTGACCTCCAACCATTTCCCATTGGTGGGCTTTCTTGTCTCAGGGACCTCTATCTTCAGCTTTCCTGACAGGTATTTCCCGGTAATTGACCTTGGATTGTTCATGATATCCCTAGCCGTACCCTGGGCAATTATCTCCCCACCGTGTATTCCCGCTCCAGGGCCGATGTCCACAATATGGTCTGCCATATGCATGGTGTCCTCGTCATGCTCCACAACAATAAGGGTGTTTCCTATATCGGTAAGTTCCCTCAGTGCTGCCAAAAGCTTGCTGTTGTCTCTTTGGTGGAGGCCTATGCTGGGCTCATCAAGGACATAAACCACTCCAACAAGACTGGACCCAATCTGGGTTGCCAGCCTTATCCTCTGGGATTCCCCACCTGATAGGGTACCAGCCATCCTTGACAGTGTCAGGTACTCAAGGCCTACATTTTTAAGGAAAAGCAGCCTCTCCTTGACCTCCTTCAGGATTTGTTCCCCTATGATCTGCTGTTTTTCGGTCAGTTCAATATGCTCAAAAAACTCCAAGGACTTAACCACGGGCAAATCGGTGACCTCGGCAATATTCAAGCCATTTATCCTTATGGAAAGGACCTCATCCTTCAACCTTTTGCCACCACATGCAGAGCATGGACTTTCGGCCATGTACTCATCCAGCTTATTTCTCATATAGTCTGAGTGGGTTTCCTTATACCTTCTCTCCAGGTTGTTAAGAACTCCTTCAAACTTGCCCTCGTATTCCCTTTTTCCTGAATCGTCGAAATGACTGAGAAAGGCAAATTTTATCTTCCTTTTTGTTCCGTATAGAAGCTCATCCATGAACTTTTGGGGAGCTTCAGTCAATGGTTTGTCCAGATCAAAGCCATTGTCCTTTGCCAATGTCTTGAATATCTGATAATAGTAGGTGTCCTCATTTATGTTGCCATAGGGGACCAGACCACCCTCATTTATGCTTAAGTTCCTATTTGGAATCACAAGGTCCACATCTATCTCCTTGTGGAAACCCAGCCCATTACAAACTGGACACATGCCGAAGGGGCTGTTGAATGAGAACATCCTGGGCGAAATCTCTTCAATGGAGATGTTGCAGTCGGGACATGAAAGCTTCTGACTGAAGGTGAGTCTCTCTCCGTCTATCACATGGATATTCAGGAGCCCTTCCCCAAGCTTTAAGGCTGCCTCTATGGAATCGGACAGCCTTCCCTCGATTCCCTCTCTGACAATAAGCCTATCCACCACAACCTCCAGGGTGTGATGCTTATTCTTGTCCAGTTTTATGTCATCATCCAGGTCGACAACTTCGCCATCAATCATCATCCTGACAAAACCATCTTTCCTTATCTGATTGATAAGCTTGGTGTGTTCTCCCTTCTTACCTCTTATTACAGGTGCCAGTACCTGTATTTTTGTCCTTTCAGGCAGGTCCATAACATGGTCCACCATCTGGTCAACGGTCTGGCTAGTGATTTCCTTACCGCAATGTGGACAGTATGGAGTACCTATCCTGGCAAAAAGAAGTCTCAGGTAGTCATAGATCTCTGTGACAGTACCAACCGTGGACCTTGGATTTCTGGATGTTGTTTTCTGGTCAATGGATATGGACGGGGAAAGTCCCTCGATGTACTCCACATCAGGCTTGTCCATCTGGCCGAGAAACTGTCTTGCATAGCTTGACAGGGACTCCACATATCTCCTCTGGCCCTCGGCGTAGATTGTGTCAAAGGCAAGAGAAGACTTCCCCGACCCGCTCAATCCAGTGAAAACTATAAATTTATCTCTGGGAAGCTCAAGGCTGACATTCTTTAGATTGTGAACCTTTGCTCCCTTTATTACTATGGTGTTTTTTGCCATTTCAACTCTTTCCTCCATACCTCTTCTTCATTTGAATTATCTTGTCCCTCAGCTCGGCAGCCCTTTCAAACTCCAGGGACTCCGCTGCCTGAAGCATTGCACTTTCCATACCCAGCACAATTGCATGGAGCTCCTCCGCTGACAGGTCCTCGTCGTATTCTATCTGGTCTTCCGCCACAAGGGTGGCTTCAATTATGTTTCTTACATCCTTGACAATAGATTTAGGTGTGATTCCGTGCTCCTGATTGAAATCCGCCTGGATTTTTCTACGTCTTTCAGTCTCGTCGATTGCCCGTCTCATGGACCCCGTAATCTTGTCAGCATACATTATAACCTTTCCTTCAAGATGTCTTGCGGCCCTACCTATTGTCTGAATCATTGATGTCTCACTTCTCAGGAAGCCCTCCTTGTCGGCATCCAAAATGGCAACCAGTGAAACCTCCGGAAGGTCAAGACCCTCACGGAGAAGGTTTATCCCTACCAGGACGTCGTACTTGCCCAGTCTCAGGTCCCTAATTATCTCCATCCTTTCAATGGTGTCCACATCGGAGTGGAGGTAGGTTACCTTGATTCCAACCTCCTTGAAATAATCCGTCAAATCCTCAGCCATCCTTTTGGTCAGGGTTGTAACAAGGGTTCTCTCCCCCCTGGCTGACACTCTCCTGATTTCAGCAAGAAGGTCATCGATCTGGTGCTCTGTGGGTCTCACCTCTATGACGGGATCCAACAAACCAGTAGGTCGGATGATCTGCTCCACTATCTGCTCTGTCCTCTCCATCTCATAGGGTCCTGGAGTTGCAGATGTATAGATTATCTGATTGACCATCTTTTCAAACTCGTCAAACCTCAGTGGCCTGTTGTCCAGGGCTGATGGAAGCCTGAATCCGTAATCCACCAGGGTGGTCTTCCTGGACCTGTCTCCGGCGTACATCCCACCTATTTGAGGCACTGTAACGTGTGACTCATCCACGATGATAAGGAAATCGTCCGGGAAGTAGTCTATCAGTGTGTATGGCTTGCTTCCAGCTGGTCTGTCGCTCAGATGTCTGGAATAGTTCTCAATACCTGAGCAGAAGCCCATTTCCCTTAACATTTCCAGGTCGTACCTGGTTCTTTGCTCAAGTCTTTGAGCCTCCACAAGCTTGTCCTTGTCCCTCAGTTCCCTAAGCCTATCCTCAAGCTCCTCCTCTATTCTGACGATTGCTTTTTCCACCTTTTCAGAGGTTGTTGCGAAGTGGGAAGCCGGAAAAATTGAAACGTGGTTCCTATAGCCAACCACCTCACCTGTTATATGGTTCACCTCGGTTATCCTATCTATTTCATCCCCGAAAAATTCAACCCTAAGGGTGTTTTCCGATGAGGATGCGGGGAAAATCTCCAACACATCCCCCCTTACCCTAAAGGTTCCCCTTTCAAAGTTGATGTCATTTCTCACATACTGAATATCCACCAGCTTTCTCATGATCTGGTCCCTATCCTTGATCATGCCCGGTCGCAGTGAAACCACAAGATTTTCGTAGTCAATGGGGTCTCCTAAACCGTATATGCATGAAACTGAAGCAACTATAATCACATCCC
The DNA here is from genome assembly GCA_937951995.1 of uncultured Bacillota bacterium. Lineage (GTDB taxonomy): Bacteria > Bacillota > Clostridia > Tissierellales > Tissierellaceae > Gudongella. The sequence continues at coordinate 15,777 of CALGAG010000032.1, forward strand.
TTCTTTCAAAGAGAGACATGGTGGCTGAGTGCCTAAGCTTGTCTATTTCATCATTTATGGATGAATCCTTTTCAATGTATGTGTCTGTCTGGGGCACATAGGCCTCAGGTTGATAGTAGTCATAGTAGCTTACAAAATATTCAACGGCATTGTCTGGAAAGAATTCCTTGAACTCACTTGCCAGCTGGTAGGCCAGGGTCTTGTTGTGGGCTATCACTAGAGTTGGTTTTTGAACCCTCTCAATTACATTTGCCATGGTAAAGGTCTTTCCCGATCCTGTAACTCCCAGAAGCACCTGGTGTTTGTTGCCTTCCTCCAAGCCCTTGACCAATGACTTTATTGCCTCTGGCTGATCACCAGTGGGCTTGTATGATGATTCTATCCTAAATTCATTCATAAATCCACCTCATTCCTGAACACTTGTTCCCTTTATATGATACTATTTTTCCATGAAAAAATCCACCTTAATTATTAACTTGTGGAAAGCATCCCTTTAATGTAAAATTATCCATAGGAGGCGATTCCATAATGAAGCGTACCAGCGGACTTTTGCTGATAATGATAGCGACTTTTATTCTAACAGGCTGCTCCTTTCCCATGCTAAGGGAAACTTCAGCCACTCCAGGAAAGGCTTCAATGCCTGAGCCTGAATTCACTGTAGAGCAGGTGGTACTAACACAAGGCTTCCAGAATACTGAGCCAAGGATTGAACTGGTCCGTAAAAACAACCGGCCAAAATTGATTGTTTCACCTGGAATACTTCAAAGCACCGGCATGGAAGTTTCCAAAATCGAAAAAGTTGACGATGTTTTCAATATACACCTTGTCAATAGCTCCTACTCCTCTGCAGATTTAGTTATACCCCAAATTACCATTTTGCTTTCAAATGTAAGCCAGGCTGAAGCGGATACATTGAAATTTAAAATTGTTAATGAAAATTTCACTCCCATCTCCGTCAGCCATGGAATAGTGGATGTACTTAATAAAATCCGCTCAGATTTCAGGATATCAAGTGAGGGGTACCCCACCATCAAGCTGGTGATGGATGATAAAACCCCAACTTGGGTGATTGATTACGAAAACATATACGACAAGGCCAACCTGGAAATACCACTGATCAATCTTAGGCTGAAGGTCAATGCAAATTCGGGAGAGGTTGTGGAGTCAACCAAGAGCCTGATTTCTTCATATTTGGATGAAGGGAACATTCTGAACTTCTTACCTGGTGTAGGGATGCTTTACTCCCAGAAGGACCTTGAAAGTGAGAACACAATACTGGTTTATCACAATCTGGCCACTGGAGAAAAAACCAACCTATACAGGACCTTATCAGAAATTACTTCGGCAAGACTGAATGAAAATGGCACTGCAGTAGTACTACTGGAAAAGGAAGGCGAGAAACTGACTGCCTTCACCTTGACCTTGGAGGACAGAAAGGCAGTTCGAATCGGATCTGAAGAAGGCATAAATCCAGAGCATGTCTCCTGGACAAGCACCGATGAAATACAAGTCATAACAAAATTCTCAGATAACCAGACACAGGTCCTTTCCTACAATACAAAGGATGGCAGCTTAGGTGTTACACACAGCTTCATGATGGATCTGGCAACATTCAACGTCATGGGTGATACAATCCTGGCATCTGAATTTATAGGTGAGGAAACCAACAACAGGATCTTGCTGTCGGACGGGAGAAATGGCCTTAGATTTGTGGATGTGGGCTTCAGTCCGGTTATACTTTCAGAAGGACTGGGTATGCACCTTGTAAACGACGAAAATTCAACGAATAATGGGCTTCACCTTTTTAACCTTGAAACCCTTGAGAATGAATATACCTTGGATTTTGACATCGTTCATGCCAGCAGAATATCCCAGAGTGAGCTATTTGTAGTTGAAAGACTTCCTGGAAAAAGCAACTTTGGACTACACATTTTTAACTTTGAAAGCAGGGAGATCACCTCAATTGGTAGTTTGACCACCCGAAGAATATATTTGGATCTTGCTTCCGAAACCATTTATGCAAATGATTCCATCACATATGACTCTGACGCAAAGGATATAATCTATACCATAAACCTGAATAATCTTAAACAGAGATAGCCTCATATTGGCTATCTCTTTCTTATCTAAAGTTTTTCTCTTAAGACCTCTATTGCCTTCTGAAGCTGGTTGTCCTGGTCAAGGTAGTCCAAGCCAATGCCTTCCACTTCCTCATCAAGCTCTACAACCACATCCGGCTCAATTCCTATCCCGTGAATGTTTATTCCATTGGGAGTGAAGTATTCCGATACGGTAACCTTTATTCCTGAACCATCTGGCAGGTCTCTGATTCTTTGTACAAGTCCCTTTCCAAATGTTGTGGTCCCAACAAGGCTACCCCTGTCATTATCCCTGATGGCCCCGGCGAGGATTTCTGATGCACTTGCGCTGCCCTCATTTACAAGGACCACCAGTGGAAGATCCACCATTTTTTTGTCCGACTCCTCATACTGTCTTCTTTCATACTTATCTTCGGTGTAAACCACAGTTCCCTCTCCAAGGAGTTCATCCGCTATATCCACGCTGACATTGAGCAGGCCTCCCGGGTTGCTTCTAAGGTCCAAAACAATTCCCTTCACATCTTTTGACTGAATTTCCATCAAGGCCTTCTTGAAGTCTTCGTAGGTGAGATTGTCAAAGGATGTCAATCTTATATATCCAATATCATCTTCAATCACATCGCTTTTCACTGATTGAAGTCTAATGATCTCCCTGGTTATGTTCAAGTCAAAGGTTTCAGTGGTTTCATCCCTGTTCCTTCTCATAATTGTAATCTGAACATCAGTATTCGGCTCTCCGCGCATGAGACTTACCGCCTCATCCATGGTGTCAGAGAAATAATCCTTGCCTTCAACCTTTATTATCTTGTCACCGGTCCTTATTCCCGCTCTCTCTCCAGGGGTGTCCTCTATGGGTGATACTACTGTTATCAGCCCATCTTCTCCAGGGGTGACAATGATCCCAATGCCTCCATATATTCCATCGGTTTCCATGTTGAAGCTCTCGTACTCTTCCCTGGTCATGTAGACTGAGTATGGGTCATCCAAGGCCTCCACCATTCCTTTTATCTGGCCCTCAAAGAGTTCATCCTCGTCGTACTCCCAGAGATACATTTCGTCAATGACCTTTTTGACCTGCTGTATTTTTGCATTTTCCTGGTATACAGAATTAAGTGCCTCATATTCGCTTTTTTTAACAATAACCCTGCTTCCAACCACTACTGATACAAAATTCCCAATGGCCAGTGTGGCCAGATTGGTAATCAGCAGTATTGCAAGGAAGATCACCACCATTTTTTTCTTTGACATTTCCCCACGTATAATCCAATTAACCTCTTTAATAGAGGGGGTTGGATTATTTCTCCTTTCTCCCAAATTATTTGGGTATTATCCATTACTCCGTTATTATAATGATAAAGCACTGTGGATTTGTTACTATTTCGCTACGGGTTTGTTTTTTGACTAATTTAAAAAAGAGGAGATTTCTCTCCTCCCATTAATTTCCTCTTAACCAAGGTATTGGATCCACGTATGAACCGTCTTTCCTAACCTCAAAATGTAGGTGTGGTCCGGTTGAATTACCAGTGCTTCCAGCCTTGGCAACCGTTGCCCCTCTTGCCACAGTTTGCCCTTCGGAGACAAGCAGTGCTGAATTGTGTGCATACAGGGTAACTATTCCGCCACCATGGTCCAACATAACCACCTTACCATAACCGCCTAGCCAATCGCTGTAGATTACTGTCCCTGCTGCGGCTGCAGTTATTGGTGTTCCAGTTGGTGCAGGAATGTCTATACCCGTATGAAGCTTCTTGACCTTGAAAATGGGGTGTATCCTGTACCCGTATGGAGAACTGATTCTACTGTGTCCCGGTACGGGCCAATCCATCTTCCCTCCAGAGTATGGTCCGGTATTCCTCTGAAGCTTTACTATCTTGCTTTCAATTTCCTTGGCAAAATCGTTCAGCTTGTCATATTCTGCCTCAAAGGACTTTATGTCCTGCTCAAGTTTGCCCATAAGCTGCTCTTTGGCCCTGCTGGCCTGCTCCAGGTCCCTTTTTCTGGATTCAACCTTGGATCTTGTAACCTCAAGGGATGCCCTTTGACCTTCAAGCTGGACCTTCTTTTCCTCTATGATATCCCTTTGCTCCTTCATGTACCTGATAAGGTCCTTGTCGTATTCTGCAATGGACTGGATCATTTCCTGCCTTGAAAGGAAGTCCTTTATGTTTCCGGCTGAAAGAAGGACCTCAAGATAACCGGTATTACCATTCTTATACATTACCCTCAGTCGTTGATTGAATGTGTCTATCTTATCATCTATGTTGTTCTTGGCTATTTCCAGTTCTTCCTCGGTAATTTCAATGTTTCTATTGATTGCTTCAATTTCCTTCTCCACGCTTTCCAGCTCAAGTGCCGCACTGGAAACCTTCAGATCCAATTCCTTGATCTGGTTGTCTATATCCTTGGTCTGGTTCTGCATGTTCTGAATCTCTTTCTTGGTCTCTTCAATCTGGTTCTGAATCTGCTCCTGCTGCTTCCTCAAATCATCAACAGACTGTCCGCTTGCCTGCATTACAGTCCCTAACACCATGAGAAATGCTATGAATAGAATCAGTAATTTCCTTCCTCTCATATATTTACCCCCTATACGTTAAGGAATCTCTTCAATGACACGAGACTACCCAGTGCACCAATTCCGGCTCCAATTGTACCGAACATAATTGCAAGATCCGCAAAAATCAACCTTGGATCAACCAAATAGAATGTGAAAAGGTCGTACAGTTTTTCATTCATTGATTTGTAGAAGTACTGGTAGCCAAAATACACAATGAATATGGATATAAGGGCTCCAATTATCCCCAGAAATATTCCCTCCATAATGAAGGGCCCTCTTATATAGCCATTTGTGGCTCCTACATACTTCATGATATTTATTTCTCTTCTCCTTGAGGATACGGTTATCTTAATGGTGTTGGAGATAATGAATACGGATATGAATACAAGTATTCCTATCATCAATATACCTCCAAACTGGATGTATCCTGCAAAAATCAACAATTTATCTATTACATCTTTATAATATTTCACTTCTTCCACGCCGTCAAGTGTTTTTACGTCATTTACCAGTCCATCAGCGTATTCTATATCATTTACCTTGATTATATATGAATCCGGCAGGGGGTTGGTTTCCAAGCCCTCCAAGAGGTAAGCCTCATCGGCCCATTCCTCCTTCATGATCTCAAGGGCCTGCTGCTTTGACCTGAATATGATTGAAAGGACACCAGGATGGTCTTTAACGGCTTCCTCAATTCTATCCATGGACTGACTTGGAAGATCATCAACCAGAAATACCTCCACCTCATCAAACTTGAGCTTAGTGTCCAGTA
>CALGAG010000033.1 GCA_937951995.1 uncultured Bacillota bacterium
TCTTCCTTCAAGATCATTGGAAATACAATCTTTGAAAGCTCTCCAACAACCAGAGGTATAAATGCAAAGCTTAGAACTATTTTCCAGTCTCCACCATTAAGTGGGAATGTGTAGAAAATATTGTTCATAAAGGGTAGATAGAGCACGGCCATCAGCAGCAGGAAGGCCCCAGCAGTTGCAAGGAGCATCTTCTTGTTCGAGAACAATCCTATCCTAAAGAGGGTGTAGTTCTGTGACCTGCTTGAGTAGGCCCTCAATAGCTCAGAGAGTATAAGGGTGGTGAAGGTGATCGTTCTTACCTCAACAATGTTCTCAACACCGTATACATCAAGAGAAATGAGGTAGGCTGCCAGTGAGGCCCCTGCAACTGCAAGGCTCTGGAAGGAGACTCCAAGGAGCATCCTCTTGTCGAGAATCGCTTCATTGGGATCTCTTGGCGGTCTATCCATAATATCGGGCTCACCCTTTTCAACCCCAAGTGCCAATGCAGGGAAGCTGTCTGTAACAAGGTTTAGCCACAGAAGCTGAATTGCCAGCAAGGGTACAGGCAGGTTAAGCAGGATACTGACAAACACCAGGAGAATCTCTCCGATGTTGCAGGATAGGAGGAAGTAGACAAACTTCTTGATATTGGAAAATATTATTCTCCCCTCTTCAACCGCTGCAACTATGCTGGCAAAGTTGTCATCAGTCAATATCATGTCTGCGGTATTCTTGGCAACATCTGTTCCGGTTATACCCATGGCAATACCAATGTCAGCCTTCTTTATGGCCATTGCATCGTTCACCCCATCGCCGGTCATGGCAGCGATGTCGCCGTTTGCCCTTAAAGCTGTTACAATCCTCACCTTGTGCTCTGGTGAAACCCTTGCAAAGACCTTTGTCTCCTTGACCACTTCCCTCAGTTCCTCATCTGAGATGGAATCAATTTTACTCCCCATGATTGCCTGGTCTTCCCTGTCCGCAAGACCAAGGTCCTTGGCAATAGCAAAGGCAGTTTCCCTGTAGTCTCCTGTAATCATAATGGTATTGATTCCGGCATTCTTGCATTTTGCAATTGCCTCTCTAGCCTCCGGTCTTGGAGGGTCAATCATACCTGTAAGACCTACAAATATCATATCCTTTTCATGGTCTTCAGAGGTGGGGTCTTCTGGAACTCTCTGGTACTCCCTAAATGCCAGGGCCAGAACCCTGAGGGCATCCCTGGAGAAGGCAGTGTTCTGATCCAGAACTTTCTGTCTGACCTCATCCGTAAGTTTTACTACATCCCCGTCAAGAAGTATCTTGTCGCATCTGTCTATTACAATATCAGGAGCTCCCTTGGTGAAGGAAACAATCTCATCCTTGCCAGCCATTTCATGGAAGGTTGTCATCATCTTCCTGTCGGAATCAAATGGGATCTCCTTGACCCTGGGATACTTGCCATTTATGGTCTTAGACCTGATGCCACCTTTTTCTGACAGGGTAAGTAGTGCACCCTCTGTAGGGTCCCCAAGGATCTTGAACTGGTCATCCTTTTCCTCAAGCTTTGCGTCGTTTACAAGGGCTGAGATTGTAAGGAGAAGGTTTAGGCCTTTAAGTTCTTCAACCTTAATTTCATTGCTGTCTACAAGGAATTTTCCTTCAGGCTCATAACCCCTTCCTTCCACATCCACAACCCGGTCGTTGGTATAAAGCTTGACAACTGTCATCTCGTTCTGGGTGAGTGTGCCCGTTTTGTCAGTACAAATGACAGAGGTGGCCCCTAAAGTCTCAACTGCAAGGAGCTTTTTCACAATTGCGTTTCTCTCAACCATCTTGTTCATGCCGATGGCCAGAACGATTGTAACAATGGCAGGTAGACCTTCAGGAATTGCAGCAACTGCAAGACTTATGGCAATCATGAACATCTCCAGCAGGTCCCTTCCCTGGATCATTCCAATTCCAAAAACAGCTATACACACCAGAATAACTGTTATTCCCAAAATCTTTCCAAGATGGTTAAGCTTCTTCTGAAGTGGTGTACTCTCCTCGTCTATGGACTGTATCATGGTCGCAATCTTGCCTATCTCTGTGGATGCACCAGTCTCAACAACCAGGCCGTTACCACGTCCGTAGGTGACAATTGTGCTCATGTATGCCATGTTCCGCCTGTCTCCAAGGGGAGTTTCGTCTGTAAGTTCCATTGTTGACCTTTTCTCCGAGGGAACAGACTCTCCTGTTAGGGAAGCCTCCTCCACCTTTAGGTTTGAACTTTCAACCAGTCTCAGGTCTGCCGGTATAATGTCTCCGGTTTCAAGAACAACTAGATCACCCGGTACAAGGTCTGATGCTGAAATCTCCTGGGTCTTTCCACCCCTTATTACCTTAGCTGTGGGTGAGGCCATCTTCTTAAGGGATTCCAATGCCTTCTCTGCCTTGCCCTCCTGATAGAGTCCCAGCATGGCGTTTACTACAACAATGGACATGATTACAATTGCATCCTTTGTTTCACCCACAAAAACAGATATGAGTGCAGCTGACATAAGTATAAGTATCAAAAAATCGGAAAACTGAGCAATGATTTTTGATAGCAGGCTCTTTCCCTCTTCCTCCTTCATTTCATTGGGACCGTATTGGTCTAACCTATTCTTTGCTTCTTCATTTGAGAGTCCGGCAGACAGACTGACCTTCAGCTCTTCAGCTATCTCCTGAGGTTTCTTTTGGTACCATTCCATTCTATCCCTTCTTTCACTTTGTTATGCAGTAACTATATACCCAAAAAATGACAAAGACTTTCGCCCACCCTTAAATGGACAAAAGTCTTGCTACTTCAATGAAGGTGATAACCGGGCCAGGCCGTAATGACGATTATCACAGATTAGCTACTCCCTTTTGTTAGACCTATTATAGTACTCAAAAAGCTAAAAAGCAAGATAAATCTAAAATTGCACACAGATCTCCTAAGCATTGACTTATTGGACCGATTAGGGGATAATTTACTTAAATAAATGAGAAAAAGGTGTGATTCATATGAACAACAAGATACTTGTGGTCGATGATGAAAAAGCTATAGGAGATATAATAAAGTTCAATCTGGAAAAGGAAGGCTTCCAGGTTACAGTGGCATATGACGGTGAGGAGGGTCTTGATAAGATAAAGCTTACTCAGCCAGACCTTCTAATATTGGATATAATGATGCCCAAAAAGGATGGCTTCCAGGTGCTCAAGGAAATAAGGCCAACCTTCAGGTTTCCAGTGATAGTCCTAACTGCCAAGGAAGAGGAGGTTGACAAGGTCCTTGGTCTGGAGCTTGGTGCGGACGATTACATGGTCAAACCATTCAGCATGAGGGAGCTTGTGGCAAGGGTCAAGGCAAACATCAGGAGACTGGATTACGACCTTTCAGCAGGCAATGGTGCTGCTGAGATCACATCCGAGGACCTGGAGATAGATTTCACAAAATACGAGGTAAGAAAAAGAGGTAAGGTTGTCGACCTTACACTGAGGGAGTTTGAGCTCCTAAAGTTTTTGGCCCTGAGTGCAGAACAGGTTTTTACAAGAGAGCAGCTTCTTGAGAAGGTTTGGGGATATGAATACTACGGTGACATAAGAACCGTTGATGTGACAGTGCGAAGGTTAAGAGAGAAAATTGAAGACGACTCAGGGGAGTTCAAGTATATACTAACCAAACGAGGCGTTGGATACTATTTCAGGAGGGTCTGATATGTTCTCCAGCATCAGGTGGAAATTTATCGTGGTGTATTTCCTTCTGGTTTTCATTGCCATGGTTATAATTGGAATATTCATAGTGAACAGGATGGAGAATCAGCAGCTGGAAACAGCAAGGTCTTCAATGGAGCAGCAGATTGAAACCATAATGTCAACCTCAAGCTACATTGCAACTGGGAGCTGGACAGAGAATCGAGAGGGCATACAGGGAACCCTTAATGATTGGAGACTTGGTACCGGGGAAACGCTCTATGTTATCTATGATGAGGATGTTCCCAAGATATTGGCTACCACAAACAAGCAATATGAATCAATAGTGGGAAACAATGCCCTGTCATACAGGTACACAGACCCTACCATAATAGGAAGGGCCTTCAATGGTGAAAGGGCACAGTCTGTCATAATGGATGATGTAGCTGGAAATGAGTTTATGCATTATGCAGCCCCTGTATTTTCCAGTGTAGGAAAGATAAACGGCATACTCTACATGACATCTGACCTTTCTAATGTGCAAAGGACCCTGGAGGACTCAAGGAATATCCTTACCAATGCAACACTTATTGCCTTGGGTGTGACAATCGTGTTGGGCTTCCTTATCGCAAGCAGCATAACAGGTCCAATCCGGGATGTTACAAAAAAAGCTGAGGAGATGGCCCTGGGAGACTTCGACCAGTTTGTTGAGGTAAAATCCGATGATGAGATCGGCCAGCTGGCAGGAATGTTCAACCATCTTACACTTAAGCTAAAGGACACCATCGAGGAGATGGACCTTGAAAGGAGCAAGCTGGATACAATATTCAGCTACATGGCCGAGGGAGTAATAGCTGTGGACAAGAACGGCAGCATAATCCATGCAAACCCAATTGGTCAGAAGCTTACAGAGATCGATGATGAGTATCTTGACAGGTCGGAAAGGTTTGACCTTGAAAAGCTTGGCATGGAAAACATAGACTATACAGACCCTGAAACCCTCAGTGGAGAAACCACCTTCCAGAAGGGGGATGGTGTCTACAAGGTGAAGTATGCCCCCTACAAAAATGAGAGGGACCACATTGCCGGTGTGATAATGGTCCTTCAGGACATCACCCAGGAGCACAGGCTGGACATCATGAGAAAGGAGTTTGTGGCAAATGTATCCCATGAGCTTAAGACGCCAATCACAACCATCAAAAGCTATGCGGAGACCTTGATGACGAATGAGGTGGACCCGGATACCCAGCAGAGATTCCTGTCAGTCATAGACAGGGAGTGTGACCGGATGGGAAGACTTGTAAGGGACCTGCTTCAGCTTTCAAACATAGACTACCAGAAGACAAAGTGGAACAGGGAGAACATCTCCATTGGGGACATGCTGCTTGACTCAATTAACAAGCTTCAGCTCCTTGCCCATGAGAAAAATCAGAGAATCGAGACCTACATCCAGCCAGACCTTCCCCAGATAAAGGTGGACAGGGATGGTATGGAGCAGGTAGTGCTGAACATACTTTCAAATGCAATCAAGTACACTGAAAATGATGGAACCATCAAAGTCAGTGCAAAGACTAGGGACCATTTCATAGACCTTAGCATATCCGACAACGGAATAGGAATCCCCGAGGAGGATGTGGGTAGGATATTTGAAAGATTCTATCGGGTTGAAAAGGGAAGAAGCAGGGATATGGGCGGCACAGGTCTTGGACTTTCCATAGCAAAAGAGATAATTGAGGCACACAATGGAACCATAAAAATCACAAGTAAAAAAGACCGGGGGACTCATGTCAGAATAACATTACCGGTTGTGTAACACTATTTTAACCCTGCTGTAATATGTTTGTAACATTCCAGGGGTATAATGCAAATGAAAGAATATGCAGATAAAGGGGGTTAGGGTATGTTTAAGAGAACATTGGCCAGTTTGATGATTATGATGGCAGTTCTTGGTTTTGCAAGCTTTGCACATGCATCCACTGTAACTACGGGAAATGCAATTTCAACCAGAACTGATTACGAAATTATAAAGCCGGAAAAGGAAATCTATTCTTCAAGTGAAAGAGTTGTTCTTATCAACGGTAGAGCACCATCCGGAACTGAAATAACAGTGGAGCTTTACGGAACCACAGATTTGACCAGAAGAAGCTTCAACCTGGACAGACTACCAGCCCATGAAGATTATATATTGATAAAAAGCGACAGTGTCACTTCTGGAAATCTTGGTTTCTTCCAGAAGCAAATGGATCTTGTTAGAGGGATCAACAAGCTTGTTATTGACTTCGGAGTTGAGGGAGTTGAAGACAAGGAATTCATAGTATTTAAATATGACGTAAGAAGAACAGATATCAGGCTTCCATACGATAGGGAGTCAGGCGGGATTAGAATGCCGCTAATTAGATAGAAAAACAAGAGGAGAGGTTTGAATGAAGGAAAAATTTAAGACCATTCTCCTTTTTCTTTTGGTGGGAACAAGCCTGGCAATGACACAGCAGCTGTGGATGCAGTTTCCTGAAAGAGTGACAGGGTTTTTCAAACCTGAAACATCCTATTCTTCATCATACTTGCTGTCTGATATGATTGCTCCCAATAAATACCTGGTAGGTATTGGTGGGAACAACTACACAATGGTGTACGATGCCAACAAGTATGGAATTTGGGATACTTCAAAGGAGTCTCTTGCAGGGTTGCTAAGGTCGGACACCATCAGGATAGAGGAATCTGAAACAGGTTACAGCCCCGGTCAGGCGGTGGGGATGACAGTTGTGTTCTACTTCCCTGAAAGCATAAGCACATATATATTGGCAAAAGCGTGGAATGTTAATGAACCAAATGAAATAGTGGATACCATACCTTATGTGGACAGAATTTCCATAGTAAAGGGTAGTGGGGATCCTTTTTTTGTTTTTTCAGATGAAGAACGGGATGTTTTGGTATATGACTCAGGAGTTGCAGTGGATGAACTCCAATCGGACATATTGGATTTTGAGGATAGTGCCGACTTTGACTACTACTACTCCCTATCTGAGATATTTCCCACGGATGTGGGGGACATCTATGTCCCCTATGAAATCAGGCACAGCCTGCCAGTGGTCTATGTAAGCAATGACGTTGTCCAGATGACTTCAGGAGAGATGGGAATACTGGCGGAAAGATTCCTTGAAAGAGAGATTGACTATATCAGACAGATTGTGGAAAGCAATGGTTCCACAATCTACATCTACAACAACAAGGTATTGAAGTTCAATATGAATGGAACAGTTGAATACTTCCACTCATTGGAGGATACAATCCAGGAGAGAAATCTCTACCTGAGCCTTTCAACGGCAGCGGAGTTCATATCTCAGAAGGCTTATTCAGCCAAGGGAATGTACCTTGCTGGAATAGATCAGATTGAAGCCGAGGGTAGTCTAGGATACTCACTGACCTTCAGATACAGGGTTAGGGGAATACCTGTGCTTCTTGGTAACAGGGAGGTTCAGGAATACGTTCAGATTGAGGTATTCAACAATCAGGTAAGAAGCTACAGACAGCTTTTCAGAGGGGAGATGGACCTTGATATTGCAAGTCTTCAGGACAGCAGGCAAATCATGTCTTCCTTCGATGTAATTGACAAGAATTATCTTTTTCTGGAAAGTGAATACCTGGAGCACACGGGAGAAACTAGGGAGCAGTTGGGAGACCAGGTGGTCCAAAGGGTCCTTTCATCGGTTGAGGACATAACAATCTCCTACTACGATCCAGGGCTTAAGGATCAGGAGGAAAGACTTATCGGAGTATGGATAATAAGGGCCCATGGCAGTGTATATGCCTTTAACGCATATTCGGGCATGCTGGTTTATGAAAGATAGGAGAATGACGGATGGATTGGTCCAAAGCTAAAACAATACTTATAGTTGCACTTCTCTTTACCAACATATTTCTGGCATTCTTTCTCTTTGGAGACCAGGAGTCTGGAAATACAGTTCTTGACCCTGAGTTTCTCCAGCAAACAGAAGACCTTCTGGGAAAAAACGGTATAATCCTCGATGCTGAGCTGCCAACTGATATTCAGCAGCTCTACAACCTAACCGTGGAGTATGAAACCATGCTTCCGGGGAGCCTCAATGAAAGGTTTTTCGGATCTGAGGGAGCCATCAATAGGAGCGAGGGCGCTCTAGTTGAAATTGAAAACGGAGATGAAACAATAACCATAATTAACGAAAAGCTGATGATATATGAAAATACAGGCCAAGAGGCCGGCAATTCCATAGAGAGCATTGACCAGGCCACTGAGCTTGCACTTGGCTTCCTCCAGGAGAGAGGTTATGAAACAGATGATATGGGACTTTCCTACTGGCGGGAAACAGATAATGGATACTATCTTGACTATACCAAGGTATTCCAGGATTCATACATCGAGCTTAGCTTTACCGTGTTTAGAATAGTGGATGGAAGAATTGCAAGAATGGAAAGGACCTGGCTCAACACCAAGGAAATAGAGGAGACCGACTACAAGATAGTACCCGCTCCAAAGGCAATCCTGGAGCTTTTAAGCATGCAGGATGCCAGCAACAAGACAATAACAGACATCTCCCTTGGCTACTATTTCGACCCTGAAAAGCAGGATTATCTTGACGACTACCAGCAGGCCAAGGAAGGTAGGGCCGTGCCAACCTGGAGGGTTCAATTTCAGGATGGGTACGATGTGATACTCGATCTTGAATAGAAGAACGAAATTAAGAAGGGTAAGCCTTCTTTTTTTTTGCATGTTACTATATAATTAAAGAAGCAAAGGAGGAGGTTTTCCAAATGACTGTCAAGGTTTGCTCCCTTTCAAGTGGAAGCAGCGGAAACTGCCAATATATTGAAACAGAGAACACAAAACTTATTATAGATGCAGGCTTTTCAGGAAAGAGAATAGAGCAGCTGCTGGATGAAATCCAGGTGGACCCAAGGGACCTGGATGGCATACTGGTGACCCATGAGCACATTGACCATTCAAAGGGGGTAGGGGTCCTTTCAAGGCGCTATGACATTCCCGTTTATGCCAATGAGAATACCTGGAAGGGAATGGAGTCAATAATAAAGAATGTAAAGACCCACAACACAAAGGTCTTTTCAACAAACAGGAATATCGAGCTTAAGGATGTCCTGATCCACCCATTCAATGTTTCCCACGACGCCAGTGAACCTGTTGGCTATATAATATTCAACAATAAGACCAAGTTGAGCTTTGTTACAGATACAGGCTGGATAAACGAGGGTATAAGGAAAAAGATAAGCAACTCCCATTTCTACTTTATGGAATCAAACCACGATGTAAGGATGCTTATGGAGGGAAGCTACCCCATGATGCTCAAGAAAAGGATCATGAGCCTTAAGGGGCACCTTTCCAATGACGATGCAGCGGATGTCTTGTCAGATGTTTTGCGGGGAGAGAACGAAATAGTTCTACTTGCACACTTAAGCCAGGACAACAACAAGCCGGAACTTGCCTATTCAACCGTAAGAAACGGGCTGATGAATCAAGGGTTTGACGTGGACAAGGACCTTAGACTCAACATGACCAACAGAGATGGAATAAGTGGAATATATAGCCTTTAATAAGGAGGAAAAGGGATGAATGACTTCAATTACGGAAGCTACTACAGGCCGCCCAAAAGGAGAGGCATCTTTTCATATATACTGGTAGCTCTTATTGCTGGAATGATTGGAGGCCTTGTAACAGCATATATAGCACCCACATACCTGTACGGAAAGATAATTCCCGTACCGGAAATATACTCTGAAGGCCAGCTATCCATGATGAATACCGTCACGATTAATCCCACAGAGGAGATAAATGTGGTTGCCGCGGTTGCCACCAAGGCGGTTAGCTCAGTTGTTGGCATAACTACAGTATCAATTGAAAGGGATTTCTTCTGGTCCAGACCTGTTGAAGGTGTTGGTTCGGGAGTTGTAGTAAGCAGCGATGGGTATATCCTGACCAACTCCCATGTAATTGGAGATGGGAATGCCCGGGAGATCCAGGTTCTCTTTGAGAGCGGAGATAAGGCACAGGGTAGGGTTTTGTGGTACGATGCTACACTGGATCTTGCAGTTGTGAAGGTAAGCGCCACAAATCTTCATGCAGCAGAGCTTGGTGACTCAGATGAAATAAGGGTTGGAGAGCTGGCTGTGGCTATCGGCAACCCATTGGGACTTGATTTTCAAAGGACCGTAACCTCTGGGGTAATTAGCGGTCTCCACAGGTCTGTCCAGGTAAACCAATACAATGTAATGGAGGACCTGATACAAACGGATGCATCAATAAACCCAGGAAACAGTGGAGGACCCCTGCTTAATTCCAAAGGTCAGGTTATCGGCATCAATACAGCAAAGATACAGACAGGAGAGGGACTGGGGTTTTCAATACCAATAAACATGGTAAAGCCTGTCCTCAAGGAGATAGTTGAGGAGGGAACCTTCAATAATGTATATATAGGATTTACAGGTAGTGAGGTTGAAATATACGAGGTTCAAATGGATACGGACCTACCTGCTGAGTCCGGAGTTGTGGCAATTGAGATACTTCCAGGTTCACCTGCGGACCAGGCGGGATTAAGGTCTCTT
The DNA here is from genome assembly GCA_937951995.1 of uncultured Bacillota bacterium. Taxonomy (GTDB): domain Bacteria; phylum Bacillota; class Clostridia; order Tissierellales; family Tissierellaceae; genus Gudongella. Next base: position 10,252 of record CALGAG010000033.1, read on the forward strand.
GATGTAATAACATATGTGGATGATGAACAGGTTACAAGTATGGCAAACCTGAGAAAGATACTATACAACTATAGGATCGGGGACAGCGCCCAGCTTACAATAGACAGAGGCGGGGAGATAATATATGTTACGGTTAGATTTAGAGAGTTCTAGGAGGAAGAGATGAAGATATTATTGGCAAATGATGACGGAATTATGGCCGAGGGGATACACACCCTGGCAAAGGCTCTGGAAAAGGAGCATGATGTAATAATTGTAGCACCAGAAACCCAACGAAGTGCCCAGAGTCACGCAATCACACTCCATAAGCCCATAGTTATCAAGGAAGTGGAGCTTGAGGGAATAAAATCACCTGCCTACAGCATATCAGGTACACCGGCTGATTGCGTCAGGGTTGGAATGGAGGAGCTTGCAGATGACAAGATAGACATAGTCTTTTCAGGTATAAACATGGGCCTTAACTCAGGTATGGATATCCTCTACTCAGGAACCGTGTCAGCTGCAATAGAAGGAAACCTCTACGGAGTTCCCAGTGTAGCCGTGTCGGCAGAGTGGACTCCCAATGGGCTCAACTATGAAATTGCTGCTAAGTACGCGCTTCAGGTTTTGGAAAAGATGGACACTGAAAAAATGACTATGCCCATGGTTCTGAATCTGAATACTCCATTCAATCTTCACGACGAGACCAAGCCAATCAAGGTCTGCAAGATTGGAGGTCCAATATATGACTATTACCTGGCCGAAAAGAATGGCAACGGTGAAAGGACATTGAAGGTGATGGGCAGGAAGGATGCCGACCTTAAGGAGAACACTGACAGGTATCATCTAAGCGAGGGCTTTGCAACATTGACCCCCCTAAGCTATGACTTTACAAATTTCCACCTGATGGAGAAGGTAAGGCAGTGCATGGAGGAAGATTCAAAGTGTGAATAATGGACAGGTTTACGGGTATCTATCCAATAAGTTTCCAAAAGGGAGCTAAAATTAGGATTTTGTAAAGGAGATAGATACAATGAGTAGAAGAACAGATGCGGTAACAATGGGTGGAAATCCTGTAACTCTAGTTGGTACAGAGGTTAAGGTTGGAGACAAGGCACCTGACTTCACGGCCCTAAAGGCTGACCTGAGTCCTTACAGCCTGAGTGATGTTAAAGACAAGGTAAAGATCATATCGGTTGTCCCTTCCCTGGATACGGGCGTGTGTGAGCTTCAGACCATAAGATTCAACGATGAGGCAGCTGAGCTTGAGGATGTGGCAATCCTAACCATATCCATGGACCTTCCATTTGCCCAGAAAAGATTCTGCAGTGCAAATGACATAGACAAGGTAGTTACACTATCTGACCATAGGGACCTGGATTTTGGAACCAAATACGGATTTGAGATTGAGGAATTGAGACTTCTTGCAAGGGGAATCGTTGTTTTGGATGAGGATAATATCGTAAGATACGTTCAGTATGTACCAGAGGCAACAGATCACCCAGACTACGACAAGGCTCTTGAAGCAGCCAAAAGCCTTATAAATTAGGATTAAAATTGGAAACTGGAATAGCCTTCCCTCGGGAGGGCTTGTTTTTTTGTCAAAATATACTCCATATATGCTATTATTAAAGTAAGAGAAAGCTGGAATGGCGAAAAACAATGCACTGGAGGAAGAAATGAACATAGATATCTTAGCAGTGGGGAAAATTAAGGAAAAATACCTGAATGAGGGAATAGGCGAATACTCCAAGAGGCTCTCAAGGTACTGCAGCCTCAACATAATTGAAGTTGATGATGAAAAGTCGCCAGAGAACCTTTCAGACAAGGAAATGGAAATGATCAAGGCAAAAGAGGGAGAAAAGCTTATGTCAAAGATTCCTTCTGGGGCTTTTGTCGTAGCCCTGGCAATAGAGGGAAAGCAGCTGTCATCAGAAGCGCTTTCTGAAAAAATCAGCGACATAATGGTTGATGGAAATTCCCATATTGTGTTTGTAATCGGTGGATCCCTCGGCTTGTCCGGTGAGATCCTGAAAAGGGCCAACCTGAAGCTGTCCTTTTCAAAGATGACCTTCCCCCACCAGCTTATGAGGATGATCCTTCTTGAGCAGATTTACAGATCCTTCAGAATAATGAGGAACGAACCCTACCATAAGTGAGTCACCGGGGACGGTTATTTTTGACTCGTTTTGTAATGGATACAAAGACGTTGTTAGGAGGAAACCTATGACCTATACCAGTACTATCGTGTTCTCTGGAAGGGTTTTAACCATGAGCTGAATGGTGAGGGCGAGCTGAAATTCTCCGAAGAAAATGTCAAGGCAGGGAACCTTCAGATGAAGCGTCCAAATGTTGACCTGAGCCTTAAAATTGCAGTAGTGGCACCTGATGGAAACTTTGTCTCCTATTGCGGTATGTGGTATGACATAAGGAGTGATTTTGCGGTAATAGAGCCGGTTGCAACAGATCCTGACCATAGAAGGATGGGATTGGGCAAGGCAGCTGTACTTGAGGGAATCAGAAGGGTCGGAGAGATTGGAGCCAGGAAAGTTCTGGTAGGCTCATCCCAGCAATTCTACTACAGTATCGGTATGAGACCATTTTCAACCGCCAGTGAATGGAGGAGGTTAAAGGGAAATGAGTAAAAAAAGAGTATGCGTATATGGCATAGGAGGTGTGGGAGGTTACCTTGGCGGTATGCTGGCAGTCGGAGCCAAGGATAACTATGAGGTCTATTTTGTAGCCAGGGGGAATCATCTTGAGGAAATAAAGAAGAATGGACTCGCCCTTATCACACCATCAAAGGGAGAAATCCGAATCCATCCCACAAGGGCTGTAGAAAATGTAGGTGACCTACCTGAAATGGACATTATAATCCTTGCAGTAAAGGGATATGACCTTGTTGAGGCAGTTGAAGACATTAACAAGATAACCAAAGAAAATACAACAATAATTGCACCCCTTAATGGTGTGGACATCCACGAGAGAATAAGATCCAAGCTTAACAGGGGGATTGTCCTACCTTCATGTATCTTTGTCACTTCAACAGTGAAGGAGCCAGGGGTGGTGGTCCACAAGGGTGGAACAAGCCTGCTGGTCCTTGGTAAAGATCCACAGGTTGAGGATTATGATTCCAAGGAGCTTGTGGAAATAATAAATAATGCAGAAATCCCCCATAGGTGGGAAGAAAAACCAGAGATTATAATCTGGGAGAAATTCATCATGTTTGCGCCATTTGCCCTGGTGACAGCCTACTCAGGGAAATCCTTCGGCCAAGTTATGGAGGATGTGGACCTTAAGGGTCTTATCAAAAACATAATGGAGGAGGTTGTGGAGCTTGCAAGGGCCAAAGGGATTCCAGTAAAGGATTCACTGGTGGAAACCTACCTTGGAAATGCCCAGTTCTATCCCTATGAAACCAGAACCTCCTACCAAAGGGATATTGAAGGTGGGAAAGGCAAGGATGAGGGGGACCTTATCGGAGGAACAATAATAAGACTTGGTAAGGAGCATGGGGTGCCAACTCCAGAGACTGAAAACATATACAAAAAGATAGGTTCAAAAAAATAGGACTGGTTGCTTGAAAAAAATTCGAGAAAATTTTCAAAAGCACCCTTGACTCTCCTGTTGGGGTAGACAATAGAATAGAATGGAAGAGTGGTGCCTACCATATGAAAGGGAATGGACCAACTATTAGAAAATTAATAAGAAGTAAAGCTCAAGGGACATTGATTGTCTTACTTGTAAGTATTCTTACAATGAGTTTTCTATTATTTTCTTCAAACAATGAAATAGATAAAAACACATCAGTGGAAGAATTTACAAGCCACCTTAATCGACAAATCTATAGTCTAAGTGATAGATATGGAATTCCTGGCGGTGCAATTGCAATAGTAAGGGATGGTAAGGTCGTCTGGTCTGATACATTTGGATATGCCGATATTGAAGAGGAAAAGGAGATTACAGGGGCCACCCGCTTCAGGGTGGAGTCAATTTCTAAATCAGTAACAGCCTGGGGGGTCATGAAGCTGGTCCAGGATGGCATGATTGACCTCGATGAGCCCATAACAAAGTACATCAGGAACTGGAGCTTTCCAGATTCAAGATTCTCATATGACACCATAACCACAAGACACCTGCTGACACATACATCCGGTATGCCCTTGGGAGATTTTATGGATAGGTACCCACCAGGAAAGAAAGTCCCCTCGCTGGAGGAAAGTCTTGGAACAAAAGCAATTCCCGTGGATGAACCAGGTAAAAAGTTCACCTATTCAAACACAGGCTACAACCTCCTTGAGCTATTGGTTGAGGAGGTAACAGGAAAGGATTTCGATGTATACATGAAGGAAAAGGTATTGAGACCTTTAGGGATGGAAAATTCAACCTATAACTGGGAGGATATCCCTGAAGGACTGGTCCCAACAGGCTATGATATTGGAGGGAATCCGGTTGAAAGCTACGTTTATCCGGAGAAGGCATCTGGTGGTATGTTTGCAACTCTTGAAGATGTGGCTGCATTCATGATTGCGGGCATGGGGGAGACATACGTCAGTGGCAATGATGTTCTGACTCCCAGGAGCTTAGACCAGCTCTACATAACAGCTGTGGAGAAAATCGGAGTATATGGCCTGGTATTTGATGGGTATGGAATGGGATATTATCTGGAAGACCTGTCAAATGGTCAAAGTTCGGTTGCAAACGGCGGACAGGGTGGAGGGGTGATGACCTACTTTCACTATGTGCCGGAAACTGGTGAGGGGATAGTGATTCTGACCAACAGCCAGAGAAGCTGGCCTTTCTTTGGGAGGATAATTGATGACTGGGCAAGGTGGAATGGTTATGAAGGTGCTGGATTTGGAAAGATAGTCATGGCTGAAAACATTCTCTGGACTTTGACAGGGATACTGTTTGCAGTTTTTCTAATAAGATTGTACATGTTGACCAGGGGTTTGGCCGCTGGAGAGCTTAGATTATCCCCATTAGCACCATGGTCAAGACCTAATAGGATTCCAATTGTTCTAATCTCATTAGTTATAATGATGGGACTTATGTGGGCTGCAAACCAGGATTATTTGTTTTTAACTGCTGTTTTTCCTATTGTATCCACCTGGTTGGGAGCTGCCATACTACTTCTTTCAATTGAGAATTTGTTTTTGGCATTTTCAAATGAAGACTAGTTTTTGAGAAATTAGAAGTAAAATATTACAAGTTTATGACTAACATCCAATGATGATTGAGAAGGATCATACTTGGGTAGCAAATAATAGAGATACTCCTTATTCTCTTACATACATACTGTAAATATAAGGAGGTAATATTGTGAAAAGGACAGTATTTTTGATTATGATTTTTGCATTGCTTGCCAATCTTGTTGTACCTGGTATGAGCTTTATTGAAGGAGAGACTGTGGTAGGCAATCCATTCTTAACAGTAGCTTACAGTTCAGAGGGAGAAGGTAATCAAGACCCTGAACTGGATATTGATGTGGATATAAATGACAATACTGGCGAAGACTCAGAAGGAAGGGGCTTACTGTTTTATTTGATTGTGGGTGCAATAATTGTAGTTGTACTAGTTGCAATTGTTTCCATGACCAATAGTAGAAAATAGGATAGTAATCATAGTTTAAAAGGATTAGCATAAAGGATTAAAGGAAACAACCCATAAACAGCTATTTTCAGGTATTTGTGGGTTGTTTGGTTTTTTGATTTAGATGGTGGAGCCAGCTCTTGCTACTGGAGGTAACAAAATGATTTATGTAGCTTTACTAAGAGGAATAAATGTAGGTGGCAACAACAAAATCGATATGAAGGAATTAAAGGAAACCTTTGAAGATGTGGGCATGGAGTCTGTTACAACCTATATAAACTCCGGAAATATAATCTTTACCGATTCAAGTCATTCCAGATTGGAAATTGAAAGAACTTTGGAAAAGGCAATCATGGATAGGCATATGCTTAACATAAAGGTCCTAGTAAGGAGTTTGGATGACTTTGATGAAATGATGAAAGCTTTGCCAGGCTCATGGAAAAACGACAAAACAATGAAAAGCAATGTTATTTTTCTGGTTGAAGGCATAGATAATGGGAAACTACTGGATGAACTTAGTATAAAAGAGGGAATTGATACAGTTAAGTATGTTCCAGGTGCAATCCTGTGGATGGTAGACAAGAAGAACTCAACTAAAAGCGGGATGCTAAGGCTTGTAGGAACGAAAATATATAGGGATATGACAATTAGAAATGTTAATACAGTCAGGAAAATTTATGAAATTATGAAGGGGACTTAATAAGGGAGGGAATAATATGGCCGAACATAAAATCTATAAGATGAGCTTTGCCAAGGTCTACCCAATGTATGTGGCAAAGGCCGAAAAGAAGGGTCGTACAAAGGAAGAAGTGGACGAAATCATCCTTTGGCTTACGGGCTACAGTCAGGAAGACCTGGAAGATCAGCTTGGGAAGGAAACTGATTTTGAAGGCTTCTTTGGTCAAGCACCCAATATGAACCCTTCGAGGGAACTGATCAAGGGAGTGGTCTGTGGAGTAAGGGTGGAGGATGTAGAAGAGCCCCTGATGCAGGAGATCAGATATCTGGACAAGCTTGTAGATGAGCTTGCAAGGGGCAAGAAGATGGAGAAGATTTTAAGAAAATAGGAGAAGGTACCTGATGGAATAATCCAAAAGGTACCTTTATTTTTGTCAATCCAGAGCGACATTCTCCATCTCCCGAATTTTCGAATGCATCTCCCTGAAAAGCTTCCTGTCGGAGAAGGACAATGAAGCTACAAAATCAGTTCTGATATCAAGTAGGCCTATAAGGTCCTCAAGATATTGGAATGCTGTTGCACGAGCCTGGAATTCCTCCAAGGAGGATTGTTGGGTTGGCTCGGCCAAGGCTTCCAAACTGCCCTTGATCTCATTGATTTTCTCCTTGTCCATCCTGATTGATTGAAGCTGGAGGAGAGCCTTTTCTGTACTATCAGCTGCCATACTGGAAAGCTCGTAGTATTTACTCAAGTAGTTTACCGAACGACTCATAAATCTCAAAGACTCAAGCTGGTCAGACTCCATTTTCAGATACTTCAGATGATAGTCCAAGCCGCGGCTGAAGTTCTCTCCGGTTTCACTAAGAATCCTTTCATTTGCCAGAGAGATCCTTTGTGACATTTCATCCAGCAGCTGGGATCGGTCAGTTGATTCATAACCTCCCACAAGACCTGCTTTCATGCTTTCAAGTATTCTGTACTTTACCCTCTTTATGGCAGCAAGGTCATTAATAAGATGGGACTCAATACCAGGTATATATAGGTTAAGTACAAGTGCAATGGAAGCCC
>CALGAG010000034.1 GCA_937951995.1 uncultured Bacillota bacterium
GATTCATGTTTGTTAGGTTGAAGAGACTAGTGTCACTTGGATCCACTTCAAGGCCTATATTATTGCCAATCACCTTAAGGTTATCAGCATAGGAGGGATTTATTCCAAAGCTTGTCATTGCTCCCATTATCAATGCGAATACACCCAGAAATACCATTGATCTTGATAGTAGTCTATTCACTGCTCTCCCTCCCTTTACTCATAGTTTTTCTATGTATTTTACATATAGGCGGACCGTCCGCCTATATGTAAACAATGGTTTTAACTCTACATTTACTTATTCCTAGCTACTCTACTATTGAATTCCCAGAGCTTGGAAAGCTGCTTCTTCTTGTGCAATCATTGCTTCAACATCTCTTAGAGTCAACTGTGCTTCAACTGATCTTACAGTTGGGAATGATACTCCCCAAACTTCAGTTACAGCATTATGAGTTGCTTGAATAGCGTCTGCATTAATTGTAATGTCAAGGCTTGCCCCTTGATATTCATTATCCATCATTGGACCATTGAAGCAAATCCTATTACATTTCAGTAGTGGTGCTGTAAAGTGACCTGGCTCAACAACTTTGCTGTAATAGAAATAGCCATCATCTTCTAGATGCCATCCATCAACAAAATGCCATCCTCCCCACCAGTTCCAGTCAAGACCTGATTCATTGATACCATACTGCAATACATCTGTACTCTGTCCACCATCGAATACAGCTTCTGCTAGTATTCTAATGTATGCTCTTTTAGTTCCTGTGTTTTCAACATAGATTACCTTCTCGTAGCAGTCTCCAGGGTTGACATTGTCAACTGGCTCAAACTCTTCGTGGATTAAAATTCCCATGGTTCCTGCTTCAAATTCATTTACTATCGGATCTGCCTGTGCTGTGAACCAAGCAAATGTTCCACCACCGATAAGTAATACTACAAACAACATCATTGACATAACTACCATGTTTCTCTTTTTCACTTTTTTCTCCTCCTTTAAAATGGTCTTTGAGTATCTGCAGCTAGGCTGCCATCTATAAGAAGGCCCTGTGGCTTTGCGTCCTTGGATTTCTCCAAGTTTGCCAAACTTAATTTATTTCAACGGAGTCCCATTTCACCTGGATCAAAAAGGTAAGCTATCAATGCCCCATACATCTTTCCAGGCTTCGTTTGCACTTTGGACTCCCTCTGCTACGACCTTTACTGTAAAGCTTTGTCCTTCATATTCTGGTGTCAATCCATTTATGCTAATATCATTAACAATGTTTGTTGTTTCCGCCCTTACTCCCAATTTATTTCTGTAGTAATAGTATCCTGCCTCCTCTGCCCAATCAGAGGTATTTATATCAATATCAACATTCGATACTGATAAGCTGTGGTCGCTCCACTGGGGCACCAAGAGGACCCTTATATAGGTTTCACTGGTTCCAAGGTTCCTGACACCGATATTCTCCAAGCCATTTCCTACTACCTCCACCTTGACTATTTCCATTTCAGCCTTGGTCAGGGAAGACTCCGGACTTGATGTAAACCAAGCAAATGTTCCGCCAGCCACCATGATGGATACCAGGAGCATGGTTGAGAAAGCAATAAATTTGTTTTTCATATACATCCATCCTTTCCTTAGGCTTCCTTGGGCTGTCTTTTAAAAATAAGTGGTGCTATAAATGATACTATTCCAAGGGCTAGTATAAATACAATCCCTGGTGTACTACTTAAAAATCTAAAGGCATAGCCTACTAATGGTATTGAAAGCGCTACTATTCCTATAACATTTTCTCTTTCAACAGCCATTGCATCCTCAAGATTGTTTGCATCTCCTTGTGTTAT
>CALGAG010000035.1 GCA_937951995.1 uncultured Bacillota bacterium
TATCTCCCCCAAGAGTCCACATCGACGGGGAGGTTTGGCACCTCGATGTCGGCTCGTCTCATCCTGGGGCTGAAGTAGGTCCCAAGGGTTGGGCTGTTCGCCCATTAAAGAGGCACGCGAGCTGGGTTCAGAACGTCGTGAGACAGTTCGGTCCCTATCCGTCGTGGGCGTAAGAAATTTGAGAGGAGCTGTCCTTAGTACGAGAGGACCGGGATGGACAAACCGCTGGTGTATCAGTTGTCGTGCCAACGGCAGAGCTGAGTAGCTATGTTTGGACGGGATAAGTGCTGAAGGCATCTAAGCACGAAGCCCCCCTCAAGATGAGATTTCTCTTCGAAAGAGTAAGACACCAGGAAGACGACCTGGTAGATAGGTCTCAGGTGAAAGAGTAGTAATATTTGAAGCTAAGAGATACTAATATGTCGAGGACTTGACCTCAAATCAATGCACAAATCACAAATCACAATGCACAATTGAAAGGATGTCATTCTGAGCGAAAGCGAAGAATCTTAGGGTCTTAGGACCCGAAAGAAGGACCCTGATAACTGTGAATTGAGAACTGTGAACCGTGAACTGGATATGTTTATTGTGAATGGATGTAAAGTTTGTAGTTTTCGTCTGGTGACGATAGCAAGAGGGAGACACCTGTACCCATACCGAACACAGAAGTTAAGCCTCTTAACGCCGATGGTACTTGGTTGGTAACGACCTGGGAGAGTAGGAAGTCGCCAGTCTATATATATAGCAAAGGCTCTGTTGATTATTCAACAGGGTCTTTTTGTGTTCAAAAAATTGACACTAATGGTATAATGAAGATAAATACGAGTTAGTGAGGTGAAAAGTTATAAATACCAATATTTCAGCAAGGGATATAATAAATATATACGACTCAGGATTTATTATTCTGGATGAGGACTACAAGCTACTTTTAGTGAACAGGAAGGGAAAGGACCTGCTGGAGATAGAAGACGAAAATGATGCTGGGAAGATAATTACAGAGATCCTTTCAGAACTTGGGATTCAGGAAAACATCAATGACGGAGAGGTAGCTAGAAACCTTATGAAGTATAGGGGAAAGGAGCTTCTGTTGTACACGGGCTTGTTTGAAACCAAAGGATTTAAAGGGGTGTTTGTTGAATTCAATCCTTTAAGTAAGCACAAGGAAGAATTGAAGGCCTTTGATTATGAGGTACAGGCATCGTCTCTCCTAAGGACAGTTCTGGATTCATCAAATGAGTCCTTCATTTATGTAAACAGCGAAGGTATCATTGAAATGATAAGTGAAAGCTATGCCGAATTTCTCAATAGGAAAAAGGAGGAACTTATCGGACTCAATGTGGTGGATGTTGTTGATAATACCAGGCTTGATGTTGTACTTAAGACTGGGAAGGCAGAAATAGCCCAGATTCAGATTGTAAAGGGCAAGAAGATAATTGCCACCAGGATTCCTGTTTATGCAAAGGGAAAAGTGGTTGGAGCAATTGGAAAGATACTGTTTAGAGATGTTGATGAACTAAATAATCTGTATATGAAGATCAACAATATCGAAAAGGAACTAAACCTGTATAGAGACGAGTTCAAGAAGGCAAACAAGGCAGAATATGCCCTTGATAGCATAATAGGTGAAAACATTGAAATAAAGAGGATAAAGGACCTTACAAGAAGCATCGCATCTACGAACTCCAACGTCTTAATCCTGGGGGAATCAGGTACCGGCAAGGAATTGTTTGCCCACGCCATACACAACAACAGTAAAAGGATGGATGCCCCATTTATAAAGGTTAATTGTGGTGCAATACCCTACGAACTACTTGAATCAGAACTTTTTGGCTATGAGGAAGGTGCCTTCACTGGTGCCAAGAAGGGTGGGAAAATAGGTAAGTTCAAGGCTGCAGATGGTGGGACAATTTTTTTGGATGAAATAGCAGACCTCCCCATGAATATGCAGGTGAAGCTTCTCAGGGTCCTTCAGGAGAGGGAGATTGAGAGAATCGGCTCCAATACTTCCGAAAAGGTTGATTTAAGGATTATCGCTGCAACCAATAAGGACCTTGAAAGAATGGTGGAGGAGGAAACATTCAGGCTGGATCTTTACTACAGGCTAAATGTGGTTAGTTTAAGAATACCTTCGCTAAATCAGAGAAAGGATGACATCCAGATTCTCGCTGAACACCTTATTGAAAAAATAAGCATTAAAGAAAATAGGTACGTTGATGGAATATCCCCCAAATCACTGGAAATGCTCAAAGCTTACTCTTGGCCAGGAAACATCAGAGAGCTTGAGAATGTTCTTGAAAGAGCAATAAATTTTCTGGGTGAGGAAAGAACAATACTGCCAAAGCATTTGCCACCTAAAATAGCGGGGAGTCAGGATTTATATGTAAATAGAAGCTTAAGGGAAACTCTGGAGGAAGTTGAAAAGGAGGCAATTGTAAGGACTTTGTTCCATGTTAAGGGTAATAAGTCAAAGGCATCAAAGGCTCTTGGAATAAGCAGGACAAGCCTCTATGAGAAAATGGACAAGTATAGGATTGAGAATAGTTAATAATATAACAAACACCATTATTGTTCATTTGTTGAACAATAATGGGAATGCATATGGAATTATGTACGCTAAAGTTTACAACACCCTATAGGCCTTAGAAAGTATGTAAGGTAAAACTTACAATAATTTGGAGTAGGTATAGTATTTTTGGGTAAATTAACCAGTAAGAAGGTCAATTATGTGAATAAATGATTAAATATTAACAAACTTAATCATTTATATAGATTTTCTGTAGTTTTATCAGATGAAATAACACATAAGTTGGCATGGTAATTGCAAGTTATTAGGTTAAGAATTCAATGAGGAGGGTTTTAGAATGAAAAAAGCTGTAATAGTAAGTGCTGTAAGAACACCTGTGGGTAGCTATGGAGGAGTATTCAAGAATACTAGCGCCGTTGAGCTTGGTAAGGTTGCCGTTAAGGCTGCGATTGAAAGAGCGGGAGTTAAGCCGGAAATGATTGACGAGGTAATATTTGGAAACGTTCTTCAGGCTGGTCAGGGACAGAACGTTGCAAGACAGGTTGCAATCGGAGCTGGGATACCAGATCATGTGACATCATATACAGTCAACAAGGTTTGCGGATCAGGACTTAAGACCGTTGCATTGGCGGCTCAGGCTATCAAGGCCGGAGATGCCGAGGTGGTAGTTGTTGGTGGTACAGAAAACATGAGCATGGCTCCTTACCTGCTTCCAAACAACAGATGGGGACAGAGAATGGGTAATGGGCAAGTGATTGACTATATGGTGGCAGATGGACTTACTGATATCTTCAATAATTACCACATGGGAATTACAGCAGAGAATATTGTTGAAAAATACGGCCTGACAAGAGAAGAGCAGGATGAGATTGCATATAATTCACAAACTAGAGCGGAAAGGGCAATTAAGGAAGGAAGATTCAAGGAAGAAATCGTTCCTGTGGAGATCCCTCAAAGAAAAGGAGATCCAATAGTAGTGGATACAGATGAGTATCCAAAATTTGGTACAACAATGGAAACCCTGGCTAAATTGAGACCGGCATTCAAGAAGGATGGATCAGTTACTGCCGGTAACGCTTCAGGTATCAATGATGGGGCAGCAGCCTTTGTCGTTATGAGCGAAGACAAGGCTAAAGAGCTAGGCCTTAAGGTTATGGCTGAAATAGTAAGCTATGCTTCAGGTGGAGTTGATCCATCAATCATGGGAACAGGACCAATACCTGCCAGCAAGAATGCATTGGACAAGGCTGGACTAAAAGTTGAGGACATGGATTTGATTGAAGCAAATGAAGCTTTTGCTGCACAGGCCCTTTCAGTTGCCAAAGAACTTAACTTTGATATGGACAAGGTAAATGTCAATGGTGGAGCTATTGCAATTGGACACCCAATCGGAGCCAGTGGTGCAAGAATACTTGTAACTCTACTTCATGAAATGGAGAAAAGAGACAACAAGCTGGGTCTGGCAACACTTTGCATAGGTGGTGGACAAGGTATTTCAATGGTTGTTAAGCGATAATAAATCATAATGAAAGGCAGGTATCCATATGAATAAAGTAATTACAATTGATGAAGCCATCGACAAGATTCAGGATGGCATGACTATAATGGTTGGAGGATTCCTTGGTTGCGGAAACCCTCATAGATTGGTAGACAAGCTTGTTGAGAAGGGAACCAAGGACCTAACATTGATCTGCAATGACTCATCATTTCCAGATTATGGAGTGGGCAAGCTTATTGTAAACAAGCAGATCAAGAAGTTGATTGCATCTCACGTAGGTACAAACCCTGAGACCGGAAGACAGATGAATGAAGGTGAGATGGAGGTAGTTCTTGTACCACAGGGAACTCTTGCTGAGCAGGTGAGAGCAGGAGGATCAGGATTAGGTGGATTTTTGACTCCAACAGGCGTAGGAACTGTTGTTGAGGAAGGAAAACAGAAGATTGAAATTGATGGGGTTGAGTACCTTCTGGAACTTCCACTAAAGGCAGATGTTGCACTGATAGCAGGGCAGACTGCTGACAAGTTTGGTAATATTGAGTACTTTGGAGCCACCAGAAATTTCAATCAGCTAATGGCAACAGCAGCAGATATTGTAATCGCAGAAGTTGAGGAAGTTGTAGAAGTTGGGGAGTTGGATGCAAACCAAGTTGTTACTCCGGGAATCTTTGTAACTCATCTTGTCAACGGAGGTGCAAAATAATGGATAGAAATGAAATGAAGAATTATATAGCAAAAAGGGTGGCTAAAATGCTTAACGACGGGGATGTTGTTAACCTTGGGATTGGTCTTCCAACAAAGGTTTCAAACTATCTTCCAGAGGGAGCTAACATATTCCTACAGTCAGAGAATGGGTTTATTGGACTTGGTCCAGTTCCTCAGGAAGGACAGGAGGATTTTAGGATCACGAATGCAGGAGGACAGTGTGTAACAATACTTCCAGGTGGAGTTTTCTTCGACTCATCAACATCTTTTGGTATTATCAGAGGTGGCCATGTTGATATGACAGTTCTTGGAGCACTTCAGGTTGATGAGAAGGGGAATCTTGCAAACTGGATGATCCCTGGCAAGATGGTACCTGGAATGGGTGGAGCCATGGACCTTGTAACTGGTGCCAAGAAGGTAACCATAGCAATGGAGCATACTGCAAAGGGATCAAAGAAGATTCTTAAGGAGTGCACTCTTCCATTGACAGCTGCAGGACAGGTTGATTTTATAGTAACTGAAATGGGATTTATGGAAGTTACAGAAGAAGGAATAGTTTTAAAGGAGATCAATCCGGAATATACAGTTGAGCAGGTACAGGAAGCAACAGAAGCAAAGCTTATAATTGCAGATGACTTGAAGGAAATGCAGGTATAGCCTGGTATTCATGAATGGGCACCGCCAGGTAGGTCTGGCAGGTGCCTTTTACTTGGAGGAATTGTATGAAATTGGACGGTATCAAAAGAATTGGAATTGCTGGAGCTGGTACAATGGGGTCGGGGATAGCCCTGATTTTTGCCAGGAAGGGTTATGAGGTACTTGTAAATGATCTTAGTATAACCCTTTTGGAAGATTCAAGAAGACTTGTGGATATCTTCAATCAGACACTGATAAATGAGGGATTGATGACAAAAGAGGAAGAAACAAAGGTGATGGACAATATCCAGTACACCATGGACAAATCAAGCTTTTCAGATTGTGACTTGATCATAGAAGCAATAGTTGAGAAGTTGGATGTAAAACAGGACTTCTGGAAGGAGGTCGAGAGTTTTGCAAAGCCTGATGCATACTTTGCAACAAACACATCTGGTCTAAGCATCAATGGGATCTCTGAAAAGATTAGAGACAAGAGTAGATTCATTGGTTTGCACTTTTGGAACCCTCCACATATTGTTCCATTGGTGGAGCTAATAAAGGGTGATTCTACTGCAGAAAGCACTGTGAAGGTTTTAAGGTCCTTGATGGAATTAATTGAAAAGGAGCCAGTTGTGGTGCAAAGGGATGTCCCTGGCTTCATTGGAAACAGAATCCAGTTTGCCGCCTTCAGAGAGGCCCTTCACATACTTGAGGAGGGGGTAGGAACACCGGAGGATATAGATAAGGCCATGAAATATGGTCCAGGCTTCAGATACCCTGTGATGGGTCCCTTGGAAACATCTGATCTGGGGGGCTTGGACACTTTCTACTACATCTCCTCTTACCTTTTCAAATCACTCAGTGATGGAAAAGAGCCTACGGAGAAACTGCAGGAGCTTATGGATTCTGGCAAGCATGGAGTTAAATCAAAGGAAGGATTCTACGATTACTCAGATGGTAAGGATGAGGAAGCCATAAAGAGAAGAGACAAAATGTTCCTTAAGATGCTTAAACATATCCACATGGATGATAAATAAAAATGATCCCCTGACCCATGTGGGTTGACCACTTTTGAGCTTGCAATGGCATTACATGAATGTGGAAAAG